>NZ_JBJJLC010000037.1:0-197078 GCF_045449855.1 Marinobacter alkalisoli | reverse complement strand
GCGCACACGGACGTGCTTGTAGCGGTTTTTCGGAGAAGCCTCCCACCAAGGCCTCCCCCCGAAACATCAAGGCTAGGGCCGCACCAAACAGGCACGACCCAGGATTAACCCATTAGCCCCCAAGCTTCCTAACAAGAATCTCGTTAAACAGCTTCGGATTCCCTTGCCCCTTGGAGGCCTTCATCAGCGGCCCCATGAAGCCGCCAAGCATTTTCTTGCGCTTCTTGGGATCTTCCTCATTCTGGTACTGGGCCACCTGATCCGGCATGCCGGCCAGAACCTCATCGACCATCGACTCCAGGGCGCCGGTGTCAGAGACCTGCTTCAGGCCCTTGGCATCGATGATGGCGTCGACATTGTCGTTCTCGCCGCTCCAAAGCGCCTCGAAGACCTTCTTCGCGCCAGCGGAGGAAATTGTGTTGTCGGCAATCCGCACCACCAGATCACCCAACTGGGCGCCGGTAATGGGGGAGTCGGCTACCGATTTCTCTTCAGCATTCAGCCGCGCGGAGAATTCGCCCTGGATCCAGTTAGACGTCAGCTTGGCGTCTTTACCATGGCTGACGGCTTCCTCGAAGAAAGCGGCCAGTCTTGAATCCCCGGCCAGCAGACCTGCGTCGTAGTCGTTGAGGCCGTACTGATCCATAAAACGTGCTTTACGGGCATCCGGCAGCTCCGGGAGGCTGCTGCGGGCTTCCTCGATGAATGAATCATCGATTTCCACCGGCAGCAGGTCGGGGCAGGGGAAGTAGCGGTAATCGTTGGCTTCTTCCTTGGTCCGCATGGAGCGGGACTCGTCCCGGTCACCATTATACAGGCGGGTTTCCTGCACGATCGTGCCGCCGTCTTCCAGGATATCCATCTGCCGCTCGACTTCGTGGGCGATGGCCTGTTCCATAAAGCGGAAGGAGTTCAGGTTCTTGGTTTCCGTGCGGGTGCCCAGCGTGTCAGAGCCTTTCGGTTTGAGTGAAATGTTTACGTCAAACCGCATGGAACCCTGGGACATGTCGCCATCACAGATGCCCAGTGACGTCACAATGCCGTGCAGCTTCTTGGCAAATGCCACCGCTTCCTCGGCATTGGTCATGTCCGGTTCGGTGACCACCTCGATCAGCGGGGTGCCGGCGCGGTTCAGGTCAATGCCGGTCATGCCATGAAAGTCTTCGTGCAGCGACTTGCCGGCGTCTTCTTCCAGGTGGGCGTGGTGAATGCGCACGCGCTTGGACTCACCGTTGGTCAGATCAAGGTCCACATAGCCGGGACCGACAATCGGGCGTTCCAGCTGGGTAGTCTGGTAGCCCTTGGGCAGGTCCGGGTAGAAATAATTCTTCCGTTCGAACACCGAGCGGCGTTCGATCTCGGCATTCACCGCCAGGCCAAACATCACCGCGTAGCGGAATGCCTGCTCATTCGGCACCGGCAGGGTACCGGGCATGGCCAGGTCAACCGCGTTGGCCTGGGTGTTGGGCTCGGCGCCGTAGGCGGTGCTGGAGCCGGAAAAAATCTTGGTCTGGGTGGCGAGCTGAACGTGAATTTCCAGCCCGATCACAATGTCCCACTGCATACTCATTCTCCTGTCCCGGGCTTATTGCGGCTCACGCTGGTGCCAGTCGGTCACCTGCTGGAATTGATGGGCGGCGTTCAGCAGCCGCGCTTCGGAGAAATAATCCCCGATGATTTGCAGACCAACCGGAAGTCCATCGACAAAGCCGGCCGGCACCGACATGGCCGGCACGCCCGCCAGGTTAATGGCGATGGTGAACACGTCCTCCAGGTACATGGTGACCGGATCGTTGGTCTTCTCACCCTGGATGAACGCCGGGGAAGGCGTGGTCGGGCTCATCAGCACGTCCACTTCCTTGAAGGCATTGATAAAGTCCTGCTGAATCAGGCGGCGGACTTTCTGTGCCTTCAGGTAATAGGCATCAAAGTAGCCGGCAGACAGCGCATAGGTACCCACCAGAATCCGGCGCTTGACTTCGTTACCGAAACCTTCAGCGCGGGTACGGGTGTACATGTCCATCAGGTCTTTCGGGTCGTCGCAACGGTATCCGTAACGGGCTCCATCAAAACGGGACAGATTGGCGGACGCCTCGGCCGGCGCAATCACGTAGTAAGCGGCGATCGCCAGTTTGGCGTTCGGCAGTGATACCTCTTTAACCGTTGCCCCCAGCTTTTCGTATTCCTTCACCGCGTTGCGAACCTGCTCCTCCATCGCCGGGCTGAGCTGATCACTGAAGTACTCCTTCGGCAGCCCGATCTTCAGGCCTTTCAGCGGCTCATTCAGCGTCGCAGTGTAATCCGGCACCTCCCGGTCAATGGACGTGGAGTCCTTCGGATCAAACCCCGCCATCACGTTCAGCATCAGCGCGTTGTCTTCCGCCGTGCGGGCCATAGTGCCGCCCTGATCCAGGCTGGAAGCAAACGCAATCATCCCGTAACGGGAAACCCGCCCATAGGTCGGCTTCAGACCGGTAACCCCACACAACGCCGCCGGCTGGCGGATAGACCCGCCGGTATCCGTCGCCGTCGCCGCCGGAACCAGTCGTGCGGCCACCGCGGCAGCAGAACCGCCGGACGACCCGCCAGGAACCCGTTTCTCGCCCTGGCTCAGACCCCACGGGTTAGTAGTGGCGCCAAAATAACTCGATTCCGTGGAAGAGCCCATGGCGAACTCATCCATATTGGTCTTACCCAGACACACCGCGCCGGCATTACGGAAATTCTCTGTCACCGTGGCGTTATAAGGAGGCACAAAATTCTCCAGCATCTTCGAGCCACAGGTGGTACGAACCCCATTGGTGCAGAAAATATCCTTATGGGCGAAGGGCACCCCGGTCCAGATTGTGGCGTTACCGACAGCACGCTGCTCGTCCGCCGCCTTCGCGTCCGCCAGGGCCTGCTCTTCGGTCACCGTAATAAAGCTGTTGAACCGACCGTCTTCCTGCTTGATGCGGTCAAGAAACTGCTGAGTCAGCTCCACACTGGAAATCTCGCCACGTTCCAGCTCGCGGGAGAGCTCTGCTACAGACTTGTTATGCATGATACTTCCTGTTTACGTCGCTGTTCGTCCGATCACTCAATAACGCGCGGTACAAGATAAAGACCGTCTTCGGTCGCCGGCGCTATGGCCTGGAAAGCTTCCCGCTGATTGGTCTCCGTTACCTCATCGGCACGCAGGCGCTGGACCGCATCCAGCGGGTGGGCCAGGGGCTCCACATTGTCCGTGTCCGCCGCACCCAGCTGATCGACCAGGTCCAGAATATTGCCCAGGTCTTTCTCAAGTGCCGAGACCTGCTCTTCGTCCACACGAATGCGGGCGAGCACAGCGACTTTCTCAATGTCCTTGCGGGAAATGGTCACATTGCCTCCCAGAAATATGAAGTTTCAGTAACTTATGGGCTGAGCTGACGCCAGCCGAAAATTGCACGGACTACGAAGGTGCCTGGGAGACGGCTTTCCAAAACTGTGCGGAGCCATGGATGGCGGAGTCCAAGCGTACAGGGACGTATTCACAGCGTGTTTTGGAAAGCCGTCTCCCAGGCGCCCCTGCACCCAAGTCAAAAATAAAAGCGGTATGGTAACAGATTCCGGCAAAGGCGGGAGGGGGCCACTTTTGTGGCAAAGATGTGGCAAAGTGTTAACGGACAGTCTCAGGGCCCGATCGTGCCTTGCCTGCGGGGGTGCTCGCTGCTAAAGTTGCCGCATCTTTTCTGCGACTGCAACTCTCAGGTTGAAACTACACGAATGTTGATTAAAAGACTCCGAGGAATGTTTTCCAGCGACCTGTCCATCGACCTGGGCACCGCGAACACCCTAATCTACGTGCGTGAGCGCGGAATTGTGCTGAATGAGCCCTCCGTTGTGGCCATTCGCACCAGTAACTCCCAGAAAATGGTCGCCGCAGTCGGCTCCGAAGCAAAACGGATGCTGGGCCGCACCCCCGGGAACATCACCGCCATCCGCCCCATGAAAGACGGCGTGATCGCGGATTTTGTAGTGACCGAGAAAATGCTGCAGCACTTTATCCACAAAGTGCATGAAAACAGCTTCATTACCCCCAGCCCACGGGTACTGGTCTGCGTGCCAAGCAAGTCCACCCAGGTTGAGCGCAAAGCCATCCGTGAATCCGCCCTCGGTGCGGGTGCCCGTGAAGTCTACCTGATCGAAGAACCCATGGCTGCAGCGATCGGTGCCGGTCTGCCGGTAGAAGAAGCCAGCGGTTCCATGATCGTCGACATCGGCGGCGGTACCACCGAAATTGCCATCATCTCCCTGAACGGCATTGTCTATGCCGAATCCGTCCGGGTTGGTGGTGACAAGTTTGACGAAGCCATCGTCACCTACGTACGCCGCAACTACGGCAGCCTGATCGGTGATTCCACGGCCGAACGCATCAAACACGAAATCGGCTGTGCCTATGAAGGTCTGGACATCCGCGAGATCGATGTTCGTGGCCGTAACCTGGCTGAAGGCGTACCCAGGGCCTTCACCCTGAACAGCGAAGAAATTCTCGATGCCCTGCAGGAGTCCCTGGCCCAGATTGTCCAGACCGTGAAAAGCGCGCTGGAACAGTCTCCGCCCGAACTGGCCTCCGACATCGCCGAGCGCGGCATCGTGCTGACCGGTGGCGGCGCCCTGCTGCGTGGCCTCGACAAACTGATCAGCGAGGAAACCGGCCTGCCGGTGATCATTGCCGAAGACCCGCTGACCTGTGTCGCCCGCGGTGGCGGCAAGGCGCTGGAAGTGATTGACCGGGGTGGAATCGGAATGTTCTCTCAGGAGGCGTAATACCGTGGTACTGGCATCACGCCTGACACCCTCTCGTCCCCGACCGCCGCAAGTGGGCTACCACTGCGGCGGTTGTCGTATCTGCCCGGTATTTAATGGCGGGAGGATCAGCCATTAAAACCATCTTTGTGCAAGGCCCCGTTCCCGGTTTCAGATTGTTGCTGGTGATTGTGATATCGGCGGTACTGATCATTGCGGACGCCCGTTTCGACAAACTGACTTCGGTTCGCAGCGTGATCGGTACCGGCCTGGCCCCGATCCATTGGCTGGGCAACGCGCCATCCGAACTGGAACACTGGGTTGCCGGCCTGTTCACAACCCGCGAAGACCTGCAGGCCGAGAACGAAGACCTCAGGGCCCGCCTGCTGATTCTTGAGCGTCGCGCCCTGAAGTACGCGGCCCTGGCATCCGAGAACAACGAACTGCGGCGCCTGATGAACTCATCGGAAGTGCTGGATGACCGCGTCATTGTGGGCGAAATCGTGGGCGTGTCGCCGGATCCGTTTTCCCACGAAGTTATCATCAACAAAGGCAGCCGGGACGGTGTGACCGTCGGTCAGGCCATCCTTGACGCCAATGGCTTGCTGGGACAGGTGCAGCAGACCAGCAGCTTCACCTCACGGGTCCTGCTGGTATCCGACAGCAGCCACGCAGTACCGGTGGAAGTGGTGCGTAACGGCCTGCGAGCCATCCTGCTGGGCAACGGCGATATTAATTCGCTGGAGCTGGTGCATGTGCCGGACACCGCCGATATCCGCGAGGGGGACCTGCTGGTCAGTTCCGGCCTGGGTGGGCGTTTCCCCAAAGGTTATCCGGTAGCCGAGGTGGCCAGCATTACCAAGGAGCCGGGTGAACCATTCGTGAATATTGATGCAACCCCCAAAGCCCGCCTTAACCAGAGCAGTCTGGTTCTGGTGGTCTTCCCGCCCGATGGTGAGGGAGACGAGGACGGCAACGTGCCGGGCCAGGACGGCGCCGCAGTGAACGTCGGCGTTGAAGCCGGCGGGGAAGAGGTGCGCTGATGTTATCCGTGATCAGTTATCCGGTCTTCGCCCTCAGTGTGGTCCTTGCTTTGGTGCTGAGTATTTCCCTGTTCCCGGTGGGCTGGTTTGAATTCCGGCCCGAATGGCTGGGGTTGATGGTGTTCTACTGGACGTTTCGTGCCCCGGCACAGTTTGGCATCCTGCTGGCCTGGTGCCTGGGGCTGCTGCTGGATGTACTGGAAGCCACGCCGCTGGGCGTCAATGGCCTGGCGATGGGGCTGATTGCCTTCCTGGTGCTGACCATTCACCAGCGGTTGCGTATGTACCCAATGCCCCAGCAGTGCCTGATGGTATTCCTGTTGCTCGGCATCAACCAGATGCTGGTGCACTTCATAAAGCAGATGCTGGGCGGCGAGGATGCCGGTTTCAGTTACCTCTGGCCAGCCCTGACTAGCGCCATTGTCTGGCCCATTGTGTGTGTGCTGCTGGATAACCTTAACCGCAAACTGGGATAGGATGTTCCCATGCAGTCCATCATTCTGGCTTCGGCCTCTCCCAGACGCGCCGAACTGCTGACGCAGATTGGCCTGTCTTTTCACACCCGGCCCGTGGATATCGACGAGACGCCTGAAGCGGGGGAACTCCCCTCGGCCTATGTCGAGCGCCTGGCGCGGGAAAAAGCCCTGGCAGGCGCGGTGGATCCGGAATGGCTGGTTCTCGGTTCCGATACCTCGGTGGTGCTGGGCGGCCATATTCTTGGCAAGCCTGCCGATGCCGCTGAGGCCGAGGCAACCCTGCGCCGGCTGTCCGGCCACACCCACCAGGTAATGACCGCCGTGGCGCTGGCGTCCCGGGGGCGTTGCTCGACCTGTCTGGTCACCACCGATGTGACCTTCCGGAACCTGTCCAGGGAGGAGATAGGCGCCTATGTCGCAAGCGGGGAACCGATGGACAAAGCAGGAAGTTATGGAATACAGGGACTTGGTGGTATTTTTGTAAAGGAAATACGGGGCAGTTACAGCGCGGTGGTGGGTTTGCCGCTGCAGGAGACTGCCACACTGCTGGCGCAAGCCGGTTACCCGGTCTGGAAAGTCTGGCAACGTAGTCTGGAGAGCCACAATGAGTGAAGAAATTCTGATCAACGTTACCCCGGTCGAGACAAGGGTGGCTCTTGTCGAAAACGGCATGCTGCAGGAAGCCTATATTGAACGGACCAGCCGCAAGGGTATTGTTGGTAATATCTACAAGGGCAAGGTCGTTCGGGTATTGCCGGGTATGGAAGCGGCGTTTGTCGATATCGGGCTGGAGCGTGCCGCCTTTATTCACGCCTCCGACGTGGTCGCCAGCCAGTCAACGGCACAGGAGACCAACGAAGCTCCAAAGGTAGTGCCCGATATCCGCACCCTTCTGCGGGAAGGTCAGTCCCTGGTGGTACAGGTGACCAAGGACCCGATTGGTACCAAGGGCGCCCGCCTGACCACCCAGCTGTCGATTCCTTCCCGTTACCTGGTGTTTATGCCGGGGACCAGTCACGTTGGCATCTCCCAGCGTATTGAGGATGATAACGAACGCACGAGGTTGAAAACCCTGGTAGAGGAATCCGCTGCGAAGCAGACCGACGCGGAGGGCGGTTATATTATCCGCACTGCGGCGGAGGCTGCCGCTCCGGACGACCTGATCGGTGATATGGCCTATTTGCATCGGCTCAGCCAGTCCATCCATGAACGCATTGCCCGGGTTCAGGCGCCGACGGTGGTGTATCAGGACCTGCCCCTGTTTATTCGCACCATTCGCGACCTGATCCGCCCCCAGACCGAAAAGGTCCGCATCGACAGCCGGGAAAGCCACCAGCGAGTGATGGAATTCGTTGAGGAGTTCGTCACGGAGTTTTCCGACAAGGTGGAATATTACCCCGGTGAGCGGCCCATCTTTGACCTGTACTCCGTGGAAGATGAAATCCAGAAAGCCCTTAGCCGCAAGGTTCAGCTGAAGTCCGGCGGGTACGTGATCATCGACCAGACCGAAGCGATGACCACCATCGACATCAACACCGGGGCGTTTGTCGGGCACCGGAACCTGGAAGAAACCATCTTCAAGACCAACCTTGAGGCGGCCAGGGCGATCAGCCGGCAACTGCGCTTGCGGAACCTGGGCGGCATTATCATCATCGATTTCATTGACATGGAAGATTCCGAGCACCAGCGCCAGGTCCACCGTATGCTGGAAAAGATGCTTGAGCGTGACCATGCCAAGACCAAGATAACCGGGGTATCGGAACTGGGCCTGGTGGAAATGACCCGCAAGCGGACCACCGAAAGCCTGGGGCAGATCCTCTGTGAGCCTTGCCCCATCTGTGATGGCCGTGGCTTCCTGAAAACCAGCGAAACGGTATGCTATGAGATATTCCGGGAAATTCTCCGGGTGAACCGGGCCTACGATACGGAAAGCTACCTGGTGATGGCTTCCCAGAGCGTGGTGGACCGGCTGCTGGATGAGGAGTCCGATAACGTTGCCGACCTGGAAACCTTCATAGAGAAAACCATCCGGTTCCAGGTAGAGCCATTCTATAGCCAGGAACAGTACGACGTAGTCCTGCTGTAATCATAGATAAGCGATGTCATCCATGATCGACGACCAGGATCCGGAGAGCACACCGGTCCGGCTGGCCTCCAGACTGGCCAGCCTGGTGTGGTGGTCGCTGCTGGTCGCGTTGGTCCTGCTGGCGCTGTTTGCCGGAGTCGGGCGGCAACTGACCCAGAACATCGACAGCTTCCGGGACGATATTGAAGCGCGGCTGTCACAGGAGCTCGGGCACGAGATCTCCATTGGATCCCTGAGATCCGGCTGGACCTGGCTGGATCCTTCCCTTGAGGCTCGCGACCTTGTCGTCAAAAGCGAGGACGGCAGCGAGGTCGCGGCGTCCCTGCAACACCTTCGTATCCGCCTCGACACCCTGTCCTCCCTGTTCCGCTTCCGCATTGTGTTTGGCGAGTTCGAAGCCGATGGTCTGGCGCTGACCCTCAATCAGACCCCCCGTGGGGCGGTTTCCGTCGAAGGGGCGGATCTGCCGGAACCGGTCACCAACGACCTTAAACTGTGGCTGGACCGGGCCGGAGACTGGCTGTCGGACCCCAGCGTGAAGATTACCCGGGTCAGTCTCGGAATACGGGACAATAACGACAAGATCCGCCACCTCGATATTCCGCAGTTGGACCTGGTATACCATCGTGGGCTGTTCAAGGCGTCGGGCCGGGCCATGCAGGCGGGAACCACCGAGCAGCTGGCCAGCTTCAGCCTGCTGGGCCAGCACTTTTTCCGGGGCGATTTCAACGGCCAGTTATATGTCGATGTGAACTCGGGACGGCTGTTCGACGGTCTGGTTGACGAATATAGCTGGCGGAACATCCGCGTGGAGGGTTTTGATCTGGGCGGCCATGCCTGGCTGACCTTCCGCGAAGGGCGTCTGGAGCAGGTGACCGGTACGGTGGAAACGCCCTATCTGCAACTCGGGGTGGATCGTGAATCCCTGGCGCCACTGGAGGACATTCGTTCCAGGTTCGGCTGGCGTCGCAGCGAGACCGCGCTGACGGAGGATGAACCGGTCGACCTTGAAACCCTGGCCGGTGATGGCGAGCTTCATCTCAATGACCTGGAGTGGACTTGGGACGGCGATCAGGTGTCTCCCTTCAATCTGCGGGTGATCCGGCGCGAGGAAGGGCTGGATATCATCGCTGATGAAGTGCCGCTCAGACCGTTGCGGAGGGTAGTCTCCAGCATTGGTCTGTTGCCCGCGGTCGCACGTCAGGCGCTGGATAACTACCGCCCTGGGGGCCGGCTTGACGATTTGCGGGTGCAGGTGCCCGGTCAGGACGGCGAAGGGTTTGAACTCTTCGGGATGCTGGACGATGTCAGTGTCGAAGCCTATCGCGGGGTGCCGGAAGTGCGGGGGCTGAATGGGCGTATTGTGATGGATCACCGTCGCGGCTATGTGGTGGCCGATAGCGAAAGCGCGACGTTGGGCTTCCCCCTGTTGTTCCGCGATAACTGGATGATGACCTCGCTCGGGGCGAGGGTGGCGTGGCAGATGGAGGGACCTATTACCCGGGTCTGGTCCGACGACATCCGCGTGAATTATGGCGAGAACACCGAACTGACCGGGGCGTTTGACCTGCGCATGGATCGTGAGGGTGAAGACAACCTCAGTCTGCAGGTGGGCGTCAAGAATGGTAAGGCAGACATGCTGGCGGAGTTCGTGCCGGTGCATGTTGTTGATCCCGGGCTGTATGAGTGGCTGACCACAGCCATTACCGATGCGGATATCACCGAGGGCGTCTATTACGGTCACGGGCTGATCAACCGGGACGCGCCACCGGGGTCCTTCGTGTCATCCATGCGGTATCGCTTCGATAACGCCAGCGTGCGTTACGACGAGCGCTGGCCGGCCGTGGAAAACGGCCGGGGCGAAGTGTTCATTCACAACGGACAGACCCGGGTAGAGCTGGAGCAGGGCACCACCGGACAACTGCAACTCGAGCGGGGGCAGGTGAGGGTGGAACCGGTGGACGATCGCCTGCGGCTCTCGGTGGACGCATCTGCGGCGGTTCCAGGGGCGGCGGTGTCGTACTGGATGGAGAACAGCCCGCTGGGCGAAATGGCGGGGGCTGCCGGGAGGAGCATTTCGGTTGGTGGTGACTATCAGCTGGATCTGGGGCTGCAGATGCCCCTGGATGGTAATGGCGAGCCGGACCTGGAAGCCAGGGTGGCGACGCAAAACGGACAGGTCGCCTATCCGGAAGCGGATCTGGTCTGGGAGCAGTTGTCAGGGGAGCTTGGGTTCAGTAATACCTCCGGATTTTCTGGCGAGCCGCTGAAAGCGGTGTTCCTGGGCGATCCGGTTACTGTCTCGTTGTCTCGCAATGACAGCAGCGGCGCCATGACCATCCAGCAGCGGGGACGGATCAGCCTGCCGCAGGCGTTTACCCGTGCGGGCCTTGAGAGCGACGTGGGTCTGGGGCTGGAGGGTGAAACGGATTACACCGCCACCCTGGATGTGTCGCCGGAAACCGCCTCGACGGTGACCATCCGTTCCAACCTGGAAGGCGTGTCCGTTGACTGGCCCGAACCGCTGGCCAAGACCGTGGATGAGGGAGCCCCCCTGAGCGTCACCATTGACCCGGCCCGTGAAGGTGGCCTTGGCATCGCCGTGACCTGGGAGAACCGGTTGTCATTCGATCTTCTGCGGAAATCCAGCGGTTTTGACCTGGATATCGAGCGGCTGTGGTTGGGGCGCCAGTTACTGACGGATATTGAGGTCGTGGCCAGTGATTTGGGGGATCAATGGGTCATCAACACCCGGTCCGACCGGGCAGTTGGGCGAGTGGTGCTGCCGGATGGCGATGAGCCCATTACCGCCGATGTTCAGAGCCTTCATCTGACCCGTGATGGCGGAACAGAGCCGGACCAGAGGGAATTGTTGACGGTTGATGAACAGCTGGAAGCATTCCGGGCGCTGGAAATAGGGGAGTGGCCGGATATCAACGTGAGCATTGCCCGCCTCAGACTGAACGACGATGAGCTGGGCCGCTGGGCCTTCCGCCTGAGACCGGAGCCCTTTCGCCTGAAGGTTGAGGGGATTGAAGGCCAGCTCAACTCGCTGAAACTGGCCGGCGACATGACCTGGAGTATTGCCGGCGACAGGGAGATGACTCGCTTTGCGGGCAATATCGAGGGCGGCACCCTGGGAGATTTGGGCAACCTGTTTGATGCCGATATACCGCTGCGTAACGAAGAAACCGCTATCCAGCTGGACCTTGACTGGCCGGGCCGCCCCAATGAATTCGGGTTCGAGGCCCTGAGCGGGTCAGTCAGCCTGCGGCTGGATGACGGTGTTATTCTGGAGCGCAATAATACCGCCCAGGTGTTCCGCGTGTTCAACCTGCTGAACGCCGATACCCTCTGGCGTCGTCTGAAGCTGGACTTCTCCGACCTGTACGAGGCCGGCGTTGCCTTCGACGCCATTTCCGGCAAAGCCGTGATTACCGATGGGCTGCTTAGCTGGGATCCGGAGTTACAGGTGGTGGGGCCATCCGGCGCCTTCAAATTGTCCGGTACAACCGACATGGAGGAAGAAACCCTGGACATGCGGTTGGTGGTGGTCTTGCCACTGACCCAGAACCTGCCGTTGGCTGCACTGCTGATGGGAGCCGGGGCGCCCATCGGCGGGGCCCTGTTCGTACTGGACAAGATTCTTGGAGACCCATTGAGCAAACTGACCAGTGCGTCCTATAGTGTAACCGGAAGCTGGGATGAGCCGGAGGTAGACCTGCGGCGGGTATTCGACACCGGCGAGTGATCCCCGGTAACCCGGCACGATAATGGAGCCTGACCATGACCAACGTTTCTGCACCCACCGTCGCCGCCATCCAGATGGTGAGTACCCACGATAGTGATGCCAACCTGCGCGAAGCCGGCCGGTTACTGACTGAAGCGGCGCGGGCAGGAGCCCGTGTGGCTGTGTTGCCGGAAAACTTTGCGGTGCTGGCTACCTCCCAGATGGTCACCTGTGGCCAGCAGGAGGCATCAGATGCGCCCGTCATCCGCCAATTCCTTGCTGACCAGGCGCGCCGGTTGGGGATCTGGATTGTGGGGGGCTCATTACCCATGGGCACTCGGCCGGACGGATCAGCGATCGACGGTCGGGTCCGCGCCACCGCCCTGGTTTACGATGATCAGGGCAAAGAGGTTGGCCGGTATGACAAGATTCACCTGTTCGACGCCATGGTGGAAGACGCCCACGGCCAATACCGGGAATCCGATACGTTCGAACCCGGCGATGCCGTGGTGACGATTGAAACGCCGGTTGGCCGGTTGGGGATGGCGATCTGCTATGACCTGCGATTCCCCGAACTCTTTCGCGCACTGCGGGAAAAAGAGGCGGACTGGGTTTGCCTGCCCAGTGCATTCACCTGGCAGACCGGGGACGCCCACTGGCACGCGCTGATTCGCGCCAGGGCTATCGAGAACCAGGTTTGGGTGGTGGCTGCCGGGCAGGGCGGTCAGAATAGCGAGCGCCGCCGTACCTACGGCCACAGCCTGATTTGCGACCCCTGGGGCAAGGTGGTGTCAGAGATTACAGAAGAAGGGCCCGGAGTGGTGACCGCAGCCCTGGACGCCGACCACCTGGCCAACGTCCGCGCCCGCATGCCGGTCTGGGAGCACCGGCGTTTATAAAAAACTACTCCACGTCGTCAATCGCTTCCCGCAAGTACCGGAACAGCTTTCTCGCCTGCCCGGTATTCTTCTGCTTATCCGCATCCTTGCGGGCATTACGCGCGAGGTTGCGCAGGTGCTGGATATCGGCGCTGGGGCAGTAATTCACAAACTCCCCCACGGCTGAGTCGCCCTCGCTGATCATGCGGTCACGCCAGCGTTCCGCCAGGTGATGGCGGCGGGTGTGTTCCTCGCTGCCGGCGTCGAATGCATCAATCGCCCGCTTCAGGGCATCCGGATCGTCTTCCTGGCGGATCACCTTGCCGATGAACTGCAGGTGCCGGCGCTTGGCCTCATTCTGGCGAATGCGGCGGGATTCCTCGATCGCCGCCCTCAGGGTGTCGCTGATGGTCAGCGTGTCGAGCTGGTCATTGCTCAGCTCCAGCATGCGTTTGCCGAGATCCTGAAGGGCGTGCATTTCCCGCTTCAGCTGGGATTTGCTGGGGCCAGAGTATTCCGGCGCGTCGTTGTCTTGGTGATCGCTCATAATGTTGCCTGTTCGTCGGATTACGCTTCGCTAATCCGACAGGGATTTATGCATAGAATATGGTAGCCAGCCCAAGAAAGGCCATGAAACCCACCACATCCGTCACGGTAGTCAGAATCACGCTGCCCGCCAGCGCCGGGTCAATATTACGGGATTTGAGAAACAGCGGCAGGACCGTACCAACCAGGGCGGCCGCCACCAGATTGATAATCAGCGCCGCGGCAATGATACCCCCGATCAACACATCCTTGAACCAGAGCGTTGCGGCCGTGGCAACCACCACGGCCCAGAGCACCCCGTTGAGCATGCCCACCACAAACTCCCGGTTCAGCAGCCAGCGGACATTCACGCCGCTGATCTGGCCCACGGCCATGCCGCGGATCACCAGGGTCAGGGTCTGGCTGCCGGCAATGCCGCCCATGCTGGCGACAATAGGCATCAACACCGCCAGTGCAACCACCTTGGCGATGGTGTCCTCAAAAATGCCGATAACGGCGGACGCAATGAACGCGGTAATCAGGTTGATGCCCAGCCAGATGGCCCGGCGTCGGGTGGTTTTCAGGATCGGCGCGAACGTATCCTCATCCTCATCCAGACCGGCCATGCTCATCAGTGAATGGTCTGCGTCCTCACGGATAACGTCCACCACGTCATCGATGGTGATACGGCCCAGCAGCCGACCATCCTCATTCACCACCGGCGCGGAAATCAGGTCGTAGCGCTCAAACAGGGTGGCGACCTTGGTGTCCGACAACAGCACCGGAATGGGTTCAATATCGGTGTCCATCACTTCCCGCACGGTCGCCGCCGGATTGGAAACCAGCATCTTGGTAATCGGCAGCATGCCAATGAACTCATCCCGCCGGCTCACCACGATCAGGCTGTCGGTCATTGGCGGCAGGTTGCGGTGCCTGCGCAGGTAACGCAATACCACATCAATGCTGATGTCCGGGCGCACCGTGATGGTGTCCGTGTTCATCAGGCCGCCGGCGGTGTCCTCCGGGTAGGACAGGACTTCCTCTACCCGCTGTCGGTCCTGCTCGTCCATGGTATCCAGGACTTCCTGGATAACGGTATCCGGCAGCTGCTGCAGCAAGTCGGCCAGGTCATCCGACTCGAAATCTTCCAGGATGTCCGCCAGTTCCTGGGCGTTCAGCTGGCTGAGGAAGTAGCCCCGGATGTCATCGCTGAGGTACTGGAGAACCTCCCCTTCAAGCTGCTTGTCAACCAGGTTCCACAGCAGGGCCCGCTGGCGGGGCGGTGACGATTCCAGCAGGTGGGCAATATCACTGGGGCTCAGGCCGCCATTCAGGATGCGTGCAACCTGTTTCAGCGCACCACTATCCAACGCTTCGCCGAGGGAGCGAAGGCGCTGGCGGGCCTGGCTTTTTTCCAGAATATCGGTCATGAATCACCCACAGTCAGAAAACCCCCGTATTATAGCGGAGTTAGGCGGTACAGGTGAGAAAGAGTTGTAGGTGAATGTCGCAGAAAACCGCCCGGCGGACGAGAGCAGGGTTTTACTCGCCTTCGCCAAAATAGTCATTGATTAGCTCGGCCAGGGCATCAATGGCCTGTTGTTCGTCCTCGCCGTCCGCAATCAGCTCTACTTCCGTTCCCTTGCTGGCTGCCAACATCATGACCTGCATGATGTTTTTGGCATCAACCTCACGACCCTTACCGCAGATTCTCACCGCACTTTGGTAATCGGATGCCGTCGCAACCAGCTTGGCCGTTGCCCGTGCGTGCAACCCCAGCTTGTTGATAATGGTGATGTTGCGGCGAATCATAGCAGGTTACGCTGGGTCCCGGGGTTGCAGGTGAGGCAATTCCGTGTGGCGAACCTGAACGTTGTTGTACTTATGGCGGAAATGCTGGCCAAGTTGCTCGCAGACGTAGACGGAGCGATGCTGGCCGCCGGTGCAGCCAATGGAAATGGTCATATAGCTTCGGTTGCTGTCAGCGAAAGTAGGGAGCCAGCTTTCCAGGAACGTGGTCAGATCCTCGACCATCTTGCGGGTCAGAGGCTCCTTTTCCAGAAAATCGATGACCGGTTGGTCAGTGCCGACAAACTTTCGCAGGCTTGTGTCCCAGTATGGGTTGGGGAGGCAGCGCACGTCGAAGACATAATCAGAGTCCAGTGGCACGCCGTGCTTGAACCCAAATGACTGGAACAGCAGCGCCAGTTCCTGCTCCTTGCGGCCGACGATCCGTTGTTTGACCATGTCCCGTAACTCATACATGGACATACCGGTGGTGTCGATGTACAGGTCAGCCAGCTTGGACAACGGTTCCAGCAGTTTTTTCTCGTTGCTGATGGCTTCACGGAGCGAGGTCTTGTCGTCGCTCAGCGGGTGCTTGCGCCGGGTGGCATGGAAACGCTGAAGCAGGGATTGTTCGTCCGCGTCCAGATAAATGATCTCGACGGTCACGCCGGTATTCCGGAGCTGGCGGTAAATGGCTTCAAAATTGGTCAGTTCACCCGCCAGGTTGCGGGC
Organism: Marinobacter alkalisoli; assembly: GCF_045449855.1. Taxonomy (NCBI): domain Bacteria; kingdom Pseudomonadati; phylum Pseudomonadota; class Gammaproteobacteria; order Pseudomonadales; family Marinobacteraceae; genus Marinobacter; species Marinobacter alkalisoli. The sequence continues at coordinate 181,050 of NZ_JBJJLC010000037.1, read as the reverse complement.
ATCAATGCTGACCGCCATTTTTTTCAGACGCCCGGGAGTGTCGCTGTGGCTGGCAGCTTCCTTGGTCAGGGGGAAGAGCAGGCCAATAGGCAGGTTATCAATACAGTAAAAACCAAGGTCTTCCAGTACATGCAGCGCCGTACTTTTCCCCGAGCCCGACCTGCCACTGACAATAATCAGTTTCATCGCCTGTTTGCCTCCGGTCAGAAAAATATCAGCCGTTGCTGTCCAGCATGCGACTGTAGAGAGCCTGGGCATTGGTACACTGCCGCAGTTGATCGCAAAATCCGCGATCATTGAACTTCTCCGCCAACTGGCTGAGCAGTTCCAGGTGTTCGCTGGTGGCTTCCTTGGGAACAATCAGTGCAAACACCAGGTCCACCGGCTGATTATCAATGGCGTCAAAGCCCACGCCTTCTTCCAGCGTAAACAGCACGCCTACCACCCGGTCCAGGCCGTCCAGACGGCAATGGGGGATAGCGATCCCCTGGCCGATGCCGGTACTGCCCAGCCGCTCCCGTGAGATCAGGTTGTTGAAGATCTGGGTCTCACTGAGGGAGGCGTCCTGCTGATTCACCTCCTCTGCAATGAATTCCAGAACGCGTTTCTTGCTGGATGCAGCTACCCGGCAAAGGGTCAGCTCCGGTGCAAGTATGTTTTCGATAGTCAGGGATGTGTCGCTCATGGATCGACTGCAATTCCGTAAAAAAAAGGCTGCGGCATGTTAACCCATGCCGCAGCTCGATTGTTTTGAATGCCCAGAAACAGTGCCTTAACGGGCGCCGTTTCCATGCATACGATCGACGTTCTTTTCCTTGTGCTTGAGAATCTGACGGTCCAGCTTGTCAATCAGCGAATCAATCGCTGCGTACATGTCATCGTTTTCCGCCTTTGCGTGAATCTCACCGCCAATCACATGGAGCGTCGCCTCCGCCATCTGCCGTACCTTCTCCACCTCAAGCGTTACCTGGCAGTTGCTGATGTGGTCAAAATGGCGCTCGAGCTTTTCAAACTTGCCTGATACGTAATCTTTCAGTGCGGGGGTCAGTTCTACATGGTGGCCTGAAATATTGAGTTGCATAGGCGTCTCCTGTCGTCATCGTGCCGGCCCCTGTTAAGGGCTGACGGTGTGCCAGCGCTGTTCACGCCAGCGGATCCTGTCGGGTCAAACCAGCCGTTTTCTTTCGTTGGATGGCGGAATGTGCATAGCCTCCCGATATTTGGCTACGGTCCGCCTGGCTACTTTGATGCCCTGTTCTCCTAGCATGGCTGCAATTTTGCTATCGCTCAATGGCTTTTTCGGAGTTTCTGCCGCAATCAGTTTCTTGATCATGGCACGGATTGCGGTTGAGGAACACTCTCCGCCCTCATCGGTGCTGACATGGCTGGAGAAAAAGTACTTCAGTTCGAAGATGCCACGGGGTGTGTGCATGTATTTCTGTGTGGTCACCCGGGAAATGGTGGACTCATGCATTTCCACTGCCTGGGCTATGTCTGAGAGGATCAGCGGCTTCATGGCTTCCTCGCCATGATCCAGGAATCCCTGCTGATGCTCGACAATGCGCGTTGCCACCTTGAGCAGGGTTTCGTTCCGGCTCTGCAGGCTCTTGATGAACCATTTGGCTTCCTGCAGCTGATCTCTCAGGTAGGTGTTGTCGGCACTGCTGTCCGCGCGCTTGATCAGGGAAGCATAGCTGGCATTGACCCGGATCCGCGGCGCAATGTCCGGGTTGAGTTCAACACGCCAGCGCCCGTTATGCTTGCGAACCATCACGTCGGGAATGACATAGTCCGGCTCCGCCCGGTCCACCGAATCGCCCGGGCGCGGGTTGAGGCTGGTGATCAGCGCCAGCACTTCCCGCAGTTGGTCTTCCTTCAGGCGACTGCGGCGCAGCAGTTGCGCGTAATCCCGGTTGCCCAGAAGGTTGATGTAATGGGTGATAACCAGTCGCGCCTGGGCCAGCCAGGGGGTGTCCGGGGGCAGCTGGTTCAGTTGGATCAGCAGGCACTCCTGCAGGTCGCAGGCAAAGACGCCGGGAGGATCAAAGTGTTGCAGGCGGTGCAGCACGGCTTCCACTTCGTCCAGTTCCAGCGGGTCGTCTTCCGTGTCGTCAAGCAGTCCGGAATGGATTTCCTCAATGGAGGTGGTCAGGTATCCGCGTTCGTCTACTGCGTCCATCAGGGCGTGGGCTATGGCCTGGTCCCGTTCGCTGAGGGGCGTCAGGTTCAGCTGCCATTCGAGATGGTCCTGAAGTGTTTCCGTCGGGGAGTTGCGGGTTTCGAAGTCGCTGTCGTTTTCGTCGTCGTTGCGGGCCGCCGGTGCCGGCGCGGACTGGTAGATGTCATCCCAGGCGGTGTCTACCGGCAGGTCATCGGGGATGTTGTCGGGAATGTCGTTCTCCGAAGACCAGTCGGGGCCGTTCTCGGATTCATCCCAATCGGTGGCGGATTCCGCTGCTGCTGAAGCGGTTTCCTCGGCCTTGGCCGACTCCTCGTTGTTCTGCTCGGATTCGTTGGCGTCGGGCGCGTCGTCATCTTCCGACGTTTCCAGCATGGGGTTGGAGTCCAGCGCCTGCTGGATTTCCTGCTGCAGGTCCAGAGTAGAGAGTTGCAGAAGCTTGATCGCCTGCTGCAACTGGGGCGTCATGGTCAGGCTCTGACCCAGTTTTAACTGTAATGACGCTTTCATAACCATGGTTCAGGATCCGTGACTCAATAGCACCGTCTTAACGGGTGATTGCAAAAAAATTCGTTGTATGCTGGCTACTTGCCAGACCAAGCAAGTTCTTTGCCGAGTGTACTTGCTTGTCACCAACATGACAATTGGGTCATGAAGACGGCGGTGCCGGAATATGCGTTACGTCAAAGCCGGAATTCATTGCCAAGGTAAACCTCTTTCACCTGTTGGTTGGCCAGGATTTCCTCGGAATTGCCGGAGGCAATGATGTGGCCGCCCGACACAATGTAGGCATTCTCACAGATATCCAGGGTTTCACGCACGTTGTGGTCGGTAATCAGAACGCCGATGCCCTTGTCCCGCAAGTGGCGGATTATCTGCTTGATATCGCTGACTGAAATCGGGTCAACGCCGGCAAAAGGTTCGTCCAGCAGGATAAACGCCGGCTCCATGGCCAGTGCCCGGGCAATTTCCACCCGCCGCCGCTCACCGCCGGACAGCGCCATACCGACACTGTCGCGGATGTGGGTGATGTGAAACTCCTCCAGCAACTCTTCCACCTTGCTCTCGCGATCGGTCCGCTTGAGTTCCTTGCGGGTTTCCAGGATGGCCATGATGTTGTCCCGCACCGTCAGCTTGCGGAACACTGACGCTTCCTGGGGCAGGTAGCCAATGCCTCTGCGCGCCCGGCCATGCATTGGCAGCGGGGTGATGTCCTGGCTGTCGATGGTGATGCGGCCGTTATCCGCCGGCACCAGACCCACGATCATGTAGAAGCAGGTGGTCTTGCCGGCCCCGTTGGGACCCAGAAGGCCAACGATTTCGCCGCTACGGATCTCCAGGGAAACGTCAAGGACCACTTTCTTTTGCTTGTAGCTTTTCGCCAGATTACTGGCCCTGAGAACTGCCATCCGATTCCTGTCTGTTTTGGCTGCTGCGTGGCTGGATAACCATTTCAACACGGCCACTGCCGTTGGTTTCTTCGGCAGCACCTTCGGCGGTAACTACCCGATCGACGCTATCATAATGAATGATGTCGCCACGGAACAGGTTGCCGTTCTGTTCGATTTCCGCTTCGCGTTCGAACGTCAGCCGGCTCTCCGGAGCGGAATAGGTGATGTTGAGGGCGCGGGCATCGGTTTCGCCCTGACCATCCCGGGCGGGTTGCCGGTAGTGAGCGGGCTGGCCGGTTGCCTCGATACGCCGGAGGCCGTTCTCGTCCCGGTACAGGATCACCTTGTCGGCGGTAAGCTCGGTAGCGCCCTGGGTCAGGATCACGTCACCGGTGTAGGTGGCAACGCCCTTGGTGTCGTCCAGCCGCGCGTTGTCCGCGTTGACTGTGATCGGGGTGTCAGATTCCAGGTTGAAAGCGGCAGCGGATCCGGCAACCAGCAAGGCGGCCAGCGCGGCAGTCAATTTACGGATTGGCTTGTTGGCCAGGCTCATAGCGTCCTTCCACCTGTGAGTTGAGTTCGAGTATGCGGTCATCAATCCACGCCTTCATGCCGGTGGCCCGGGTTACGCTGAATGAGTCGGTCAGTTCCACCGGTGCGTCGGTATAGACTGTACGGCTACTGTTGTCCAGCGTCAGTCTGGAAGTCGTCAGTATGCCCTGCCGGTTATCGCTGGTATGGCGAATCACTTTGACATTGTCCTCCAGGAGTAGCAGCCCCTCCGCTTCGAGGAAGGTCCCGCTATCCGAGCTCAAGCGCCAGGGTTCCGGTTCGCCCTCGCTGTACAATCGCGCCCTGGGGGATTCCATCATCGCCCTGTTGTCGGATTCAAACTGTTCAATGCGTGGGCTTTCAAACCACACGGTCAGTCTTCCGATGTCATCAAAGGAGCGGTATTGACCGTTGACCACAAAACCATCGGGTTCGGACTGTCCCCTCAGGGCTGCTGCCTCCACCGGTTCCTGAGGGTCGTCACTCTGCCACATCATCATCACCAGAGCCACAACGGTACAGCCCAGCGCCAGGGTTCTCAGCACGGGGCGGTCAGCCAGCAGCAGGGTCGAAAGCAGATTGCCTCTCATGGTGACGGAATCCTTCAGTCGGCCTGGATATAGGTTGCCAGGGTGGAGTCAAGCGCGCCGCGCGCGGTCAGCAGCAGATCGCACGCCTCGCGCACCGCGCCACTGCCGCCGGCAACCGATGTACATACGTCGGCGTGTTCGCGGACCAGCCAGTAGCCATTAGGTACCGTGATACCGAGGCCGGCGAAACGGATGGCCGGCAGATCCGGCAGGTCGTCTCCCATATAGGCGATGTCTTCCGCAGCTACTCCCAGCGTGTCCACCAGCTCCTGCAGCGCCACTTTCTTGTCCTCGCGGCCCTGCATCAGGTGCGGAATGCCGAGATCCTTCATGCGCTTTTCGGTCAGTGGCGACGTACGCCCGGTGATCACGGCAACGGTAATACCTGCGGCCATGACCTGTTTGAGGCCAAGCCCGTCCAGAATGTTGAAACCCTTCATTTCATCGCCGGTGGCGCTGAAGAACAGCTTGCCATCGGTCATGATGCCGTCGACATCCAGGGCCAGCAGGCGGATGCCGGCGGCCTTGTCGAGAACGGGTGCGGGCCACTGCGGGGGCAGGGTGTCTGTCATCCGTTGGCTCCTCAGATTACGCCGGCGCGGAGCAGGTCGTGCATGTTGATCGCGCCGACCAGTTGACCGTTCTCATCGGTGACAGGCAGGGCGTTGATCTTCATCTCTTCCATGATATTCAGCGCCTCGGCGGCCAGATGGTCGGCCTGAATGGTCTTGCCGTTGTGGGTCATCACCTGGTGAATGGGGGTGGTGTGAACGTCAAAGGATTTGTCCAGCGTGCGGCGCAAGTCGCCGTCGGTGAACACGCCGGTCATGTTGCCGTCCGCGTCCACTACGGTGGTCATGCCCAGGCCCTTGCGGGACATTTCAAGCAGTGCGCCGCTGAGGGGGGTGTCGCCGGTTACCCGGGGAATGCGGTCACCGGTGTGCATGATGTCGGAAACCCGCAGCAGCAGGCGGCGGCCCAGGCTGCCACCCGGGTGGGAAAACGCAAAATCTTCGGCGCTGAAGCCCCGGGCTTCCAGCAGTGCGACCGCCAGGGCATCCCCCATCACCAGGGTGGCGGTGGTGCTGGACGTGGGCGCCAGCCCCAGGGGGCAGGCCTCCAGAGTTACGCTGACGTCCAGATTTGCCACCGCTTCCTTTGCCAGGGTGGAATCCGCGTTGCCTGTCATGCTGATCAGGGGCGCTCCCATACGGCGCAGCAGCGGCAGAATCGTGACCACCTCACTGGTATTGCCGCTGTTGGAGATGGCGAGCACCACATCCTGGCCGGTAATCATACCCAGGTCGCCATGGCTGGCCTCGCCGGGGTGCACGAAAAAAGACGGGGTGCCGGTGCTGGCCAGGGTGGCGGCAATCTTGTTGCCGATATGGCCGGATTTGCCCATGCCGGTGACCACCACGCGCCCCTTGCACGCCATGATGACCTCGCAGGCGCGGATAAAGTGATCATCGATGCGATCCGAAAGGGCGGTAATGGCGTCTTTCTCGATTTCAATGGCCCGGAGCGCCGAGTCCCGGAAGGTCTGAATGATGTCGGCTGTGGACTTGTTGCTGTCGCTCATGATGTTTTCGGCTCGCACCTTGTCGTCATTGGGGACACAGAATGAATTGGCGAGAGTATATCACTTCACGAGGCAGCAGGGCCTTGTTGAAGGAAACTGATCATTGCGATCAGGACATTTTGTGAAGGACGGATTGAGCTTCCAACCGGGTTCGCATAATGTAGGCCCCTGTTTGATAGGGATGGGTTATGGATTCGGACGCATACATAACATTGAGGGACGTGGTGTTCACCCGCTCGGGGCGGCGCATTTTCGATGGCGTTACCCTCGACATTCCCCGTGGCAGGATCACCGCCATCATGGGGCCGAGCGGAACCGGCAAGACCACGTTGCTGCGGCTGATCGGCGGCCAGCTCAAGCCCGACTCCGGCGCCATTACCGTGGCCGGTGAGAATGTGCCCGGGCTCAAGCGCAAGGCCCTGTACACCCTGCGGGAAAAGATGGGCATGCTGTTCCAGAGCGGCGCCCTGTTCACCGACCTGAGCGTGTTCGAAAACGTCGCCTTTCCCCTGCGGGTACACACCTCGCTGCCGGAAGACATGATCCGGGATATCGTGCTGATGAAGCTGGAAGCCGTCGGTCTCCGGGGGGCGAGGAATCTGATGCCGGCAGAGCTGTCCGGAGGCATGACACGCCGGGTGGCGCTCGCCCGCAGTATCGCCCTGGATCCGGAACTGATCATGTATGACGAGCCTTTTGCCGGGCAGGATCCGATCGCCATGGGCGTGCTGGTCAAGCTGATCCGTGATCTCAACAGCTCCATGGGCCTGACCAGCGTGCTGGTCTCCCACGACGTGCCGGAATCCCTCAGCATCTGCCACTACGCCTGCATCATCGCCGACGGCCAGGTGATCGGCGAGGGGACTCCGGATGAGCTCAGGCAGCACCCGTCCGAGCAGGTGCAGCAGTTCCTGCAGGGCCAACCGGATGGCCCTGTGCCGTTTAATTATCCGGCTGCGGATGCCGCGACCGACTGGGGAATTGCCGGAGGCTCCCGATGATGGGCCGGATTGCCCCTCTTGGCCGCCTGGGGCTTGATACCATTGCTGCGTTGGGCCGCGCCGGCCGTTTCCTCGGTGGCACCCTGGCCGGGGTGCCGAAACCTTCGGTGGGATTTCCGTTACTGGTTAGTCAACTTTATGCAGTCGGGGTATTGTCCCTGGCGATTGTTGTGGTGTCGGGTCTGTTTATCGGCATGGTGCTGGGGCTGCAGGGCTATACCATCCTCAGTGACTACGGCTCCGAAGCCGCTGTTGGCCAGATGACTGCGCTGACACTGGTGCGTGAGCTGGGCCCGGTCGTGACGGCGCTGCTGTTCGCCGGTCGGGCCGGCTCGGCATTGACCGCTGAAATCGGCCTGATGAAGGCCACTGAGCAGCTGTCCAGCATGGAAATGATGGGAGTGGATCCCCTCAGGCGGGTGATTGCCCCCAGACTGTGGGCCGGCTTTATCGCGATGCCGATCCTGGCTGTGATCTTCTCGGTGGTTGGTATCTGGGGCGGTATGCTGGTGAGCGTCGAATGGCTTGGCGTTTTCGAGGGTGCGTTCTGGGGTAATATGCAGTCATCGGTCAGCTTTGTGGATGACGTGCTGAATGGCGTGGTGAAAACCGTGGTTTTCGGATTCGTATGTACCTGGATTGCGGTCTACCAGGGTTATGATTGCGTGCCGACCTCCGCGGGGATCAGTACGGCCACCACCAAAACCGTTGTGTATTCATCGCTGGCCGTACTTGGCCTGGATTTTGTGCTTACTGCCGTCATGTTCGGGAATTTCTGACCCGGATTTGCGGTGCGAGCACAGCAGAGTTGACCAGAATTTAATCGGGAGCCGGAAATGGCACAGAGAACCACGGAAATCATCACCGGCCTGTTCATGATAGCGGGGCTTGCCGCGATATTGGTCCTGGCGTTGCAGGTGAGCGGGCTGTCAACCAAAAACGCGGGCGACACGTACACCCTGTACGCCAGCTTCAACGATGTTGGTGGTATTTCACGCAGGGGCAAGGTCGCTATGGCGGGTGTCACGGTGGGCTCGGTGCGCAGCGTGACCCTGGACAGGGAGACCTTCCAGGCCAGGGTGGAACTGGCCATAGATGCAGACGTGGACAATATCCCGGCGGACAGTTCCGCAGTAATACGTACATCCGGGTTACTCGGGGACCAGTACATTGATATTTCGATCGGTGGCGACATGGACTCCCTGAAGCCCGGCGACAGCTTTTATTCAACCCAGTCAGCCATGAATCTTGAGCGCCTGATCACCAATTTTGCCTCGGGCAAATAGCGCGGGTGATGAAGGGGTGGGGATACAAGGATCTGAAACGTTACAGGAGAAAGACATGGTATTGATCAGACGCAGCATGCTCTTTGTTGCTTTCGTAATGGCAGCCCTGGTGCTTCCTGCCCACGCGGGTCAGGAGGAAGACCTGGTGGCGTATGTGGACGAAAACACCCAGCGCCTGGTGGACAAGCTGAACGCAGAAAAGGGGCTGTATGACAAAGACCCCGAAGCCTTCTACAGCAGTATGGACAAGGAACTGCGGGAATTCGTGGATTTTCGTCGGATCGCTGCCCGGGTGATGGGCCGGTACGCACGCCAGACTTCTCCCGAACAGCGGGACGAGTTCGTTGAGAAATTCAAGCGCAGCCTGTTCGACAGTTACGCCCAGGCGCTGGTGAGTGCGGATGACTTCTCCATCGAAGTTCAGGGCGCCGAGATCAATGCCAGCAATAGCGAGCGAGCCTCTGTCCAGATGGAAGTGCAGACCGCCGGTGGCAACCGTTATCCGGTGACTTACTCCATGTACGTGAACGGCGAAGGGCGCTGGATGATGGAAAACATCATCGTTGAGGGTATCAATATCGGGTTGGCTTTCCGTGACCGTTTCGCCCAGGAAATGGAAAAGAATGCCGGGGAAGTGCAGGCTGTGATCGATGGCTGGGACAGTGCCGTGGAAGCCCTCAACCTCGAAGACGAAGTGGATAATTCATGAGTTCAGCCGCTCAGGTAGAGCTCCGCGGCGATACCCTGACGGTGAGCGGGACGATTGACCCGCTCACCGTACTGGCAACCAGAAAGCGGGGTGAGACGCTGATCCGATCCGCCACCGGCGATCTGACCGTGAACCTCAGCGCCATGGAAACGGCACACAGCGTCGTGTTGTCCCTGTTGCTTTGCTGGCAGCGGCTCGCCGGGAGCCAGGGGCTTGCCCTGTCGTTCAGTGGCGTCAGTGACCGGTTGAACTCACTGGCAGCCCTGAGCAACCTGGATGAACAGTTGCCGGGTTTTCGATCGGGCGCTGCCTGATACCTATCTCCGTTGCCCCACCGTTGACTCTCTCCATTCTGTCATTCATTGCTGGCTGACCCGGGCCGCGTAATTGGTTACAATCTCGCCCCTGATTTATAAACACCCGAGGAATTTCTATGGAAGCCGCCGAAGTTACCGAACTGGTAAAGCAGGCCCTGCCGGATTGCGACGTGCAGGTTCAGGTCGATGGCACCCATTACATGGTTGTCGTGGTAGGGGAGGTTTTTGAAGGCCTGCCAACCATCAAGAGACAGCAAATGATCAACAAGGTGCTGTTCCAGCACATCATGGATGGCACCATACACGCCCTGCACCCGAAAGCATTTACCCCGGCTGAGTGGGCCGCGCGCCAGGGCTGATAGCTGCCCGCCAATAACAGGAAGACTATTGTGGACAAACTTCTGATCAGGGGTCGTAAGCCCCTGAATGGCGAAATCCGGATCTCCGGCGCCAAGAACGCCGCACTGCCCATACTGGCTGCCACCCTGCTGGCGGACGAGCCGGTCACCGTGGGTAACCTGCCGCACCTGAACGACATCACCACCATGATCGAGCTGCTGGGCCGCATGGGTGTGGAATTGCTGATTGATGAAAAAATGAGCGTGGAAGTACACGCCAACACCATCAAGCATTTCCACGCGCCTTACGAGCTGGTCAAGACCATGCGGGCGTCCATCCTGGTGCTGGGTCCGCTGGTGGCGCATTTCGGTGAGGCGGAAGTATCGCTGCCGGGCGGTTGTGCCATCGGTAGCCGGCCGGTGAACCTGCACATCCACGGCCTGGAAATGATGGGCGCGGAAGTGAAAGTGGAAAACGGCTACATCAAGGCCAAGACCAATGGTCGCCTGAAGGGCGCCCACATCTTCCTGGACACCGTGACCGTCACCGGTACCGAGAACCTGATGATGGCCGCAGCCCTGGCGGACGGCAAAACCATCCTGGAAAACGCCGCCCGCGAACCGGAAGTGGTGGACCTGGCCGAATGCCTGATTGCCATGGGCGCCGACATCAAGGGTCATGGCACCGCGACCATCGAAATCAACGGCGTGGAGCGCCTGCACGGCTGCCACTACGACGTACTGCCTGACCGCGTGGAAACCGGCACCTATCTGGTGGCCGCAGCCGCTACCGGTGGCCGGGTGAAACTGAAAGATACCCGTGAAGACCTGCTGGAAGCGGTGCTGCTCAAGCTGGAAGAGGCCGGGGCGCACATCACCACCGGCAAAGACTGGATCGAGCTGGATATGAAAGGCAATCGCCCGAAAGCGGTGAGCCTGCGCACAGCGCCGTATCCTGCATTTCCGACAGACATGCAGGCCCAGTTCGCGGCGATGAACGCCGTCGCGGAAGGCACCGGCACCATCGTGGAAACGGTGTTTGAGAACCGTTTTATGCACCTGGATGAACTGAGCCGAATGGGCGCGGACATCACCCTCGAGGGCAACGCGGCGATCATCAAGGGCGTTGAGTACCTGACCGGAGCACCGGTTATGGCGACTGACCTCCGTGCCTCTGCCAGCCTGGTTATTGCCGGTCTGATGGCGGATGGCGACACCATTGTGGATCGCATCTACCACATTGACCGTGGCTACGAGTGTATTGAAGAGAAGCTGCAGCTGTTGGGCGCCAGTATCCGCCGTCTGCCAGCATGATCGACACGGATCAGAAACCGGAAGGACACATGACCGACTCCATCACCATCGCATTGTCGAAGGGGCGAATCCTCGATGAAACCCTGCCGTTGCTTGCCGAGGCAGGCATTGAGCTGGTTGACGACATCAAGAAATCCCGCAAGCTGGTGTTTCCCACCACGGATCCCAATGTGCGCGTTCTGATTATTCGCGCCACGGACGTACCGACTTATGTCCAGTACGGTGGGGCCGATCTCGGGGTAACGGGTAAGGATGTGCTGATGGAGCACGGTGGTGACGGCCTCTACGAGCCGCTGGACCTGAACATCTCCCGCTGCCGCCTGATGACGGCGGGCCCGAAGGATAAGCCGGCACCGGCCGGACGCATCCGTGTGGCCACCAAGTTCGTCAACCTGGCGCGCCGTTATTATTCAGCTCAGGGGCGCCAGGCCGATATCATCAAACTGTATGGTGCGATGGAACTGGCTCCGATCCTGAATTTGGCGGACGAAATTGTTGATATCGTCGATACCGGCAACACGCTGAAGGCCAATGGCCTGGAGCCAAGGGATCTGATTGAACACATCAGCAGCCGTTTGGTGGTTAATCGCGCGTCCATGAAGATGAAACATGGGCGGATTAACCCCATAATTGAAAAAATGTCCGTTGCTGTGGACAAGCGCCGGCAGAACTAATAAGGCGAACTTGGGAGTACGAAGCGGTCAGGTAGGGCTTTCCAAAACACGCTCCTTCGGCACATCCATGTGACGCTTGGGCTCCGCCATCCATGGCTCCGCACAGTTTTGGAAAGCCCTACCTGACCACTTCCCCAAGTGCTGTATTGCCTTCGAGCGCCTTGGTGTATCCAGCTAGTTTTATACAGCGGAGTAATCCTCCGAATACAGGAAAGGTGAAATGACCGACATCAGCATCACTAGATTAAACGCCTCCCAAAGTGACTTTGACAGTGCACTGGCCAAACTGCTGGCCTGGGACGACAGCGTGGATCATCAGGTGAATGAGTCGGTGCGTCATATTCTGCATGAAGTGAAAACCCGCGGTGACCAGGCGGTTCTGGAGTTTACCGAGAAGTTTGATCGCCTGAAGGTCGGCAGCGTTGCCGAGCTGGAAATGGACCAGAGCAGACTGCAAAAGGCTTTGGGTGCCATTCCGGAAGATCAGCGTGTGGCCCTGGAAAAGGCCGCCGAGCGGGTGCGGAGTTATCACGAACACCAGAACCAGAAGTCCTGGCAGTACGAGGACGAAGACGGCACCGTGCTTGGCCAGAAAGTAACACCGCTGGATCGTGCAGGCCTGTATGTTCCGGGTGGCAAGGCTGCCTATCCGTCTTCCGTGTTGATGAACGCCATTCCTGCGAAGGTTGCGGGTGTGAGCGAGGTAATCATGGTTGTTCCGACACCGGACGGAGTGGTGAACGATATGGTGCTGGCGTCCGCAGCCATTGCCGGCGTCGACCGCGTATTCACCGTCGGTGGCGCGCAAGCGGTTGCGGCTCTGGCCTACGGCACGGAAACCATTCCCGCTGTCGACAAGATCGTCGGCCCGGGTAACATCTTTGTCGCCACCGCTAAACGGGAAGTCTTCGGCACCGTCGGCATCGACATGATCGCCGGTCCGTCCGAAATCCTCGTGATCTGCGACGGCAAAACCGACCCCGATTGGATCGCCATGGACCTGTTTTCCCAGGCGGAACACGACGAACAGGCCCAGTCCATCCTGATCAGCCCGGACGCAGAATTTCTGGACGCGGTCGAAGCCAGCATCAACAAACTGCTGCCGACCATGGAGCGCGCAGACATCATCCGCACCTCCATGACCGACCGCGCCGCGCTGATCCAGGTCGCCGACCTCAGTGAAGCCGCCAGAGTCTCCAACCGGATCGCTCCGGAACACCTGGAGCTCTCGGTGGAGAACCCCGAAGCCCTGGTGGAAGAAATCCGCCACGCCGGCGCGATTTTCATGGGCCGTTACACCGCCGAAGCCCTCGGCGACTACTGCGCCGGCCCGAACCACGTGCTGCCCACCAGCGGCACGGCACGGTTCTCTTCGCCGCTGGGGGTTTATGACTTCCAGAAACGTTCGTCCATCATTGGTTTCAGCGCCGAAGGGGCGGATCGCATGGGGCGCGTGGCGTCGGTGTTGGCCCGGGGTGAGGGGTTAACGGCCCACGCCCGGTCGGCGGAATATCGGGTTAAAGATTGAGTTAGTTTGTCGGATTACGCTTCGCTAATCCGACAATATGCTATCACCCAAGTTTGAGAGCGCGGCAGGCAGGTCGTCCCAAAAATTTCGAAGGCCAAGGATGGCCTGAGAGAAGCGCACATGGATGTGCTCGTAGCGGTTTTTGGGACGACCTGCCTGCCGGGCTCCTGCACCAATATGCTCAGGAGCATAATTCCCAAATGAGTAAATTCTGGAGCCCACTGGTCAACGACCTGGTGCCTTATGTACCGGGCGAACAGCCGAAGATGGCCAACCTGGTGAAACTGAACACCAACGAAAACCCCTTCGGCCCGTCACCCAAAGTCATCGAAGCCATCCAGGCCGAACTGAACGACAGCCTGCGCCTGTACCCGGATCCGGAAGGCGAAAGTCTGCGCCAGACCATCGCCGGCTACCACAACGTCAAGCCCGAACAAGTCTTCCTCGGCAACGGCTCCGACGAAGTCCTGGCCCACATATTTTATGGCCTGTTCCAGCACGGCGAACCGGTCTTCTTCCCGGACGTCACCTACAGCTTCTACCCGGTGTACTGCGGCCTCTACAACATCGAAGGCAAAACCGTCCCGCTGACCGACACCTTTGAAATCAACCCGGCCGACTACAAACAACCCAACGGCGGCGTCATCTTCCCGAACCCGAATGCGCCAACCGGGCGTTACCTCGGCCTGGAGCATGTAGAAGCTATCCTGCAGGCCAACCCTGACCGCGTAGTCGTAGTAGACGAAGCCTACATCGATTTCGGCGGCGAAAGCGCCATCACACTCGTCGACAAATACCCGAACCTGCTGGTGACCCAAACTTTGTCCAAGGCCCGCTCACTGGCCGGTCTGCGGGTCGGCTTCGCGGTAGGCCACCCGGACCTTATTGAGGCCCTCAACCGCGTCAAAAACAGCTTCAACAGCTATCCCCTGGATCGCCTGGCCCTCGCCGGCGCAAAAGCCGCCTACGAAGACGAGGCCTGGTTCCAGAAATGCTGCGATGGTGTGATTTCCGAGCGTGAGCGAGTGACCAGCGCGCTGGAAGATCTGGGTTTCGAGGTGCTACCGTCAAAAGCCAACTTCATCTTCGCCCGCCACAAAACTCAGGCCGGCGAAGTTCTGGCAAAGGGCCTCAGAGAGCAGGGCATCATAGTCCGCCACTTCAATAAGCCCAGAATCAGTGACTTCCTCCGAATCACAATTGGCACCGCTCAGCAGAACGATGCCTTGATTGACGGTCTAGAAAGACGGGCGATTCAATAAATAAGACTTGATCTTGCACCGTGAGATACACGGAGCGAAAAGAGGTTCACTGCGGAGTCTGGTCGGTCATGGGGTGGGGGTACCTTTTCCGGCGGGACAAAGGTGTCTGAGCGCAGCGAGTTCTTTTCCCATTGGAAAAGGTGCCCCCGCCCCGTGACCTGCCCCAGGGGGCAGGCCCGTCAATGAGGCTGACGGTCCCATTGGTCCGCACATGAGTTTCCTGACTCGAGCTACATAAGAGAGGTCATCGCCATGGCAAACCGCAACGAGATTCTCAAAACAATCGAACAATGGCTCCAGCCCGAAAACTTCCAGGACTACTGCCCAAACGGCCTCCAGGTCGAAGGCAAAGACGACGTTAACACCATCGTCACCGGCGTTACCGCCTCAAAAGCCCTCATCGACGCCGCCATCGAAGCCAACGCCGACATGATCCTCGTCCACCACGGCTACTTCTGGAAAGGCGAAGACCAACGCATACAGGGCATGAAACGCCAGCGCATCAAACAGCTCCTGGACCACGACATCAGCCTCGTCGCCTACCACCTGCCACTGGACGACCATCCCGAATACGGCAACAACCGCCAGTTGGCCGACGTACTGGGCATCGAAAACCCGCGCCCCCTCGGCGGCCTGGTCTGGGAAGGCGAACTGCCACAAGCGGTCAGCCCCGAACAGTTCGGCCAACTCATCGCCGAGAAACTCCACCGGGAACCGCTGTGGGTGGGCGAAGGAAAACCGGAAATAAAACGGGTAGGGTGGTGCACCGGTGCGGCTCAAGGCTTCATCAACGCCGCGCTGGACGCGGGCCTAGATGCCTACGTTAGCGGCGAAATTTCAGAACCGACGACCCACACCGCCCGGGAATGCGGTATTCACTACTACGCAGCAGGCCATCACGCGACGGAGCGTTATGGTGTGCAGGCATTGGGTAAGGCGTTGGAGAAAGAGTTTGGTGTAAACCACCGGTTTATCGATTGCGATAACCCAGTCTAAAAATGGTGGGGGGAAGGCGCGTCGAAAGTCTGGGTGGCTGGTTGAGTGCACCGTTCCAAAACTGTGCGGAGCCATGGATGGCGGAGCCCAAGCGCCACATGGGCGAAGCAAACGTTTATGAAGCAAAGCTTCATGTGCAGCTGAGCGACAGCAATCTGTGATTGCTGGCCGGACCCCGCAGGGGTGCCGAAGGAGCGTGTTTTGGAACGGTGCACTCAACCAGCCACTTCACCCAGGACTTAGGCCTGGGCGACACCAAGCTATCGGGCTATCAGGCCTTCGAGGTTGAAGACTTCTCACCCTTCTTAAGCCCAAAGTCCTCAGCCAGCGTGCCCTTGTCCTCAGGCCCGGCCTTCGGCGCATAATCCCGAGGCGGCTCCACGCCATCCTCGCGAACATCCTCCAGACGAGCACGGGACGTCTCCCGCTCCAGCTCATCCATCCAGTCCTCATCATTACACAGCCGGTTCGCCCCCCGCGCCATGTGCTGATTCACATCGCGATACGAATCATTGAAACGGCGCAGCAGATGGGCAGACTCCATAAAGTGCTCATTTACCTGGGCCTGGTAGCGGGTATATTCGCTACGCAGCTCCTCAATCTGTTGCTCGACACGGCGCTGACGCAGATTAGTAGTCTGCCCCGAGCGGCCAACCAGTACGCCGATGACAATGCCAACAACCAATGCGGCAATCGCTGCCAGAATCAGGTTCGTCATAAGATGTGTCGTCCTTTTACGTATTAAGAGCTCAGCCCGTTAATGGAGTATAACGTTCCAGGCCGCCTGCGCCCATCCATACAGCCTGAGCCAATCGTCGTATTGCTTCAATCAGGAGCGCCCTGACCGCCGGATCAGAGGCCCCGCGCCTGCACTGACGTGGCGAAAAATCCCAAAATCGGCCACAATACGCCGCCGTAAATGAACGACCACACTTCGGGAACAGGCTTGATGACCGACCACATGACCCCTTGGCAACGCTACCAGCAGGATCTCGAACGCCCGGATTTTCTCCGGGATCCGGCACAGGAAGATGCCGTCCAGCGTTTGCAGTCACTGTACGACAAACTCGTGGAAGCCGAAAGCGAACGCCATAAAGGATTGGCAAAACTGCGAAGAAAACTGAAAAAGGGTAAGGAAGAGCCGGTCAAGGGACTGTATTTCTGGGGCGGGGTTGGTCGTGGCAAGACCTACCTGATGGACACCTTCTATGAGTCATTGCCGTTTGATCGCAAAATGCGGGTTCACTTCCACCGCTTTATGCAGCGTGTCCACAACGAACTCAAATCCCTGAAAGGGGAGAAAAACCCGCTGGAACTGGTGTCTAAAAAGTTCGCTGACGAAACCCGGGTGATCTGCTTCGACGAATTCTTTGTTTCCGACATCGGTGACGCCATGATCCTGGCCACCCTGATGGACGGTCTGTTCAGCCGCGGCGTGACCCTGGTGTGTACGTCCAACATCGTTCCCGATGGCCTCTACAAGGACGGTCTGCAGCGCGCCCGCTTCCTGCCAGCCATTGACCTTGTGAAAAAACACACCGAAGTGGTGAATGTCGACGGCGGCGTGGATTATCGCCTGCGTACGCTCGAACAGGCCGAGCTCTACCACTTCCCGCTGGATGACGAAGCCGACGTCAGCCTCCGCAAGAGCTACGATGCCCTGGCGGTGGAAGCGGCCAAGCACAGTAAGTCCATGGAAATCAACGGCCGCAAGATCCCCGCCATCGCCCACGCCGACGACGTGGTCTGGTTCGACTTCAAAGACGTGTGCGACGGTCCCCGCAGCCAGAATGACTACATCGAACTGGCGCGCCAGTTTCACGCCATCATCATCAGCAACGTCCCGGTGCTGGGGGGCGACAAAGACGACCAGGCCCGCCGCTTTATCAACATGATCGACGAATTCTACGACCGTAACGTCAAAGTCATCATCTCCGCCGCTGCCGCCATCACCGAATTGTACGCCGGCGGCCGCCTGGGCTTCGAGTTTGAGCGAACCGAATCCCGGTTGCTGGAGATGCAGTCCAGGGAGTATCTGGAAGCGGCGCATAAACCGTAAGAGCCAGTGTCGGATTACGGCTGCGCCTAATCCGACCTACCGTTACGCACGGAGCTGAGTATTTAAGTAGGTTGGATTAGCGAAGCGTAATCCGACAACCCCGGTTCAACAATGAACAAAGAGTAGGTCGGATCAGACGCAGTCGTAGTCCGACAAACCTACCAAACAACCAATAGAGAGATTCAGCTATGAGCACAGATAACGTAGTCATCGTCAGCGGCGTCCGCACCCCCATGGGTGGTTTTCAGGGCAGTCTGGCCGACGTCAGCGCTCCGGACCTGGGCGCCATCACCATCGCTGAAGCCGTGAAGCGCGCTGGCCTGCAGCCGGCAGATGTACAGGAAGTGGTTATGGGCAACGTACTGCCCGCCGGCCTCAAGCAGGGCCCGGCCCGTCAGGCCATGCGCAAGGCCGGTCTGCCGGACAACACCGGCGCCACCACCATCAACAAGCTGTGTGGCTCCGGTATGAAAGCCGCCATGTTTGCCCATGACATCATCAAGGCTGGCAGCAACGACATTCTGGTTGCCGGCGGCATGGAAAGCATGTCCAACGCCCCTTACGTTCTGCAGGGTGTCCGCAAAGGCTACCGCATGGGGCCGGGTCAGGCGCCGCAGGATCATATGTTCCTGGATGGGCTGGAAGACGCCGAAACCGGTCGGCTGATGGGTGCCTTTGCTCAGGAAATGGCGGACAAGAAAGGCTATACCCGGGAAGAGATGGATGAATACGCCATCACTTCTCTGACGCGGGCCAAGAAAGCCATCGACGAAGGCCTGCTGAAGGACGAAATCGTTCCGGTTACCGTCAAGACCCGTAAAGGCGACGTGGTTGTAGAAGACGATGAGCAGCCCCACAACGCCAATATTGAGAAGATCCCGAGTCTGCGCCCGGCGTTTGCCAAAGACGGCACCGTCACCGCCGCCAACGCTTCTTCTATTTCCGACGGCGCGTCTGCGCTGGTGCTGATGCGAGAGTCCGAAGCCGAGAAACGCGGCCTCAAGCCGCTGGCCCGCATCGTCGGCCACAGCACCCAATCCCAACACCCGTCCGAGTTTACCTGTGCGCCGGTGGGTGCGATCGAAACGCTGTTTTCCAAAACGGGTTGGAGCAAGGAAGACGTCGATCTGTTCGAGATCAACGAAGCCTTCGCCATGGTCGCAATGATGCCGATCCGCGAGCTGGGTCTGGACCCGGAGAAGGTCAACATCCACGGCGGCGCCTGCGCCCAGGGCCACCCTGTCGGCTCCACCGGTTCCCGCCTGCTGGTCACCCTGATGTACGCACTGCAGCGTTACGGCAAGAAGAAGGGCGTCGCAGCGCTGTGTATCGGTGGCGGTGAGGCTACGGCCATGGCTATCGAAATGCTTTAAGGCTCCGGGCCTTTGTCTTTGGTGTTTTGGAGAGGTGTCATCCCCTTTCCAAAACACGCTCAAACAGAGTAGGTCGGATTAGCGCAGCGTAATCCGACACCCCATCCTGACCCGCTGTCGGGTTACGCTACGCTAACCCGACCTACGCCTTTGGCTGGACGCGGAGAGAGAAACGCCCCTCCGTGCTTGCACCTCATTCAGCCTATCTCCTTCCCCGGAAATGGACATCTAAACAAGGTGGTTGCATCCAATATTGTTGTCTATAGTGATTCAGTGCGAGGGAACCCGGCGGTAAAACAGGGTGTGACCGCAAAATCATACTTTTGACTGATCAAAGCGCCCAAGGGCGTTAGCTATAGTGCCAGCATCACGAGCACTGTGCATGAAGCCTCCAAACATCGTGAACACCAATAATCAGAGCAGCGACTCAGAACAACAATGGAGTAGCCTTCCAATGACAAGAAAAACTCAACAATGGCATCAGTGGGCCAAATTGCCGCTGGCCGTGGCGGTTGCAGCCGGTATGTCCGGGCAGGCAACTGCCTATTCGTTTTACCTGGGGGACGTGGAAGCCCAGTTCAACACCACGCTGTCATACGGCGCTATCTGGCGCACCCAGGAACGTGACCGGCGCCTGATCGCTCAGGGTAACCTCGGACCTGAATTCGCGAACACCACGGTTGGCGCTTCCACCAACAACTACGACGACGGCAACCTTAACTTCGAAAAGGGCGATGTGGTCTCCCACGTGGCCAAGGGCAACAGTGAGCTGTTCCTGAACTACAACGTAATGGGCGACTATCTGGATCGTGTTGGCGCACTGGTCCGGGGCCGTTACTGGTACGACTTCGAACTGAAGGACGGCGACCGTGCCGTTGATGATGTTGGTCAGCAACGTGAGCTCAATGACGATGCCAAGGATAACGCCTCGGGTGGTGAGTTCCTGGATGCCTACGTCTTCTCCGACTGGTATTTCGGCAATGTGCCGGTCAGTCTGCGCTACGGCAAGCAGGTGGTGAGCTGGGGTGAGAGTACCTTTATTCAGGGCGGCATTAACGTCATTAACCCGATTGATGTGCCGGCTTTCCGCGCGCCGGGTTCTGAGCTGAAAGACGCGCTGCTGCCTGTGGAGATGTTCTACATGTCCGCCGGTGTAACAGAGAATGTGACCGTTGAAACCTTTGTCCAGGCGGACTGGGAGCCGGTACGCATCGATGATTGCGGCACTTTCTTCTCCACCAACGATTTCACTGCCGATGGCTGTGGCCCTGTACTTCTCGCGGGTCAGCTGCCGGATTCCCAGGCATTCGCCCAGGGCTTCATTGCTCCGCGTCTGGGTGACAAGGAAGCAGATTCCAAAGACCAGTTCGGTGTGGCATTGCGCTGGTACGTGCCCGCGCTGAATGACTCGGAACTTGGCTTCTACTACATCAAGTACAACAGCCGTCTGCCATACGTCAGCGGTACCGTGCGCGATGATCGCGAAGGCGAGCGTTTCCCGTCCTACTTCATCGAGTACCCGGAGAACATCAACCTCTACGGTGTCAGTATCAACACCACCACGCCGGGCGGCTGGTCGTTGGGTGCGGAATACTCTTTCCGTGACAACATGCCGATCCAGTGGAACGCGTTTGAGCTGATCTACGGCGGTCTTCAGCAGGTGAACCCGGAAACCGGCGAGCCGGCCAGTTTGTTGCAGGTTCAGCGTGAAGCGGAGAACCCCGGTGTTGATCTGCGGGGCATGGAGGTGGAAGGTTATGACCGCTTCAACGTTTCCCAGGCCCAGTTCACCCTGATCAAGTTCTTTGACCAGGTCATGGGCGCAAGCCGGTTGTCGCTGATTACCGAATTCGGTGCAACCTACGTTCACGATCTGCCGGACCAGGACGAAGCCCGTTATGGTCGTTCAGGTACCTTTGGTATCGGTGAACTGCCGGGCGGCGCCTGTGACGGAACCGGCGCCACTGGAGCGGCGCTGAACATCAATACCAGCTACTGCACCAACGACGGTTTCGTGACGGATTTCTCCTGGGGTTATCGTACCCGTCTGGTCTGGAGCTACCCGAACGCGATTGCTGGGATCAACCTGTCACCGCAGTTGGCCTGGAGTCATGACGTCGAGGGTTACGGCCCGCAGCCAGGTGGCGCCTTTAATGAAGGCCAGAAGGCCATTGGTGTCTCGCTAGAGGGCGTGTACCAGAACAAGATCACCGGTAATATCGGTTATACGAACTTTTTCGGCGGTAAACCGTATAACGAGTTAACTGATCGTGATTTTGTCAGCGCGAGTGTGTCCTACTCCTTCTGAACCGGTGCGAATTTGTTTAACGAGGTAATCTAAATGAAACTGAACAAGAAGCTAATGGCCTCCGGCGTTCTGGCAGCATCCATGTTTGCCGGCAATGCCTACGGTGTGGTGCCCGCCGAAGAAGCCGCCAAGCTGGGTGACAGCCTGACGCCCATCGGCGCCGAGAAAGCCGGCAACGGGGATGAAATTCCGGCCTGGGACGGCGGCCTCAAGGAAGCGCCTGCCGGCTATAACGACGATGGCATCTACGTGGATCCGTTCGCGGACGACGAGCTGCTGTTTACCATTGATCAGAGCAATGTCGATCAGTACTCCGACAACCTGTCTCCCGGACAGGTGGCGATGATCAAGAAGTACGATGACTACAAGATCCCGGTCTACCAGACGCGTCGTACCGCCACCTATCCTCAGGAAGTGATGGATGAAACCGTCAAGAACGCGACCAACGCTGAACTGATCAAGGATGGCAACGGCATCGCCAACTACCAGGATGCGACGCCGTTCCCGATTCCGAACAACGGTGTTGAAGCCATCTGGAACCACATCACCCGCTACCGTGGCGGCTCTGTCCAGCGTAACGTGGGTCAGGTAACGCCAACCGAAAACGGCAACTTCAGCGTGGTCAAGTTCCAGGACGAGCTGACCTGGCGCGCGTACCTGAAGGACTACGCGCCGGATCAGGATCCCAACGTCCTGTTCTACTTCAAGCAGGCCATTACCGCACCGGCTCGTCTGGCGGGTAACGTACTGCTGGTCCACGAAACCCTGGATCAGGTGGCTGAGCCACGTCGTGCCTGGGTATACAACGCCGGTCAGCGCCGTGTTCGTCGTGCGCCCCAGGTGGCCTATGACGGCCCGGGTACCGCAGCGGACGGTATGCGTACCTCCGATAACTTCGACATGTTCAACGGCGCGCCAGACCGCTACAACTGGGAGTTGGTGGGCAAGAAGGAAATGTACATCCCGTACAACTCCTACGAATTGGTTGATCGTGACCTGAACTACGATGAAATCATCAAGGCCGGGCATATCAATCAGGACCTGACCCGCTATGAACTCCATCGTGTGTGGCATGTTCGCGCGACCCTGAAAGATGGTGAGCGTCACATCTACGCCCAGCGGGATTTCTACCTGGATGAAGACTCCTGGCAGGCCAGTGTGATTGACCACTACGACGGTCGTGGCGAACTGTGGCGTGTTGCTGAAGCCCATGCCATGCAGTTTTACGATCAGCAGGTTCCCTGGTACGCGATCGAGGTGCTGTACGATCTGCTCTCCGGTCGTTACCTGGCCCTTGGTCTGACCAATGAGGAAAACGACCCCTACACCTTCGGTGTGGAGCGTAGCTCCCGTGAGTACACTCCGGCAGCTCTGCGTCGGGCTGGCGTACGATAACGCGCGCGTCTATCCGTAAGACAAAAACGGCGGGCTTTCGGGCCCGCCGTTTTTTTATGTCCGGACTTTTTTTGCGAAAATGTTGAAAATTCGCCGCCATTTTACACACTGCTACGTCAAAGTTTTGCAGCCCGCCCGGCATTTGGTTTAACCTCTCTCTCATACTAAAGGCGTACCCGATGATGGTACCCAGATACATTGTGCAAACATTGCATATTCCGGAGGCACGTCAGTGCAACTCGCGGTTGCCCGTGAGCCGGACTTGAGCGGGGCGAAGTGTGAAACCATTTGATGATGGCAGTGCCGCCAATGATGAGTTCCAGTCGGTTTCGTCTGGCGCGCATCGGGGCGAGCTGGTCAGAGATCTTTTGCGACAACGGGTCCGTATTCCGTCACCACCTTCCGGTGATCTGAAGCGACCTGTGTTAACCGGGCGAATCCAGGCGTCACTGGAGCCCGGGCGCGTGCTCTATCTGGAAGCGCCTTGTGGCTATGGCAAGTCCCACGCGTTGCTGTCGGCGCTGCATGAGGCAGACCGACCGCAGGAAGCTATCAAGTGGATATCCCTCAC
Source organism: Marinobacter alkalisoli (assembly GCF_045449855.1). NCBI lineage: Bacteria > Pseudomonadati > Pseudomonadota > Gammaproteobacteria > Pseudomonadales > Marinobacteraceae > Marinobacter > Marinobacter alkalisoli. Next base: position 157,625 of record NZ_JBJJLC010000037.1, on the reverse strand, counting down.
CACGCAGGATAATGATCCCGCCCGGCTGATGATGCTGCTGGGCATTGCGCTCAACCCCCAGACTGCCCAGGACAGCACCCTGGCCCACGCCACCGCAAATCACAGTGAGGCACTGTCATTGCTGCTGGCCCAGGACTACTGGCAACGGCCCGAGCGCAAGGCCGTGCTGGTGCTGGACAACCTGGCCTCCGCCACCCACCCGATGCTGATTGCGTTGCTGGAGCAGCTGATTACCGAGCTGCCCAACGGTCTGGCCCTGGCCCTGGTTTCCCGCAAACCCCTGCCGTTTGAAACTCACAAATCGGAACTGGAAGGGCGCTTTACACGAATTGGTCCCGAAACGCTGGAGCTGACCCGGCAGGAAACCTTTGAGTTTTATGCCTCGGCGCAGGCTAACAGCCAGCTCACCACCGTCGCGATTGACCACCTGTATTCCCTGACGGAAGGCTGGATTACCCCGCTGGCACTGTACCAGCGGGAGCTGGCCGCATTGGCCGAATCCCGGTTGCCGATCCAGGAAACGGTCAGCGTTGAACGTTTCCTGCGGGATTCCGTGCTTGCCCGCCTGACTCCGCCCCAGCAGCGGGCCCTGCGGATCATGGCCGAAATGGATATTGTCTCCGACGACCTGTTTGGCAGCCTGACGGATCGGGCCTGTGACACCGGGTTCCGACCGTCCGTGGCGGCGGAGGCCGGCCTGCCCCTGCGTCCGCTCCCCGGACGGGGGCGATGGTTCCGCCTTAATCCGCTTTTTCATGAGTGGCTGAGAAGTTCCGCTCTTGATGGCGCCACGGATCGCGCGCTAGCGGCCAGTCGCTGGTTCTGTCAGCATCACCAGCTTCCGGAAGCCCTGCGATACGCCTTGCTGTCGGAAAACGCTGATGAAGCCATCAGGATCGCTTCCGAGGGTTCCGAGGCCCTGCTGATTGGCCAGGATACCGCCTCGCTATTGCGTTTGCGCCGCTCACTGCCGCTCGGTCTGCTGGAACACAGCGCACGGCTGCAGTTGGTGTACAGCTGGGTTCACGCTATTGGGGGCCAGTTCTCCCAGGCCAGGGCCCTGCTTGATGGCCTTCCGGATGCCGAGCGCGAGGCATTGTCCGGCCGGATCGATGCCCTGAAAGCCTTCATCCTGAGAGGCGAGGGTTACGTTGAACAAGCCCTGGAGGTTGCCGATCGGGCCCTGGAAGCCGAGAAGCTGTCCACCCAGGGCCAGCTGGTGACTCAGATGGTCCGTTCCAGCGCTTTTTGCGCAGCCGGGCGATTCGCGGATGCCAGAGAAGCCAACCGGGCAACCGCCAGGCTTGCCCGCGAAGCCGGGGATTCCGGCTCGGAAGCTCTGGCGGTCTATACCCATGCCCGCATTGAGCTGGGCAAGGGGGCGCTGAAGCACGCCGAGCAGCTGTTACGGACCGGTCTTGATACCGCCATGAATGAAACCGCACGCCCGACACGGGTTGGCGAAACCAGGTTGCAACTGAACCTGGTGCTGGTGTTGTGGCATCAGGGCCGACAGGCCGAGGCCGATCGGCTGCTGGTGACCTGTAGTCGCCACGCCGAGCAGGCCCGGGACCTGGGGCTGTTGCTGGCCATGGCCTTGCGGGTATTGATTTGCCGTACCCAGGGCCGGCTGGAGGATGCCTTCGTGTGGATTGGTCGTGCCGAGCGCACCATGCATGCCTGGGAAGTGGACGAGTCCGTTTTCGTGCCGGTGCTGGAGGCGCTGAAAGCGAGCTGCTGGCTGGCGTCCGGTAACATTGAAAGCGCCGCCCACGCCATGGAGCGCCTGCAGCCCTACCGGGACACCGGTTGTGTGCCGGAGTTGATTCCGATGATGCCGGGCTTGCTGGATTCGCTGCAAATGAGGATTGAGCTGGCCAGGGGAGATGACGTCAAGGCGGCGGACACCCTGCGCTCCATTCGTCTGGACAACGGTCGGGTGATGCCGTTTGCCGTGGATTTGCATCTTATACTGCTGGAAAGCCTGCTGGTGTTCCGTGAGAAGGGCGTGGCGGCTGCCCAAAAACTGTTGACCCGGGCGGTCAATATCGCGGCGCCGGAGCACTTTATCAGCCTCTTTGCCGAACTTTACACCGAGATGGGCGAGCTTATGGAGAAGGCCTATCCGCACCTCCCGGAAGGAGATTTTACCCGTTCACTGGGGCAGCTTTTCGGGCTGTCGATGGCCAAGGTTAATGCCGTACCTCTGGCGGAACCCATCAGCGAAAGGGAGCAGGGGGTGCTGGAGTTAATCGCCAACGGCCTGTCCAACCAGGAAATAGCCGACCGGTTGCACATTTCCCTGCACACCGTAAAAACCCACGCCCGTCGCATCAACGCCAAGCTCGAAGTCAGATCCCGCACCCAGGCCATCGTCCGCGCGCGGGAGCTTGGTTTACTGTAAATGCCCCGGTGTCGGGTTACGCTTCGCTAACCTGACCTACTTCTTTGCTGGGGTGCGGCGCTGGGGCTTTGAGGGCTTCTATGCGGGCGTCTTTCTCCGCCCAGATCTCGCTGATCCACCTCTGGAAATCCACCCGGGTTTCACGGCTACCCTCGTAGTCCATACCCAGGAAACGCTCAGGAATCTCCCGAACGCGAATGTCGATGATAATCCGGCGCGTGCGGCCGCAGAGGAAATCCCAGAACCCGGAGCGGCCATCGGGATAAACAATACTGACGTCCAGCATGGTATGAATCATCTCCCCCATAGCGCCCAGCACAAAGGCCGTGCCGCCCGCGCGGGGCTTCAGCAAATGCTTGTAGGGGGACTTCTGGGCCGCATGTTTGGCCGGGGTCAGGCGGGTGCCTTCCATGAAATTGAAAATGGTCACCGGCGTGTAGCGGAATTTCTCGCAGGCGGCCTGGGTGGCGGCGATATCCTTGCCTTTCAGCTCCGGACGTTTGGCGATCTGTTCCTTGGTATGGCGATGCATGAACGGGAAGTCCAGCGCCCACCAGGCGACGCCCAGCAGCGGTACCCAGATCAGCTCCTTTTTGAGGAAAAACTTAAGCAGGGGAATACGGCTATTCAGCACATACTGAATGGCCGGGATATCGGCCCAGCTCTGGTGATTGCAGGTCACGAAATACCAGTGTTCCCGGCTCAGGTTGTCCGCTCCCCGTACATCCCAGTCAATCCGGTGAAGCAGATCCAGGAAGCGGTTATTGAATCCGATCCAGATAAACGCAATGTTGTTCAGCGCCACGGTGCAAAGCTTTCGCACCGGCGTCAGCGGAATAATAAGCTTGACCAGTGAAACGACCATCAGCACCGGATACAGGATCAGGGTGTTGAGCAATATCAGCAGGGCCGCCAGGGTACCCTTGAGCGGCGCAGGCAAAAAATCGAGCATCAGTGGATGTCCCCGGAATCGTCATTGTCCCCGGCGCTGGGCAGGAGAGCACGTTCTTTGCTGGCAGAAGCCAGGGTTTGTAGCTTTTTGGTATTGCTGCCATCGACCGTAGCGGTGAAAGCCCTGTCGAAATACGCAAGGTTGTTGTACCGGATCATGTTACGAATCTCTTTTACATAATCCTCGCCCCGTTCTGAATAGCCAATCAGGCCTGCGGCCAGTGCTATCCCGGAAGCCAGCTTTCCGTTATCGCGCGCGGTCTGCCGCACGTCACGCAAGGCCTGGTAGGTCGGGTGACGGTTCAGATTCTGGATATACCCCCGGATGGACCGGTAGGGGGAGGCAAACCGGGCCACTTCGTGGGTGGCGCCTTCCACGCGTCCCCGGGGCACCAGGCCACAGCCTTTCGAGAAACACCACTGGCCGAACAGGTTATTGCCCCTGGTGGCAAAGCGCGAGGTGCCCCAGGCCGACTCGTTGGCCGCCTGCGCCAGGATGAGGGAAGGGGAGATAACGTCCAGGCGTTGGCGCAGCTGATTAAACAGCTCCGGGCTGGTAGGCTCTTCCTCAACCCGCAGGCGCTTCGCCTGGCCGGTCAGCCAGCTGCGTTCGGATTTGCTCAGTTCGTCTTTTTGCGCCAGGGCATCCAGGTAATCCCGTTCGATCAGAATGCGTGAATTGGCCAGCACAATCCGCGGATAGAGGAAGGAGAAAAACGCGGCTTTGCGTTCCGTGGTATCGCGGTAACTGGTGAAATCCGGCAGCTCATCGCCTGCCCAGGTGGGGAGTGGGGGCAAGGAAGACAAAACGAGATCCGATCCGCTGCCGTCACCAAACAGGCCGTCGGGATCCGGTGTGTGGATACTGCCCCAGAATGCGAAAACCACCAACGGGAAAACCAGCGAAATAGCCCGGATACCTACAGACATAAAACCTCTCGTTACAATCGATATGACTTGAATTATAACAGGTTATACGTGGCTGTATCCTGGCCGGGTTACCCATGTCGGGTTAGCGCTAGCGTAATCCGACAATCACTCTGGCAGTCGCGTTGCAATCAACAGCCCCAGGTGCTGCTCACCGCCTTCTGTGTTTTGCAATTGCAAAAAAATCTGGTCCTGGCCAGCCGTCACGAAACCGGTCAAGGTCAGATCCCCCGCCACGAAAGCCACCTCACCGTTGGCGCCCTGGGAGTAAGCCAGAGACAACTCGCCGCCGTCGAGAGGTGCAGGCCCGGAGACACTCTCCGCATCCACCGAATGCACGACATCAAGGGTGCGTCTGTCCAGCGTCGCCTGAGTGTTCGAATCGAGGGTCAACACCGCGTTGTCGAAATGGCGCAGGCGGTTCTCACTCTCCGCCAGGCCCATGGCGAATCCCTGCAGGCGGTAGCGACCGCTCTGGGGAAACGTGGTGGTCTGCTCGGCGGCGAGGAGCAGGCCGTCACCGGTGTCGGCGTTGTCCAGGTTGAACGCCAGCAGGGAGCCGTCAGGGGTGCTGGCGCCAATGCCCAGATCCGGCGTGGCAAATTGCCCGGACGGATTGCTGATATCCAGATTGAGGCGGCCAATCTCCCGGTCACCCACACTGAGTCGCGAGGGGCGGGAACTGATCGTCCAGCTGGCGTCCCGGTTGCCCGCCACAGGCCCGGTGACGGCGCCGGAACCGCCGTCTCGACCGATGGACGTGGTGGCCATCACCTGAGCGATATCCTCCCCGCTGATGGTCCAGTCACCCACCCCGGACTCAATTGCCAGCGGCTCGGCGCCATCCGCAAACCGGGTTGCCAGGAAGACCACGTTGTATTGACGGCCATTGAGCTCACTCAGGCTGAAGCCTTCCTCCCGCAACAGGTTCATTTCCAGTACGGACAGGTAGTGGTCTTCCTGCACCGACTTGCGTTGCAAGGTGTCTGCGGTCGCTTCCAGTTCGATGGCCTTGCCGGCGCTGAAATACCCGGCCAGCATACGATCAGGCGCTTCGCTGGCCTCTTCTGTGGTGCTGACAAAACCATCCAGAAAGTAGGGATTGCGCGTCCAGCCGAGGATTTGGGAACTGCCACGGCCTGTCACACTCTGGTAAAGCGCCCGGCCGGCAAGCAGCCGGGTGTCTTCGAGCAGCGTGGCGGCGCCCGGCGAGGATGCGTGGGTATTGAGATCCCAGTGGTCCGCTCCCCGAGGATAAAACCCGTTGCCTGCCTGATGAATCAGGGCTTCACGGTCGTAGGGCACATCCGAGGCCAGGGAAGTAACGCGAATATTGAACGCGTCAAAGCTGGTCAGGGTCAGGGCCGGGTAGACGTAGCCGGTGCCGCCGTTGCTGTCGGTCACACTCTCTTCCTGGGCGGTACGTACCCCCCATTGTCCGGAACCGGCCAGGCTGGACTCGCGGAAGGTCTGCCCCAGTTCAATCCCGAGGAACACGGTGTTGTAGTCTGCGGAGCTGGCGCTGATCTTGCCAGAGGACTCTTCGTCCAGAAGCGCGTAGCGGGCCATCTCCTCCACATAACGGGCGAAGTCGCCCCGGTTGTCGAGGTGATCGAGCGCGTCTCCAAGATCGGCCTGATCGGGAATATCGATCTCGAAATCGTGAACCTGGTCCGCCAGGGTGGACCACACATACTTGTTCAGACACAGCTCACCAGAGGCATCGTTGACACAATCCATGATCTGACTGAACTGGCCCGGGGAATACCCACTGATGGTGTTGCTGACCAGGTACTCAGAGAAGGGGTTGATCTTTACATCGCGGTCCGCATCCGCCGCCAAGGCGCGCATCCGGATGTTGCCATAGACTGCCTCAATCACCACATCGGGCCCCAGGGGCAGGCCATTGCTGAAGGCGATGACTTCCCGGCCACTGTCTTCGGTCCGGCGGCTGACGTCAACAGAGCCGAGGTTGCGCAGGCTCTGGTCGGTGCGGTAGACGTCGACCCGGTCCGGGGCCACGATCCGCAGGTTGCGGCGGGTCAGTTCCCCATCGGGCGCCACGGCCGCCGGCACTTCCAGGGTGACCCGGACCTCGTTGGCCTCCAGACCGGTCGAGTTGTTGGAATCGCCGGTGCTGCCCGGGTTGAAGTCATTCTGGGGGTTCTTCGCCGGAGGAAAGCTGTTACCCCGGGAACCCGCTTCATCAACGGCGCTGTCGCCGCCGCAACCGGCCACTACAACGGCCACCGCCAGTGACAGGCAGGGGAGCAGGCGTGGTTTGCCGGAACGGGGAAAGGATGCGGGTAAACGTGTGCTGAGTGCCATGCCTGGGACAATCCATTATCGGAACATGAGCCGGCAGTCTAGCAAGAGCGGTGAACGCAAAGAGTGAGGCAGGGCACGAAACGAAAACGGGCGCCCCGAAGGGCGCCCGCTATCAGACTCAGGTGCCAGGCAGGATCAGAAGAAGATCTTCATACCGGCCATGACGCCCTCGTCCAGGTTGATGTCGCCGCGCAGGGGCGCATCCAGGTCGGTGTTCAGGTAGCGATAGCCGGCGAACACCTCGGCGTTACGGATAACCCGGTAGCTGCCGCGCAGCTCAAAGCTGGTCATGTCCTCGGAATCACCGAAAGACAGGATGCTCGGCGCGTAGTGCAGGCCACCGGTCACCGACAGGCCCGGTACTTCGGGGATGTTGACCGTGGCAAAGCCGCCAAGGCCGACCGCGCCGCCGTCGACGTGGTCGTCATCCCAGCCGATGGCACGCAGGCCGATACCAGCGGTGGTCGGCAGGTTGCCCAGAGCGGTCTGGCCCTGAGCGTGGAAATCCACGTTACCGATGTGGCGACCACCTTCGTGGTAGGTGTAACCGGTACCCAGTTGCAGATCGGACGTGTTGCCGAAGAAGTTCACCTGGCCCTTGACGGAATCGTTGGTCAGGCTCAGGTCCAGATCAGATGCCAGAGCAGGAGCCGCGGCCAGTGACAGAGCAAGAACGGAAATACGGGTTGCTTTCATTCTTCTACCTTTCATGGGTCAATGAACGGAGTCCGGTACCGGAACCAGCCGGCGCCGACGATTGTTCAGATGAGCGCATGGTAACGGGACGCTGCGGGCGGCTCAACTTAAAACGGGGTAAGGGCCTGTTAATACGGGATTATGGGCCTGCAACCCGGCGTCAGTGCCGGGTATTTTCGTCCAGTTGATCCAGATCCTCGGGCGAAACATTCTGTGCCGGAACCCGGTATTCCTCATTGGCCCAGGCGCCCAGGTCAATCAGCTTGCAGCGTTCACAGCAGAAGGGGCGAAACGGATTGCTCTCACTCCATTCGACGGATTTTTTGCAGTTGGGGCATTCTACTTTCATCATTTTAGAGAGAAACCTACGGTGTCGTCAGCCGGTGAATCAGGAAGGCGCGGATGCCTTACAGTATTGTTCCAGTACTGCACGCAACATTTCAATATTGACAGGCTTGGCAACAAAGGAATCCATCCCGGCTTCGCGGCACCGCTCTTCGTCTTTTTCCATGGCGCTGGCGGTCAGGGCGACCACGGGCACCCGGTCGCGGCCGTTGTCGATCTCCCACTGGCGCAGACGCCGGGTGGCCTCAAACCCGTCCACGCGGGGCATGATGCAGTCCATGAACACCAGGTCAAACGGGTGCCATTGCCAGAGTGTGGCGGCAACCTCGCCGTCATTGGCGGTCATTACATCGCACCCCAGCTTTTCCAGCAGGCGGCGGGTCAGGGTGCGGTTGACGGGGTTGTCCTCTACCAGCAGCACTTTCATGCGACTACAGGGCAATTCCCTGCGGCGGGAAGTGTCACTGACGGTCTGGAGCGAGAACCGGGTAAGGAAGCGGCGCTCGCCCGCGGCGCGGTCGGCAAACAGCTGGTGAAGAATCGCAGTCAGGCAGGATTCCCGCAGGGACTTGCTGAGAAATGCATCGGCCCCGGCCTGGCGGAAATGCTCGGCATCCCCCCGCTGCGGGTTGGAAGACAGCAACAACAGGCGGGTGTCGCTCCAATGCGGGTTGCTGCGAATCTGCCGGCACAGCAGGTCACTGTCCATATCCGGCACAAAGCCGTCCAGCACAATGGCGTCATAGGGCTGCTGGTTGTCCGCCGCCAGCCGGACCGAGGTCAGGGCCTCGCCCGCCGACTTCACCGCTTCGATATGCAGTTCATGGCGTGACAGCATCTCCAGGGTAATCTTGCGGGACAGTTCGTAGGAATCCACCACCAGAATCCGCCGGCCCTGAATCATCCGGGTGTCCGGGCGGATGCGGGTCGCGCTCTCCGGCGCTACCGGCAGTGACAGTTCCGCCCAGAAAGTGGTGCCTTCCCCGGGGCGGCTTTCCACTTCCAGGTTCCCATCCATCAGCCGGACCAGTTGGCGGCAGATGGTCAGCCCCAGGCCGGCCCCGGGAAGCTGGCGCTGGAAACTCTGGCCCAGTTGGACATAGGGTTCGTACACCAGCGGGATGTCCTCGGGGTTGATACCGACCCCGGTATCTTCCACGGCCAGGCGCAGGCGCACCACATTGTCCTTGCGACCAAGCACTTCCACGCTGATCAGCACGTGGCCGGAATCGGTGAATTTTATACCGTTGGAAGTCAGGTTCAGCAGAATCTGCCGTACCCGGACCGGGTCACCGCGCAACGCCCAGGGTAGGTTTTCGTCCACCCTCAGTTCCAGTGCAAGACCTTTCTCGCGGGCGCGGGTGCCAAGCATGTGCACCAGATCGTTCAGGGTTTCCCGCATATCAAACGGCAAATCTTCCAGCACCAGCTTGCCGGCTTCCATGCTGGAGATATCGAGCAGGTCATTGATGATCGACGACAGGCTCTCGGAGGCGCTCAACAGGGTCTGGACGTACTCCTGCTGTTCCTGGTCCAGCGGTGTGTCGGTCAGCAGGTTGGCGTAGCCCAGTACCGACTGCAGCGGAATGCGCAATTCATGGCTGACGTTGGCCAGGAACTGGTTCTTGGCGTGGTTGGCGCGAACGGCCTCGTCCCGTTCTCCCTGGGATTGCAGGGTGGTCTGTCTCAGTGAACGGGTATCTTCCAGCAACTGCAGCCGCATCTTGTTCAGCGCCTGCTCAACCTCACTGAGTTCATCCGGATGTTTGGGGGGCTTGCGGCGCAGGCGCAGCGGTTCGATCAGGGCATCCAGATTCAGACGCGTGGCGTAGTCTGCCATGGTTTCCAGATGGCGGGACAGCATCATCCTGACGATCAGCAACAGCCCCAGGGTGCCCAGCAACACAATCAGCGACTGGAACCCGAGGGTAACCAGCGCCCGGTCCACCAGTTCGTTGTGTACCTGTTCTGCGGACGAGGTAATCGTCAACGTACCCAGGTTCTGGGTGCCACGGAATGATGAACGATTGAAAATCAGCGGGAAGGACTGGGAGATCACCCGGCCCTCGGGGTAGGTGCCGGTACTGAACTCCTCACCGCTGGAGGTGACCACGCGGGCGTGCTGAATCACCGGCATGGCGCGCATGTCATCCAGGCTGTTGGCAACCTCGCTGAAATTCATCAGCCAGATATTGTTGCTCATACTGCCGGAAATCAGCTCGGCTGCCTTTTCCTGGGTGCTGCGCAGTTCATCGGTACGGCGTTCATACTCACCGATCATCTGCAGCCCGGTAGCTGCCAGGGACAGTACCAGGCTGAACAGCAGCACATACACCAGCAGCCTCGCCGCCAGTGGCCGTACACCTATTCGTTTGAATAACCGGATCAAGGGCAAGGCACGTATTCCCTGTGACTAATGAACTGGCGATCCCTTCTTGTATAAAGTTATAAACCGGGAACCGCTTTCAACTGATGCGAGTTTAACAGACAGTCAGCACTTCGACACGTTCCCCGCACGGATCATGGATAAACCGGAAGCGCACATTCAGATCATACAGGTGAGCGCCATATATCCTGTCTTCCTCACGCCCACGTCGGAACGATGGCCGGGGGTCGTAACTCACCACATCCTCAATCAGACGCCGGAGATCGCGATAGGGTTCCGTGGGCAGTGCCGTCAGTTGCGCTTCCGCCTCGTCCAGGAACACCACCGGCAGGCGCTCCGTGGGTGGCGAATCCGCCCAGCCCAGGGTCGCGTCGGGTATCGAATCCGCAAAGGGCAGGTAGGGTTTGATGTCCAGGATCGGCGTGCCTTCAATCAAATCATGATCGCTGATTTGCAGGATCAGCTGGCCATTTTCCCGTCGCAGCCCTTCGTTGCGCACGACCGACAGCCCCAGACTGTTGGGGCGGAACGGCGAGCGGCTGGCGAATACGCCCATCTTACGGTTTCCCCCAAGGCGGGGAGGGCGCACCACCGGCCGCCACTCCTCCCGCACCGCCTCATGGAACTGGAAGGTCAGCCACAGGTGGCTTGCGGTTTCCAGACCCCGGAACGCGTCTTCCCGGTCGAAGGGCGGGGCAATCACCAGATCGGCGTGAGCATGGCGAGTCAGCCCCGGCTGGCGGGGCACCCCGAATTTGTCCCGGAAGCAGGAACGGGCGTGGGCGATGGGCGTTAACGTCAATGCGTCTTCAGGTGTGTAGGTCATGATCGGTCAATGGTACCGGAGAAATACAGTTCGATCCGCAACACCAGGGAACCCCGGTCCTTGAAACTCTCGTCCCGGGGGAACTCCAGCGCGGGAATGATCTCGCCGTACAGCCAGTCACTGTGCAGCCGGTGGCGATAGGTCAGATCCGCGAAAATCGAGGTTTGTCGCCAGTTTGGTTGGCTTTCGCCCAGAATGCCCAGGCGTGGGCTTAGGGTAGCGCGGTTGTTCAGGCGTTTGTGGAAGTTAAAGGTTTGTGCCATCTCGAACTTACGCTCTTCATGCACCCATTCCATCTCACTGGCGGACAGGAATTTCCAGCCGTTGCCCAGATTTCGTCCGGCCCCGAAGGAGGTCCGTGTGCCCCAGCCGTCCTGGTGGAAATAGTACAGCCGCTGTTCCGCTTTCAGGCGCCAGTTGTCATCCAGCTGCCAGCGCTTGTCGGCCGTTACCCGCCAGAACGCATCGGTGGGGAAGCGCAGGCGCACACCCACATCGTTACTCAGGTTGATCGCATCGCCGACTTCCGACAGGTAACGCAGGGCGCCGGTCGCCTCGGTTTCCGAGCGTTCTTCCTCGGTCAGTTGGCGGTTGCGACGCCGTTCGGCGAGGGGAATAAGTTCATCGCTTTCACTCTCGATGACCAGCCGCAGTTTTTCCTCCACAGTGGGAATATCCAGGCGAAATCGCGCTTCCGGGTCCAACTGGGCGGGATCCCCGTATTCGGACTCGGTCGCAAAACCCAGCCGCAGGTAGCTCTGATTGTTGGGCATGCCGGTGGCCGCGCCGGAGAACGTGCGGTCCGCCCACTCGCCCAGGGCCTGTACGCGGGAACCCTGGGTGCGCTCCTGGCGCAATACCCAGTTGCTGAAACGCAGCCAATAGGAATCCCTGGGTTCGAGCCAGTAGTCATCGGGGGAAAAATCATAGAAATCCGGCGGCAGCGATTCGGGGGAGAGCACATCGTGAATGTCCGGCTCCCGGACAATGAAAACAGGGTCAGCGGCATGGGCCGCCGTAGCCGCCAGGAGTCCACCACAGACCAATGCCGGTACTGCCAGACGGTTGTTACCCAAAGGCCACCATAAACTTCTTGTGCAGCTCACTGACCTGGCGTTCCACGTCACTCAACATCGTATTATTATCGACCACTTCATCGGCTTTTTGCAGGCGTTTTTCGCGGGGCATCTGGGCGGCAATGATACGCTCAACCTGCGCCTGATCATTGTCATCACGGGCCATGGTACGGGCCAGTTGGACCTCCACCGGCACATCCACCACCACCACCTTTTCCGCCAACTGGTGTTGGTCGGTCTCCAGCAGAAGCGGAGACACCAGCAACACATAGGGCAGGGCATAGTCCGCCGGGTGCAGCTGGCGCATCAGCTCTTCGCGGATCACGGGGTGCAGTAACCCCTCAAGCCAGGCCCGCTCATCCGGGTGTTCAAACACAATCGTGCGCAACCGGGCGCGGTCCAGCGAACCGTCCGCCTGCAGAATCTCCGTGCCAAAATGCTCAGCAATCCGGGCCAGTGCCGGCGTGCCCGGCTCCACCACTTCACGGGCGACATCATCCGCATCCACCCAATGCACCCCCAGCGCCCCAAACATCCGCGCCACGGTAGATTTGCCAGAGCCAATGCCCCCGGTTAACCCGATAACCGCCATCAGACCCCCAAAAAACCAAACCACCAACTCTGAATTTCCGCACCAAACCACAAACAAAGCAACCCGGCCGCCGCCAAATACGGCCCAAATGGAATCGGCACCTCACGCCCCTGCTTGCGGAATACGATCAAACAAATCCCCACAACGGCCCCGACCACGGACGACAACAAAATCACCGCCGGCAACAACTGCCAGCCCAGCCAGGCCCCCAGGGCGGCCAGCAACTTGAAATCCCCATGACCCATGCCTTCCTTGCCAGTCACCAGCTTGAACAGCCAATACACCGACCACAGCGACAAGTAACCTGCCACCGCACCCCAGAATGCACTGTGAAAATCCGTCAGCACTCCGAAATAGTTCAACACCAGCCCCAGCCACATCAGTGGCAACGTCATGCTGTCCGGCAGCAGTTGGGTATCAAAATCAATCACCGTCAGAGCGACCAGCGTCCACACCAGCAGCAGCGCCCAGAGCGAGGATTCCGTTGGCCCCAGAATGGCAACGGTCACCACCGAGAAAATCGCCGTCAGCGCCTCGATGATCGGGTAACGGGGCGAAATACGCGCCTTGCAGGAGGAGCACTTACCGCCCAGCACCAGATAACTGACCACCGGGATATTCTCCCAGGCGCGGATTTTGTGATCGCAGGAGGGGCAGGTGGACGCGGGGGAGGCGAGAGTAATGGGCGTTTCAGGCTTGCGCTGCCCCTCCGGCAGCTCCAGGAATTCCTCACACTGGCAACGCCAGTCCTGATGCATCATCTTCGGCAGACGAAGAATTACCACGTTCAGGAAACTGCCAATACACAGGGAAAAAAGAACCACCGACAAATACAGCAGCCACGGCGTGGCCAGCAGAGATTCAAGAATAAGCATGAAATATCCGAAAACCAGGAGCGGAAAGAAACGTAGGTCGGATTAGGCGAAGCCGTAATCCGACACAACAAGCTGATTTATGACGCTTATACCACCTGACCCATCTGGAAGATCGGCAGGTACATACCAATGATCAGACCGCCAACCAGAACACCCAGAACTGCCATAATCATCGGTTCCATCAGGGCAGTCAGGTTGTCGACCATATCATCAACCACTCCCTCGTAGTGGTCTGCGACCTTTTCCAGCATTTCGTCCAGGTTACCGGACTCTTCGCCGATGGCGGTGAGCTGTACGGCCATGACCGGGAAAACGTCGGTTTGCTTCATCGCCGCCTGCAATTGCGTGCCGCTGGAAACCTCATCTTTTATCTTGCTGACAGCGTCTCGGTATATGGCATTACCCGTCGCACCGGATACCGATTCGAGCGCATCAACTAGAGGCACGCCCGCAGCGAAGGTGGTCGAAAGTACTCGGCCAAATTTGGCCACTGCGGATTTATCGAGAATCTCCCCAACTACTGGCAGCTTGAGCAGATATTTATCAACCAGATCCGAGAATTTCTGCGATCGTCGTATGGCCTCCTTGAACAGGAAGATGAAACCAACAATTCCCAGGAGCACGATGAACCACCATTGCTGCATCCATTCCGAGATACTGATGATGAACTGTGTGAATGCTGGAAGATCCGCTCCAAAACCCTGGAATAGGCTTTCAAATTGGGGGACCACTTTAACAAGAAGGATGGCGGTAACTACGATGGCAACGACGATAACCGCAATCGGGTAGGTCATTGCCTTTTTGACTTTCTTCTTCAGCGTTTCGGTTTTCTCAAGATACGTCGCGATGCGATCAAGCATCTGCTCAAGTGCACCGGCTTTCTCACCAGAATCCACAAGGTTGCAGTAAAGATCATCGAAATGCTTGGGGTGCCTGCGTAGAGCACCGGCAAAGCTGGTACCCGAGGCAACGTCATTCCGAATAGCGCCAACAAGTTCCTTTAGTCCCTGGTTTTCCAGCCCGTCCGTCACAATGTCGAAACTCTGTACCAGTGGAACCCCTGCCTTCATCATCGTCGCCATCTGACGGGTGAACATGGCGATATCGAACGGCGTGATTTTCTTGCTGCCGCCGAACAGGGGCTTGGGCTTTTTCTTGACCTTGTCCGGGTTGATGCCCTGCTTACGCAACTGGGCTTTCACCAGAGCCAGATTGGAACCGGACACTTCCCCTTTGGTTTTATTGCCTTTGCGGTCTTTACCTTCCCAGACAAATGCCTGAAGCTTTTGCGCTTTTTCTGCCATGGTTAATCCTTCGTCACGCGGTTGGCTTCCTCAAGGCTGGTCACACCCTCAATCACTTTCTTAAGGGCGGACTGGCGAAGATTCTGGAAGCCTTCGGCCTGAGCCTGCTTTGCAATTTTAATGGAGCTGGCCTCTTCCATAATCATGTTCGCCAACTCGTCGGTAATCTTGACCACCTCGTAAATACCGACGCGGCCTTTATATCCACCATTGCATTTATCACAGCCCTTGGGGCGGTACAACGTGAAGCCTGTATCAATTTGTTCCTGTGTGAACCCTTCGGCCAAAAGCACATCGTGGGGAATATCTGCGGGCTTTTTGCAGCTGTTACATAGCCTCCGGCCCAGTCGCTGGGCAATGATCAGGCTAACGGAGGTGGCGATGTTGAAAGCGGGCACGCCCATGTTCATCATCCGGGTCAGCGTTTCCGCCGCGCTGTTGGTGTGCAGGGTGGAAAGTACCAGGTGCCCTGTCTGGGCGGCCTTGATGGCAATATTGGCCGTTTCCAGATCCCGGATCTCACCCACCATGATCACGTCCGGATCCTGGCGAAGGAAAGCCCGCAGGGCTTCGGCAAACCCAAGGCCGACCCTGGTATTCACGTTCACCTGGTTAATGCCTTCCAGGTTGATCTCGGCCGGGTCTTCCGCTGTGGAGATGTTCAGTTCCGGCGTATTCAGGATGTTCAGGCCTGTGTATAGGGAAACAGTTTTGCCCGAACCCGTGGGGCCGGTCACCAGAATCATGCCCTGTGGTTGCTGCAGGGCATCCATGTACAGTTTCTTCTGGTCTTCTTCATACCCCAGCACGTCGATGCCCAGCTTGGCCTGGCTGGGGTCCAGGATCCGGAGTACGATCTTCTCGCCCCACAGGGTTGGCAGGGTGTTCACCCGGAAATCGATAGCTTTGGTCTTGGACAGCTTCATCTTGATTCGGCCATCCTGGGGAACCCGCCGCTCGGAAATATCCAACTGCGCCATGATTTTTACCCGGGCCGAGATCTTGGGGGCCAGCTTGATCGAGGGGCGGGACATCTCCTTCAGAATGCCGTCTGTCCGGTAGCGTACCCGGTACACCTTTTCATAGGGCTCAAAGTGGACGTCCGATGCGCCGCCTCGAATGGCGTCGAGAAGCATCTTGTTCACATACTTTACGATAGGGGCGTCATCAACTTCGCTGGCACTAACCGCCCCATCGTCGTCCTTCTCTCCGCCTTCAGTCTCCACGCCTTCCAGGTCGGCGTCCTCAAGATCTCCCATGGTAGAGTCCTGAGATTCCAGGTACTTGTCGATGGCGTCATGAAGTTTTGCGTCATCAACCAGTATGGCGTCCGTGCTGAGGCCGGTGTTGAACTTGATCTCATCCAGCGCCTGGATGTTGGTGGGGTCTGATACTGCAATAAACAAACGATTTCCGCGCTTGTACAAGGGTAGCGCGTTGTGTTTCCGAATCAGCTTCTCATCAACTACCTTTTCCGGAAACATCTCTGGAAGGAAGGAGCTGAGGTCCAGAACGGATACGCCAAATTCCATGGCCGCTGAAAAGGCCAGCCCGCTACTGTCTGCTAATTTATTCTGAACGAGATAAGTGATTAGCGGAATGCGGTTCTGGGAGGCCTGGATAAAAGCATCCTTCGCGGTTGCCTCATCAAGTAGCCCGTCCTCCACAAAGCGACGTGCAAGGCCGGTAAGCGTTACGTTGGATTTGTTGGTAGCCATAAAGGGTATAAAGAGTGCTGCCTAAGTTGCTGAAACTCTGCCAAGAGCGAATGAACAAGAGTTTAGATGTCCAGGCATGGTTTGGAAAGTCACGAACTGTAAAGCATGATCCAGCTCAAGAATGGGCGAGTTTGGAAGAGTGGCGAAGTCGAGCGGGTGGGTGACCAAAATTGTCACACACTGACGCTGGTTGACATTATTTCACATTCGTATCCTGTGTGATCTAGTTCACATGGACCCCGCATCGCGCTGTTATCAGGGCATTTATTAACTTAATCAGGATGTTGGCATGCCCCCTGCTTACAAACTTCTCAGGCTCAAACCGGTTGCGGGGCACAGCTCCACCGGCCCCGGAGCCATTCCGAGTTCAAAAACCGACTAACACAGAGGTTTAATAATGAAGAACATGCAGATGAACCAAGCGCAAAAGGGTTTCACGCTGATAGAACTGATGATCGTTGTGGCGATCATTGGTATTTTGGCTGCAGTAGCAATCCCTGCATACCAGGATTACACCACTCGTGCCCGTATGGCTGAGCCTGTCTCCCTGATGTCAGCTGCCAAGCTGGATATCTACGAGCGAATGGTCTCTGAGGGCTCTTGGCCCGACGACGGAGATGGTGATGCTATTGCTGCTAAAGTGCAGGCCAACTCCGATCTGGTTTCAGGATCTGATTACACTGCCGGTTCGACTACCTCAGATGCAAGCCTGGTAGAATTGACTCTGAACAACACTGGTGATGCCACGAATCTTGATGGTAAAAAGCTGAAGTTTACGCTGACCCCTTCTGCTAACGGGCTTAATGTTACTTGTTGGACTGATATCGATAGTGCCTATTACAACCGCATTCCTAACGAATGTCGTAATGCCACTTCTACCTAAGGCTAGTTGAGTACAATCCTCCCGGTCCTGAAAAGTTCCGGGAGGTTTGGCATGATAATGACTGAAAATTTTCGACTTAGAAGTTTGTTTATCTTTCTCGGTGTAGCGCTCGTCAGCGCTTTCATGCTTGGAATTATTGTCGGAAGTGCACATCTTGCATACGATCTAAATCGCTTTGTCTTAATCGCCGTTCTAACCATTGTCGTTGCGATAGAGTTGCCAAGGATAAAGGTATCTTCTATCTGTAATGATAAAGTTACATGGTTTGGGATATCGATTTTTCTTTTTTCGGCTGTTGTTTCTGATATCCTCTCTGACTCCTCATTATTCCAGCTGTCGAATATTTTTCTCTTTTCCTTTTTCTGGTTTTTTGTAATTGGCGGGGCGATATTTGAGAGCTTTGGTCAAGGAGTTGTTTTTGCAAGGCGACTCATATGCCTTGTTGTTGCATTATTCTCAATAATCTGCCTGTTGGTTCTTGTGTTTTGGGTGATATCCAAAGGTAAGCTGGCATTAACGTATGCTGTCCTCAATGCTGGCTATGTAAACATAAATTTTTTCGGGCAAATTGCAACATGGATCATCCCTTTATATTGCGTTTCTATAATAGAAGGTTTTGATCGTGGTTTTAGGGGAGTCGCGCTCTTTCTTTTTGTGTTGCTAATTTTGTTATGGATTTTTGTTCTATCTTTATCTGTCAGGGGGACGCTTCTATCCGTTGTTCTCGCGGGGTTGGCGGTTCCTCTATTTTTCAGAGCTGAATCCCGGAGGTTTTTGAAGGTTTTTTTCGGAGCTCTACTGATTGCAATAGTGATTTGGTTCTTTTATGAATCGATGAATTCGGGGATTGAAAGTCAAAAAGTGCAGTTAGTTCAATTGAATCCTATTGGGCGTTTGATGTTGTGGAAAGAGGCGATGCTGATGAGCCTTGTTAACTTTCCTTTTGGTATGGGGTCAGAGTCCTGGGTCACGCATTCGGAGCTATCTGATGGATTTTACCGGCCTCGAGCCCAAGGTCACCCTCATAATATGTATCTTCTATGGGCAGCGGAGTACGGCTGGTTGGCGGTTATTGGGGTGCTAGTAATAGTCGCCGGTTTTTTCAAGAAGATTTTGCTCTATAAAAAGTTAGAAAGTCTGGGTTCAAGCAAGAATTTAGGTAGTAATGAAGTGTTGGTTGGACTTGTCGCATCCAGTTTCGCAGGTATGGTGCATGCAGGTGTTTCGGGGGTTCTGTTGGTTCCCTCGTCAATGATTTTAGGTGGTATTGTGCTTGCGTTGACACATGGGATCTTATTCTCCGCTGTTAACAAGGAAGTGGAAACTCTATTAACCTCTGGTTGGTGGAAATTTTTTCAATTCGTGATTGGTCTGAGTTGTGGTGTGATAGCGTTGCTGTTCATCATAAATGCATCAAAATATTATTCGTCTATGTCATTGGATGAACAGCGTTACTTCGGAAACGGGGAGGCAGTATATTTCCCAAGGTTCTGGGTTCACGGGAATGCTGTGGACGTGCGGGGCTCATACCAAATTGTAGAGTCAGAACAAATAAATTGAGTTATTTTAAAAGAGGCGCTTCGCGGCACGGGCACGGGTAACCCGGGCCTGGCATGTGCCGGATGTGTTTGTGGCCGCCAAGTGGAGCTTTGTGCGGGATTACATCATCAGCGTGCTGATGGCGGATACTGAGCACCTGGGCGATATGCTGATTGAAATGAGTACCTACCCCGATAAGAACCGACTGCTCCGGCGCGTACATCAACATTTATGATGGCTTGCCCCGCAGCCTGGTAGTTCGGGACACCGTCAAAAGTCTGGTGCTGTTTCCGCTCAACCTGGGGGTGGCGCGGCTGAGTAACCGGGTGGTTCGTCTGCAAGGTGGGTTGTTGCCGGGGGTGGTCTGAGGTTTGTCGGATTAGCGAAGCGTAATCCGACAAAGTCGCCCGCCCAGCAAAGCACCAGGCTCATCCCCCCGTAGGTCAGATTAGGCAAAGCCGTAATCCGACAATGCATCTAAACCTCAACCTCATCAAACAACTCCGGCACCTCAGCCTCCCAACCAAGCTCCTCCACAATACGCTTGCGCATCACATCACTGGCCACCATCTCCCCATGGGTGACATACACCTTCTCAGGCTTCAGCTGCCCCTGTTCCAGCCAACTCAAAATTTCCTGATAGTCGCCATGGGCAGACAGAGAATCCAGGTTCTGAATGTCCGCTTTCACTGGCCAGTATTCACCGTGGATTTTTACTGACTCCGCCCCGTGTACCAATGCGTCTCCCCGGGTTCCCGGAGCCTGAAACCCGGCAAACACCACACTGTTGCGCGGGTTGGGTAGCAGGGTCTTCAAGTGGTGCAGCACCCGCCCACCGCTGGCCATTCCGCTGGCGGAGATAATCACGCAGGGATAGCGTGCGGCATCCAGCTTGATAGATTCTTCAACGGTGCTCACGAATTGCGTCTGGTCATCCATCATTTCGCATTGCGCGGCGCTTAACCGGTGTTCTTTATTGTGCCGGCAGAAGATCTCCGTCGCTTTTATGGCCATCGGGCTGTTCAGGTACACCGGCAATTTGGGGATGCGTTTTTGCCCCATGATCTTGTGAATCAGGTACAGCAGCATCTGGGCCCGACCCACGGCGAATGCCGGCATCAGCACAATGCCACCGCGCCCGGCGGTTTTGGTGATAATCTGCGCCAGTTCTTCTTCAGGGTCCGCCACCGCGTGGCGTCTATCACCGTAGGTGGATTCGCACACCAGGATGTCCGCTTTCTGGATGGGTTCTGGCGGGCGCATGATTACATCGTTTTGCCGGCCTACATCGCCAGAGAACACCACCGTACGGCCACTCGCCTTGTGGTGGACGTGCACGCAGGATGAACCCAGTATGTGGCCGGCAGGCGTGAAGGTCACTTCCATACCTTTTACCGGTTCAAAGGTTTCATGGTAATGCAGGGATTCAAAATGCTTCAGTGCTTCCCAGGCGTCCTTCTCGGTGAACAGCGGTTCCGGCTTTTCATGTTTGGAGAATTTCTTGCGGAAAGCGTATTTGGCGTCCTCTTCCTGAAGAAAGCCGGCATCCGGCAGCAAAACTTTGCACAGCTCGTGGGTGGCCTTGGTGCAGAACACCTTGCCCTTGAAGCCGTTCTTCACCAGGGCCGGCAGGTAACCGCTGTGATCGATATGGGCATGGGTCAGTACCACGGCGTTAATAGTGGAAGGCTCCACCGGGAAGGGCGCCCAGTTTCGTCTGCGCAGGGTTTTTACACCCTGGTACATGCCGCAATCCACCAGCAACCGGTGTTTGTCATCTGATAGAAGGTAACGGGAACCGGTTACGGTGCCGGCGCCGCCGAGGAAGCGCAGTTTCATGGGCTGACTCCATTCAGTGAGTGCTGATAGTCAGCTTAGCGCAAAGCGAGGAATACGGATTTGATTTGTGTCGGGTTGGTGTTGGATTACGGCTTTGCCTAATCCAACCTACGGGTGAGGTCTGAAGGTGGTGCTTTTGGGGTGGGGTGTCGGATTACGCTTCGCTAATCCGACCTACGGGTGCTACGGGTGAGGTTTGAATGTGGTGTCTTTGTAGGTCGGATTAGGCGAAGCCGTAATCCGACATCCCAACACCGCAGTCAAGCCCCGCACCCATGTGCTAAAATTTCCCCCAGTCATCAATCAACTAACGGCAACCTGCAATGCAACAACCAACAGATCGACATTGGGGAATGCGACCGAACCCGGCAAAGGCCCTTATGCTCGTACAGCGGGAAGTGTCGGTGTTTGTGTATGACGCTGTGCGGCTGGAAGGAATCAACTTCACGCTGCCAGAGATTCAGACATTACTGCAGGGAATTACCATTGGTGGGCATAAACTGAGTGATCAACAAATTGCTCTGAACCAGGGAGAGGCCTGGAAGGTGCTCTTTGACATGCTGAAAGAGGGCAAATTCGAGGTTTCACAGATTTTCGCTTGCCAGCTTCACGCTATCGCGGCAAAAGAAGAAGCCCTGGAGTGGGGGCAGTTTCGCTCAGGGGGTGTCCTCATTGCCGGTACGGATTATGAGCCGCCAAATGCCAGCACACTGCCCGCCAGGTTCACCCAGATGGTTGAGGGCATGACTGCGTTTGATGACGTATACGATCAGGCCATTCACGTTTTCCTGACCATGGCCCGAAATCAGTTCTTCTATGACGTCAATAAACGCATGGGACGCTTGATGATGAATGGTCACTTGTTGTCCTACGGTTACCCGGCCATTAACGTACCCGCGACCCGGCAGCTGGAATTTAACGAACTGATGCTGAAATTCTATGAAAGTGGCGATATGGGCGAAATGAATGAATTCATGCGGAGCTGCCTTAATCCCAAAGCCGTTGAGATCATGAAAGAATAGAAAATATTCGCCGTATGGACAGATGCAGCTTCGCAGGTTGTCGGATTACGCTTCGCTCATTGTGTCGTTCACCGGTAAATCCGACCTACAAAAGCATAAAATCCCAGCCCCCAGCCCCCAGCCCGCAACCGTAGGTCGGATTAGGCGCAGCCGTAATCCGACATTCCCTTTGAGCCGTTAAAATCTTTCTAACGGCTCAAAAAATAACCCATACTGAGCCAATAGAATCAACTTAAAGGCTCATGCAATGTATACTTGGCAACTGGAACATTGGCCAAACTACATCTTCGACCAACAGACCGGTGTTTACTGGACCGAAAAAGCGCGATTGGCCTCCCAAAGAATTCTTGGGGCTCTGGAAGTGGTGCCTGCTGAACTGGGTAGTGAGGCAAAGCTGGATCTGATGGTCAGTGGTGCCATTGAAACCAGTGCCATTGAGGGGGAAGTGCTGAACCGAGAGGATGTGCGCAGCTCCATTAAAAATCATTTCCTGAGTCCGGGGGATAAGTTAGCAATACACGACCCCGTAGCTGCGGGTATATCCGCTCTGATTCTGGAGGTGATGGACTTATACGAAGAGCCATTGACGGAGGAGCGCCTGCATCACTGGAGCGAGCTGGTGATTCCCCAAACTGGTTGCTGGCGAACCCATAAGGATGCAATGCAATCTGTTTCCGGCCCGATTCATAACCCAACAATTCACTTCGAAGCACCACCTTCAGACCGGGTGCCCGCCGAAATGGAAAGCTTCCTGCAATGGTTTAACGGAAGTTCCTGCGAGCTTCCCGGAATTGCGCGAGCTGCCATAGCGCATTTGTGGTTTGAAACCATTCATCCCTATGAAGACGGCAATGGCCGGGTGGGCAGAGCCATCGCAGACCTGGCCGTTTCCCAGACTTTGGGGCAGCCAATGATGATGAGCCTGGCAACGGTGCTGAGCAGGCAGCGGAAAGCTTACTATCAACATCTGAATAAGGCATCGAAAGACTCGCTGGACGTAACGCCCTGGGTTGACTGGTTCGGTGCGCGGGTTCTGGATGCACTCGAAGGAGCCATTGGCGTTATTCAACATGTCGTGAAAAAAGCCCGGTTCTGGGATTCCATAGAAGCGCGTGCGTTGAACGAGAGGCAAACCAAGCTCATCAGAAAAATGTTGGGGGAAGAGACAGCGTCTTTTCGAGAAGGCATCAACGCAGCCAAATACAAGAATCTGGCACGGTGTTCGAAAGCAACCGCCACTCGGGACCTCCAGGATTTGGTGGCGAAGGGGATTCTTACACCGGTCCATAGCAAAGGCCGTTATGCTCGCTATCGGCTGGTGCTGGAGTAGCGGGCCCAGAAGCTTTGTTGGATTACGCTACGCTAATCCGACAAGCCTAACCATCAATCGCCACAGCACTAACATCAACCCCCAACACTCCGTTAAACTACGCCAAAACCCACCAGCAGGATGCTCCTTCATGCAATACAGCGCCATCCTCCCGGATATCATCAGGATTGCCGATGAAGCCGGAGAGCGGATACTTCCCATTTACCAGTCCGACTTCGAAGTCCACTACAAGGAAGATAAATCCCCCATCACCGCTGCGGACGTTGCCAGCCACGATGTCATCGTAAAGGGCCTGGAAAGCCTCACCCCGGACATCCCGATCCTGTCCGAAGAGGGCGCCAACATTCCCTGGGAAGAACGCAAGCACTGGCACCGGTTCTGGCTGATTGACCCCATCGACGGCACCAAGGAGTTCACCCAGCGCACGGGAGAATTCACTGTGAACATTGCCCTGATTGAAGATGGCGAACCGGTGATGGGCGTGGTCACCGCGCCGGCGTTGAAGGAGGCCTTCTGGGGGATAAGCGGCGAGGGTGCCTACAAGCGGGATCACGCTGGCGAGATCAGATCCATTCAGGTCGCCAGGCCGGCAGCCACCAAAAGGGTCGTGGCCAGCAAGAACCACATGAACGAAGCCACCCGCGCCTTTATTGATAGACTTGGCGAGCACGAACTGGTGCAGGCTGGCAGTTCCCTGAAGTTCTGCCGCCTGGCGGAAGGGCTTGCCGATGTATACCCGCGCCTTGGCCCCACCTGCGAATGGGACACCGGTGCAGCACACGCGGTGCTGATCGCCGCCGGCGGCAAAGTGGAAACCCTGGAAGGCCAGCCGCTAAAATACGGCAAGGAAGACGTACTCAATCCCCATTTCATTGCGTCCGGAAAGTAGCCCATGACCTGGTACGCACTGCAACACAAACCTGCCCAGGGTGACCGGGCCCTGGAAAATCTCCAGAATCAGGACATTGCCTGCTTCTACCCCAAGATCACTGTGGAGAAAATCAAGGCTGGCAAGCGCACCCGCAAACTTGAGCCGCTGTTCCCTGGCTACCTGTTTGTGAACCTGGAACAGACCGATCCCATGTGGTCCAAACTCCGCTCTACCCGGGGCGTGCTGCGGGTAGTTAGCTTTGCCAACAAGCCGGCCCCCATTGCGGATGATGTAATCGAGCATGTCAGGGACAGTCTGCATACCGTGGCGGAGCAGGGCGGCATCAAGCCGGGGCAGTCTGTTGAGCTCAGTGACGGGCCGTTTCAGGGGCTGGAAGCGATATTTCAGGCTTATGATGGTGAGGAGCGGGCCATCGTGCTGATCAGCTTCATGCAGAAGCAACAGGCGGTGAAGGTATCAGTCGCATCTATTTATAAGAAATAATAGAGCTCTAACTAACATTATTTTGCAGATTTTGACGCCAATACTTTCGAAACCTGACGGAATCGGACGATTTGTTACTTGTCTGTCATGTTTTCTTAGGTAGAATTGCGTCACATTTTTGAGAAAAACCATAAAAATTACCTGACAGGGAGCTAGTCAGGGCAATGCGTGCTTGCCTCCTTTCTTCCCCGTCATTCACCAGATAAATACTATGACCTCAAAACACTGGACCCTGGTCGGTGGGGCGGTAGCGTGCCTGAAACCGATCGCCCTGACTGGCATTGCCGGCGGACTTTCGTTGGCGGTTGCGCAGGCCGAGCCGCGTGATCTGGCGTTCCCGGGCTACAGCGGCTACCTCAACGTGCCCTCCGCCACTGTGCTCAATCACGGCCAGGCCGATATCATGTACTCGGATCAGGCGCTGAATACACGCCAGAGTTCTGCTGGCGATACATACGCCTACCTAAACAACATTGCTGGCGCGTTCGGGGTCTTTCCCCTGGTGGAAGTTGGCGGGCGTATTGCCTGGGATCGAACTCAATCGAACTGCTATACCGAAGGTTGTCGCATCCGCGATCTGTCCGCGAATATCAAGGTGCAAGCTCCTCTCATCCCGGAAAACTGGTTTACCCTGGCAGTTGGGGTTCAGGACATTGGGGGCGAAACAGACGACTTTGAGTCTATGTATGTGGTTGCCGGCCGCCAGTTCGGGCCAGTCGAAATATCAGCGGGTTACGGTGACCCAAAGATGTCTGGCCGCTACCTGGACGGTGCGTTTGGCGGGGTGTCATACCGCCCGGTACCCTGGCTGAACGTTATGGCCGAATACGACAGTCAGGATGTTCGGCTGGGGTTGGGCGCCGCTTCGCCTGAGGGGATGCTGCCCCTGGGCATGCAGATTAAGGGAAAAGTGCTCGCCTACGATGAAGGCGACACGGAAAACGGTCGCCATTTCTTCTCCCTGGGGCTCTCCATTCCGTTCGGCAACAAGCCCAGCAAGGAGCGCCTGGAAACCGCTGAATCCGCAAAAGCCGTAGGTCGGATCAGCCAAAGCACTAATTCAGAAGTCCCAGCCCCTGTAGGTCGGATTAGGCAAAGCCGTAATCCGACAGCCCCAGACCAAGAGAACACCGGCGAGAAGACAGCCCGCCGCCTGGGCCAAGAACTGGTCAGTGCCGGCTACGACCGCGTCTCCGTCGCCAGTGAAGGTGACACCCTCCATATCCAATGGGAAAACAACATCTACGTACGGGACGAACGGGATTCCGTTCTGGACGTAGCGCGAAGGGCCAAGTCAGCAGCCGGTGCCCACAAGAATGCCAGGCTCACCCTGCTTAACCAAAATATTCCCGTAGCAGAACGAACCGTCCCACTGCAGAAAGCCCATCCGGATGGCAGCGATGAACCCTACGCCATCGCCTCAGGCTTTTCTGACACCAGCCTGTTGAACCGGGAAGAGCGTGACTGGGACTTCCAAGGCAGCTACGGCCCCACCTGGAAACCGCGCATCACTCTCAGCCCGACCATCAGTTCCGGGGTGGCGACCGAATACGGCGTTTGGGACGCCTCGGTCGGCATCAGCGCGGAAGTATCTGCCTCGCTCTGGACGGGTGCGCTGGCTTCCGCGACCTACAACACAGAAATCTACCAGACCGAGGATTTTGAGAGAGGCGGTGTGTTCTATGGGGACCGGCAGCGCAACGCTCTGATCGAGGCGGAAGTCCAGCAAACCTTCAAGCTGCATCCTCAGGTTTACACGAGTTTCCACGGCGGCCGTTACGCTATCGATTGGAACGGCGGCCTCAACGAGACCATGATCCTGAGTCCAGACGGGCGCCACAGCTTGAGCTATCTGGGGGGGGCGTTCCGTCACAGAGATGACAACGACACAAAGCGCAATCAGATGCTGGGCCGATACAGCTATTATAACCCGGATCTGGACGCCCAGTTTGATATCTACGGCGGCCAGTTCTTTGCTGAAGATACCGGCGTTCGGATTGATAGCCGCTTCTGGTTTGGGGACTACGCAATTACTCTGAGCTACAAGAACACCGATGCTGAGTTCATCAGCCTGGGCTGGGTGATTCCGCTCACGCCGGAGAAAACCCGCCAGTTCCGCTATGCCCAGGTTCGCGGTGATGCTGACTGGAGCTACAGCGTGCAAACCCGAATCAACGAAGACCAGAATCTGACTTCGTTTGGCGGTGCGGCTATTGTTCGTTCGGCCAACCCAATTCAGTCCGTATACCTCAATCGGGGCAGGATAACGAATAACTGATAGGGTAGGGTCTGGCCTGAAAAACCATATTATTCAATAGCAAGAAACAAAGTGTGATTGCGTTTTAACCTCACTTGCCTATAGTGGGTGAAAAAATGGCCTTCTCTGGCCAATTACGTCAGGGCGCTGCCGCACAGGGGTGCGGAGCCAACATCAACAACCAAAAACCAAACCGTGCGAAAGCTCATTCAGGAGATTTAGAGGCTAATTATGAGTCAATTTAACAAAGGAAAGTTCTCACGCAACCTGGCCGCCACCGCTATTCTGGCCCCGACTATGATAATCGTTGGGTGTTCGTCCAGCAGTGGCTCCTCGTCATCGTCTGACGGTGCCGATGGCTCCAGTGAAGGCTTTGCATACGATGGCTACCTCAAGAATGCCGTGGTATGTGTTGACGAAAACCTCAACAAGGCGTGTGACCTTGGCGAGCCTAGAACCACCACCGGTGACGGCGGCCTGTTCTCTCTGGACTCTCTGACGGATGCGCAGGTGCAACTGCCACTGGTTCTACAGGCGACCTCCAGCACCATCGATGAAGACGACGGTGCCTCGGTTGACGGCAACCTCAAGTTCCTGGCACCGGCCGGCAGCAAAGCCATTAGTGGCTTCAGCACCATTATCCAGGCAAAAGTTGAGAAAGCCCTGGCGGAAGGCTCAACAGCCAGCCTGGCGAACCTCAAGGCGAGCGCCGCCGCTGAGCTTGCGACTGAGTTGGGTGTAGATGGCGTGGATCTCACCGCGTTCGACCCGATTGCCGCCAAGACCGACGGCAGCACTTCCGAGGAAGCGCAAACCAACGCCGCCAAGCTTCACCTGGTTAACCAGGTGCTGAGCCAGCAGATTGCGACCCTGGTACCGCAAGCCAACGCCAACTCTAATGGCAATGAGACTGCTGCCTTTGGCGCCCTGGTCAACAAACTGAACGCAACCAACGTAAAACAGGCCGTAGACAATGACACCGCTGGCCTGGCGTTGCCTGAGTTGAAAACCGCTCTGGCGGAAGTCATCGTAAGCGCAACCGCGCCTTCGGTACCGACTACCGAGGAGATCGAAGAGCAGGCTTCCGAAGACGAGGTCGTTAAAGAGATCATCGAAGAAGACGTCACTGAAGAGCCGACAGGCGCAACCGGCGCGACCGGCGGTTCCGGCACTTCCTGAGTGTCGGTGATCGACACTGAACAAAGGGGCTGGCTTTGTCAGCCCCTTTGTTTGTTGTTAAAGCAATGACCCAATCCCCTCCGGCATGAAAACTCCGCACATTCGTTTCCTGTCACACGGCTACTCTTATAGATGCTCAAGAATCAAATGACGATGACTGCACGGTTATACACTTTGACGCTCTCACTACTTGCGTTTTCCGGTTGTGCATCCTATCCGGGAGGTATCAGCCCGGAAGATAGCTTTCAGACCTGGACGTCAAGAGGGAGCACAGTGACCTACCTACCGACAGACATTACCCCAATGCTTGAAAAGGCCAGCGTCGGTGAAAACATAGTCCTTGGTGATACGCCGTGGGGAAAACAAGCCAGATTGACCGTCAATAATCGTTACTTCGCCGCTTCAGGAAAACGATGCCTGGGGGCAACTCTCGAAGCGTCACAGGGTCAGGAGCGTTTGGTTAACGTATGCCGGCACAAGAATGACCTGTGGGGCGCCACGAAATCGATACGGGCAGCCGTTCCCAACGGAGGCGCCCAATGAACAAGCCAATGTATCTTCGCCTGCTGATGGCCGCTACGGCGTTTATCAGCATGCTAATTCCCACTCTGGCAATCAGTCAGAGCTTTGGTGATATCCCCGACAGCCAACGGGAGCGTTTTGCACCTCAGATAGAGCAGTTGCAGCAAAGTGGCTCGCTTTCCTCCTCAGCCAGTGCGAGCGCAGAAGGTCAGGAACCAACATCCAACACCAACTGGAGAACCGCAGCTACCTACGGGCCGGTCCTATCCGACGAAGCGCGGGATGCCGTCGAACCCTTTGGGGCGGACCTGTTCAGTGGTGGTTTTCGTGGGCTGCGCTCAGACGGCCTGAATCCGGATTACCGCGTTCTTCCGGGTGACCAGGTAACCCTGCGCATTTGGGGAGCGGTGGATATTGACCAGGTCATGCCCGTCGACGCCCAGGGTAATATCTTCATACCCGCTGTTGGGCCCGTTCAGGTCAAAGGCGTAAGCCACCGCCAACTCGATGCGGTGGTCCGTCAAGCCGTTGAAGACGTCTATCCGAACAACGTTAACGTATACACAAACCTGCAAGGCGTACAGCCAGTTGCCGTGTTTGTTACAGGATTTGTGGAAAAGCCCGGGCGGTACGCAGGCGTACCCAGTGATTCCATTCTATATCTGCTCGACCAAGCGTCCGGTGTGGATGAGGATCTGGGTAGTTACCGTAAAATTCGCCTGATCCGTGACGGTGAAACCATCGCCCGCCTGGATCTGTACGAATTCTTGCGCACCGGCGCCCTGAACCATCCCCAGCTACAGGAAGGTGACACGGTGCTGGTTGAGTCCCGAGGGCCATCGGTACTGGTATCCGGCGATGTCGGGCGCCCGTATTACTACGAGTTACTAAAGGAAGAACTGAACGGAAAAAGCCTGGTTGAATTGGTTCAACTGAAATCCGGTGTGTCCCATGTGCTGGTTCGGGGCAACCGCAAGACAGGACCATTCTTTGAATATCAGGAGCTCGAGCACTTCCGTGACGCTGAAATATCCAGCGGTGACGACATTGTCTTTCTCGAAGACCAGCGCCAGGACGAAATTGTCGTTCAACTGGAAGGAGCGTATCTGGGCAGCTCCTACTTCGTGCTCTCAAAAGGCACAACGCTGCATGAACTACTCAATGGCGTCGCCATTGATCCGAGCGAAACCGCCTACGAAAGCATCTCCATTCGCCGTGAGAGTGTTGCAGAGCAGCAACGCAAGGCTCTGGAAGACAGCCTGAGACGTCTGGAAACCACCTACCTGGGCGCCTCGTCGTCCACGGCGGAAGAGTCGGCCATCCGCATCAAAGAGGCGGAGCTGATCAGCCAGTTTGTTGAGCGTGCCCGGGAAGTGGAGCCAAACGGTCGATTGGTGGTGGCCAACGAAGGCGAACTGGTGGACGTCCGCCTGCAGGACAAAGACGTCATCACGCTGCCTCAACGTACGGATGCCATTCAGGTGTCTGGAGAAGTTTATATTCCGCAATCAGTTGTGTTTGTGCCGGGCAAGAATGCTATGGATTACATCGAAGGCGCCGGAGGGTTCAGCCAGCACGCGGATGAGGATCATATCCTGGTTGCACGCCAGAATGGTGAGGTTCGCCACGCCAGCGACGTCCCCTTGCTGCCAGGGGACCAGATTCTGGTGATGCCGAAAGTAGAGACCAAAAACCTCCAGATCGCATCCACTGTAACCCAGATACTGTACCAGATTGCCGTCGCCACCAAAGTCGCATTGGATCTTTAAGAAACCCTTGTGAGCACCATAGCACCCAGAAGCCGTTGGCGAATCACCGCAGACGTATGGCACGCCCTGTTCCTGCGGGAAGCCGTGGCCCGTATCAGCGCCGATCGAATTGCCTGGTTATGGCTGCTCGCCGAACCGATTGCCCATGTGGCGTTGATGGTCTGGGTGCGCACGCTGATCGGCCGTATACGCATTGTCCCCGGGGCTGAATTTATTCCCTGGCTGGTCGTCGGCATCACCCTGTTCATCATGTTCCGCAACCAGATGAACCGGGGGATGGAGGCCATCAACGCGAACCGGGGCCTGTTCGCCTATCGCCAGGTGCACCCGGTGGACACTGTCTTGGTACGGGGTGCCCTGGAAGGCATCCTTAGTACTATCGTGATGATCCTGATGGTGATTGGTTTTACGTTACTGGGCCAGAATCTCGTGCCCCATCATCCACTGGAAGTCCTGAATATCTGGGTCAGTGTCTGGCTGTTCGGGACTGGGGTGGCACTGGTGTTCTCGGTGATGGCGACAACCTTGCCGGAGAGCGCCAAATTTGTGCGAATGACCATGTTGCCGCTGTATTTTCTGTCGGGGATTATGATTCCGGTGCAATATTTCCCCCACGACCTTCAGCAATATCTGCTTTACAACCCCATGCTTCACGCGATTGAACTGATGCGTATGGGCTTCTTTGAAAGCTATAGGGCCGTGGAGGGAGTTAACCACCTTTATCTTCACTGGTGGGTATGGGGCAGCCTGTGCTTAGGCCTGCTACTGCACACCCGCTATAAGATACGGTTGATGGCGCAATGATCGAGGTCTGCAACCTGTATAAACGCTATCACGGCCCCTTTGGCGGGGACTGGGTGCTGAAGGATGTGAACTTCACCATTCCCGATAACGTCAGTGTCGGCCTGCTGGGCCGCAATGGCGCCGGCAAGTCCACCCTGCTGAGAATCATCGGCGGCATGGACACGCCCGACAAAGGCAGCGTTCGCCACAATTGCCGTATTTCCTGGCCCATTGGCTTGGGTGGCGGCTTCCAGGGCTCCATGACCGGTCGTCAGAACGTCAAGTTCGTTGCACGGATTCAGGGCGGTGGTGATCGCATCCCCGAGATTATCGAACAAGTCCAGGCCTTTGCTGAAATCGGCAAAGCCTTCGATCAGCCAGTGAAAACCTATTCCTCCGGTATGCGGAGCCGCCTGGCCTTCGGCCTGTCACTGGCGTTCAATTTCGACGTCTACCTGTCGGACGAGGCCACCGCTGTTGGCGATGCGGCGTTCCGTGAAAAGGCGAAAAAAGCCTTCCAGGACCGTGTCGGCCAGGCCAGCATTATCATGGTGTCTCACCAGATAGGCATGCTGAGAGACATGTGCCAGGCCGGCTTGTGGATCAACAACGGGTCCGCCATCTGGTTTGACGACATCAAAGAAGCCATCAAAAGCTACCACGAGAGCATTGGTAAATGATCCGCTTTTTTAAACGTAATCCCTTCTGGGTTGTTGCCCTGGTTGCCATTCTCGGTGCCGTGATTTACTGGGGGTTAATCGCCACGGACCGCTACGTATCCCGCGCCCATGTGGTGCTGCAAACGCCTGAAATAATGCCAACAGGGATGAACGTCTCGTCGCTGCTTGCCGGCACCAGCGGCTCCGGAGACTTGCTGTTGCTGAAGGACCACCTTGAATCCGTCCATATGTTGCGCACCCTGCAAAACAAGCTGGACTTACGCAGCCACTACAGCAGCACAGACATAGACCGCTTTGCGCGCCTGGAAAGCAAAGACCTCCCCATGGAGATGTTTCACGACTACATGAAAGGTCGCATCAGCATCGTTTTTGACGATTACGCCAGCCTGTTGAAGATAGAGGTGCAGGCCTATACCCCGGAAATGGCTCAGGCCATCACCCGGGCGTTGCTGGATGAAGGGGAAAAGCACATGAACCAAATGGGCCAACGGCTGGCGGAAGAGCAGGTGTTCTTTATCGATAAACAGGTCGAAGAGCTTGAAGGCCGGCTGTTTGCGGCGCGTGATGACTTATTGGAGTATCAGAACGAACATGGCCTGGTGGCACCCACCCAGACCGTGGAAGCCATCTTTGAAACAGTCTCCCGGCTAGAGGGCGAATTGGCGGTGCTCAAAGCCCGGATCACAGCGCAGCGCTCCTACCAGAGCGAAAGCTCGCCGGAAATCCGCCGCCTGAAAGCCGAAGCCCAGGCGTTGGAGCAGCAGATCGGCATCGAAAAGCGGAAAATGGCCCAGGAAAACGGCAACTCGCTGAACCGGGTGTCCGCGGAATACCAAACCCTCGAACTCAAGGCGCAATTCGCGCTCGACCTGTATTCCAATGCATTGACCACGCTGGAATCCACGCGGGTGGAATCAGCACGCAAGCTGAAACAGATCTCCATTCTGGAGTATCCAACGCTCGCGGAATATTCCACGCGGCCGGATCGGCTCTACAACATCACCGTTTTCGTTATATTTGCCATGCTGTTTGCTGCCATCGCCCAGCTGATAGCCACTGTGATACGGGATCATCGCGATTAACCCCATTGTTTCCGAGCAGCCTCAAACCTGGCGACAAAAAGCCAAAGCCCTGGGCGTTAATGGCACTGCACCGGTGTATGCCATTGGATTCCGGCGATACTGGCGGAAGTACGTCAAGCAGTTCTTCCAGGGCAGCGACCTGATCTTCGTCAGCCAGGCAAGTCAGGTAGGCCCCGGCCATGTGGCGCTGATTTGGGGGCAAAGACCGACGCCCGGTTTGCCGGAAAACGCCATATTGCTGCGCATTGAAGACGGCTTCTTAAGGTCCGTCGGCCTGGGATCGCAGTTTGCCCAGCCATTATCCTGGGTGGTCGACCAACGTGGGCTCTACTTCGACGCAACCGGCCCGTCGGATCTGGAAGACATGCTGTGCGCCCGGGAATACACGCAGCAGGAATGCCGGCGCGCGCAGGACCTGCTCGACCAGATCAATAAAGCCCGAATCAGCAAATACAATACTGCCGGTAAAGCCTGGAACCGCCCCGCAGACAAGCAACATGTCATACTCGTTGTGGGGCAAGTGGAAAGTGATGCCTCCATCGCTTACGGTGCGACAACCGTGCAAACCAACCTGGCACTGGTGGAAGCCGTGCGAGCAGAGCATCCCGAAGCCTGGCTTGTTTATAAGCCTCATCCGGATGTCGTTGCCGGCGCCAGGGCAGAAGGGCAGGGGGAGCACAGAATTCATCACATCTGCGATGAAGTGGTGTCCAACGCCGCATTGACGGACCTGTTGGACGGCTGTGACGAGGTACACGTCAACACCTCTCTGACTGGCTTTGAAGCGCTGATCCGACATAAACCGGTCACATGCCATGGGCAACCTTTTTATGCAGGTTGGGGGCTGACGATCGATAAAAGCGACAGTGTCCGCCGCCAGCGCACCTTAACGTTGCAGGAGCTGGTGGCAGCCGCCCTGATTGATTACCCACTGTACATTAGCCGCAAAACCGGCACTTACACCACTCCCGAAAACACACTGGAAGAGTTACAGGAATGGCGAGAACAGTCGGCCACGTGGCCGGAACGTTTTCAGACCCAATGCGGAAAGTGGACCAGGGGCCTGGCGAGCGTGTTGATCGGAAAGCACTGATCAACAGATCAGCGATTCCCTTGAACGAACCGCAACAGGCACGTCATCGCATTGCGATGGTGGGGAATCTGGCCGAAACCCTGCTCGGTTTCCGGGGAGAGCTGATAAAAGATATGGTGCGTGCAGGGCATGAAGTGTATGCCTTCGCCACCAATTACAGCCGGAAGACAGAGCGTGCCATCCTTGCCATGGGTGCGATCCCGGTCAAATATCAGATGGGCCGGCTGAATACCAATCCGGTAGCGGATCTCATCAGCACCTGGCAGTTATGCCGTTTGTTCAAGAGTTACAACATCTCGCTGACGTTCTGCTTCTTCACCAAACCATCCATCTGGGGCACTTTGGCAGCCAGCATGGCGGGCGTGTCCGTCCGTGTGGCCAAAATCGAAGGCATGGGCCGGGTATTTACCAATGGTCCCAAAGGCTCAGGCCTGAGGAAACGCCTGTTACAGAGCGTGGTCAATCTTCTGTTCCGGTTCAGCCTGCCCAAAGCTCATCATGTGCTGGTACTCAACCGTGACGATCAGCAAGACCTGCAGAATCTAGGCATCAAAAAACCCTTACCAACAATGATCGGGGGTATTGGTGTTTGCCTCGACCGCTACTCATTCAATCCGCCAGTTGCCGACCCGGTCCGTTTCATATTTGTAGGTCGGCTGATACGGGAAAAAGGCATTCGATACTTTCTGGACGCGGCGCGCTCCCTGAAAAACCGTTATCCCGATGTGGAGTTCATTGTGCTGGGCGCGCCAGACGAAAAGCACGGCATCAGCAAACATGAAATGAAACAGCTGGCGGCGGAAAACATCATTACCTACCCCGGCACTGTGGACAACGTGGTGCCCTGGCTGGCGGAAAGCAGCGTGTTCGTTCTGCCCAGTTACTACCGCGAAGGCGTCCCCCGCAGCACCCAGGAAGCCCTCGCCATGGGCCGCCCGGTGATCACCACCGACATGCCCGGTTGCCGCGAAACCGTAGAGCACGAGGTCAACGGCTACCTGGTAAAGCCCCACAACCAGCACGAGCTTGAAGAAGCCATGCTGAAGCTGATCCGAAACCCCGGTCTCATCGCTCCCATGGGCGAAGCGAGTTACAAACTGGCCAGGGAGCGTTTTAATGTACGGGAAATCAACCAGAAAATCCTGAGCACCCTCGGCCTTGCGACTGCAGAGCAGGCGGCGGGGAAGAGATACTGATTTTTTGCCACTAAAACCACGAAAAGACACGAAATAGATAAAAGATTTTTTGTTTTTATTTTCGTGTTCTTTTGTGGGTATAGTGGCCAAGCAAGGAAACCAAAGCACCATGCCAAAAACCTTTCTAATAACCGGCGGCGCCGGCTTCATTGGCTCTGCCGTAGTACGTGAACTCATCCACAACACCGACCACACCGTTATCAACGTGGACAAGCTCACCTACGCCGGCAACCTGGAATCCCTGGAAACCGTAGCCAACAACCCCCGCTACACCTTCATCCAGGCCGACATCTGCGATGCCAAGGCCATGCAACAGGCCTTCAACACCCATCAGCCAGACGTCGTCATGCACCTGGCCGCCGAAAGCCACGTAGACCGCTCCATAGACGGCCCCGCCGCCTTCATGGAAACCAACATCATCGGCACCTACACCCTGCTGGAAGCCGCAAAGAACTACTGGCGAAGCCTGAAAGAAACCAACCCCGCCAAAGCCGAAACCTTCCGCTTCCACCACATCAGTACCGATGAAGTCTACGGCGACCTGGCCGAACAAACGTTTCCAACTCCGCACGGGTCGGAACCTGCGTTCCCCTCTCCCCTTGCGGGAGAGGGGCCAGGGGAGAGGGGGCAATCCTTACCACTATTCACGGAAACCACTCCCTACGCCCCAAGCAGCCCATACAGCGCCAGCAAAGCCAGCTCCGACCACCTGGTAAGAGCCTGGCAACGCACCTACGGCCTGCCCACGCTGATCACCAACTGCAGCAACAACTACGGCCCGTACCACTTCCCGGAAAAACTCATCCCGCTGGTCATCCTCAACGCCCTGGCGGGCAAACCACTTCCGGTGTACGGCGACGGCAGCCAGATCCGAGACTGGCTCTACGTGGAAGACCACGCCCGCGCCCTCATCCTGGTGGCACAGAACGGCGGAGTCGGGGAGACCTACAACATCGGCGGCCATAACGAGAAACAAAACATCGAAGTGGTGCAAACCATCTGCGACATCCTGCAGGAACAGGTCCCCAAGAGCACAAACTACCGCGACCAGATCACCTTCGTAGCCGACCGCCCGGGCCACGACCTGCGCTACGCCATCGACGCCAGCAAAATCGAACGGGAGCTGGGCTGGACACCCCGGGAAACCTTCGAAACCGGCCTGCGCAAAACCGTGCTGTGGTACATCGAAAACAAAATCTGGTGGAAACGCGTACAAGACGGCAGCTACCAGGGGGAACGGCTGGGGGTGAGCACATGAAAATTCTACTCCTAGGCAAAACCGGCCAAGTGGGCTTCGAACTCCACCGAACCCTGGCCCCTCTGGGCGCCATTACAGCCCCAGGCAGACAAGAACTGGACCTGATGAACCCCCAGGCCGTGGCCGACTATCTGGAATGCCAGCATCCGGACCTGATCGTAAACGCAGCCGCCTGGACCGCCGTAGACGCCGCCGAAGAAAACACCGAAGCCGCCCGAAGACTCAACGCCGGCCTGCCCGAACAACTGGCAAAATACAGCGCAGAGCAGGGTGCCTTCCTGGTGCACTACAGCAGCGACTACGTCTACCCCGGCAGCGGTACCGAACCCTGGCGGGAAACCAGCGCCACCGGCCCGCTAAGCACCTACGGCCAAACCAAGCTCGAAGGCGACCAGGCCATTGAGCAAAGCGGCGCGGAACACCTCATCTTCCGCACCAGCTGGGTCTACAGCGCCCGTGGCAACAACTTCATGAAAACCATGCTGCGCCTGGCCAAAAGCAAAACCGAATTGAACATCGTGGCAGACCAGATAGGCGCCCCCACACCGGCCAGACTGATTGCCGAAGCCACCGTACTGGCCATCCGCAGCAACATGCCCAACGGCGTGTACCACCTGGCCCCAAGGGGAGAAACCAGCTGGCACGGCTTCGCACAGGACATCTTCCGCCAGGCGCAGCAAGCCGGGGAAGCATTAACCATGGGCCCTGATGACGCCCACCCCATCCCCACCAGCGACTACCCGACACCGGCAAAGCGCCCGCTGAACTCAAGGATGGACCTGAGCAAAATCGAGACTGCCCTGAACATCCGGCTGCCAGACTGGCAGAGCCAACTGGCGCTGACCCTGAGTGAATATCTGGAGAAACAATGAAAGGCATCATCCTAGCTGGAGGCTCCGGCACGCGGCTGCATCCCATCACACACGGCGTATCCAAACAACTCCTGCCCATCTACGACAAACCGATGATCTATTACCCCATCTCGGTACTCATGCTGGCTGGAATCCGCGAGATTCTGATCATCTCCACCCCGGACGACTTGCCCCAGTACCAGAAGCTCCTTGGTGAAGGCAGCCAGTTCGGCATTCAGTTCAGCTACGCCGAACAACCCAGCCCGGATGGCCTGGCCCAGGCGTTTATCATTGGTGAAGAGTTTATTGGTAATGATTCTGTATGCCTGGTACTGGGCGACAACATCTTTCACGGCCAGCACTTTACAGAGCAGCTGAAGCGGGCAGCCGCCAAAGAATCCGGAGCCACCATCTTCGGCTACATGGTGAAAGATCCGGAACGATTCGGCGTGGTGGACTTCGATGATAGCGGCAAAGCCATCTCCATCGAAGAAAAACCTGCAGAGCCGAAATCTAATTACGCCGTGACCGGATTGTACTTCTACGATAACGACGTTGTCGAAATCGCGAAGAGCGTAACGCCTTCAAACCGTGGCGAGTTGGAAATCACCTGCGTGAACAACGCCTACCTGGAACGGGGCGACCTGCATGTGGAGCGCCTTGGCCGCGGGTTCGCATGGCTGGATACCGGCACCCACGACAGCCTGTTGGAAGCCAGCAGTTACGTGCAAACCATCGAGCACCGGCAGGGGCTGAAAGTAGCGTGTCTAGAGGAAATTGCGTGGTCGCAAGGCTGGATATCGGATCAATACCTGCGTGACTGTGCGGAAAATCTTACTAAAACCAATTACGGATCCTATCTGATGGGTTTGTTGTCAGGTAGACACTAACAATAAAAAAAGATCAAACCTTACACAATTAAGAAATGGATTTTAGACATGAAAAAACTGTTTGCGACTGAAACAAGTAAAGTGAAACGACCGGAAGTTCAGGGCTGTCTGGATGCCTACGATGGCGGGTATGTCA
This sequence comes from Marinobacter alkalisoli, assembly GCF_045449855.1. Classification (NCBI taxonomy): domain Bacteria; kingdom Pseudomonadati; phylum Pseudomonadota; class Gammaproteobacteria; order Pseudomonadales; family Marinobacteraceae; genus Marinobacter; species Marinobacter alkalisoli. Next base: position 119,513 of record NZ_JBJJLC010000037.1, on the reverse strand, counting down.
GCGGTTGGGCATGGAATCCCAATGAGCCGGACAAAAGTGTAGTTCTGGAAGTGCATTCCCGGTCAGGTGACGTTCTGGGAACAGGGGTGGCGGAACTGTTCAGGGATGATCTCGAGAAGCAGGGAATTGGCACTGGGAACTACGGGTTCCGGATCAAAGTGCAGATACCAAAGCATCTGGATTCCGTTGAGCTGATGCTGATTGAAGCAAGCAGCAGAAAAATTGTTACGGAAAAGCCGCTGAAGCTCGAAGGCTTGCAGAAAGCGGAGATTACATTCGAAAACATTGAATGGTCCCATCTGCGGGGAACTGTGAGTATTCCGCAGGCCACTGATGAAAGTATTGGCCTCATCCTTACCGACGAAGAAGGGAAAACGGTGGGAGAATCCGGGGCTGTTCTCAGCAACGACGGCTCGTATCACTTCAACATACCGTTGCCAACGTCCATGTGTGACGGATGCGTACATGCCCTGACGGTGTCAGTTGTTGGCAATAATACAGCGGAAGCAACCTATGTTGATGTATTCCCGAGTATCCAAACCCCTTGGGAGCATTTGACCAACAGCGCCAAAGAACTGAATTATTCGTCACTTTCAAGAACTGCGGGCTACCGTTATACGTCACTTCGTAAACAGCTTGAAGAAATCAGCAAGCTGAAAGACCCTGTCAAAGCCCGCGAGCTTACCGCAAACGTCATGCAGGCCCACGAGGTTGTCGTGGAAAGCTGGCAGGGGCGCAAAAAATACCCTCGCCTCACCCTTCCTGAAGTCAAAAAGCCCGACGCATCCATTGTCATTCCGGTCCATAACAAATTCGAACTGACTTACCACGCTCTGGCGTCGATTCTGTTGGCCTGGAATAAGGCCAGCTACGAAGTCATCGTAGTGGACGATTGCTCATCCGATAAGACCACGGAACTGAAAGACATCGTTGAAAACGTCAATGTGATTGTGAATGAGCATAACCTTGGCTTCCTGCGCAACTGCAACAAAGCAGCCAAACAAGCCAAAGGTAAATACCTGGTGATGCTTAACAACGATACCGAGGTGACCTCCGGCTGGCTGGACGAACAGCTGGAAGCCATGGAGCGATTCGACAAGGTGGGGATGACAGGATCCAAGCTGATCTACCCGAACGGTGTATTGCAAGAAGCCGGCGGCATCGTCTGGGGCAATGGCAATCCGTGGAATCTTGGCAACGGGCAGAATGCCGAAGCTCCTGAATGGAACTACGCACGCCAGGCCGACTACCTGTCTGGGGCATCATTGATGATCCCCACCAAGATCTGGCAGGAAGTCGGCGGCTTTAGTGATGAGTTTGCCCCAGCCTATTACGAAGATACTGATCTGGCCTTCAAAATCCGCGATGCCGGTTACAAGACGGTCTATGTACCGCAATCCGTAGTGGTCCATTTTGAAGGCATGAGCAATGGCCGTGACCTGACCCAGGGTATCAAGAAAAATCAGGCAATCAACGCCCCGAAATTTCGGGCCAAGTGGGTGGACGCCTACATGGGCAATGGCCAGGCATCCCTGGACAATGTGCGTTTCAACAAGGATCGCAACGTGGCGTACCGGGTATTGATGATTGATTACGCCGTGCCGAGGCCCGATCACGATGCCGGTTCCTACGCGGCCATCCAGGAAATGCGGATGCTGCAAGCCAACGGCTGCAAAGTCAGTTTCGTGGCGGAAAACATGGCCCATATGGGGAAATATTCGGACAACCTGCATCGAATGGGTGTGGAAACCTTCTACGCACCGTTCAATAGCTCTATCGAGCAAATCCTGCAACAACGCGGTGACGAATTCGATATTGTTTACATTACCCGTTACGACGTAGCAGAGCGCCACCTGCCAGCAATCCGCAAGCACACGAAAGCCCGGGTGCTGTTCAACAACGCCGACCTGCATTTCCTGCGGGAATTGCGCGCCGCCCTGGCGGCGAAGAAAAGCGACCTTTCCGGCCCGCTGGCAACAAGGGACAGGGAATTAACCCTGATGCGCCAGGTGGATGGCATTCTCTCCTACAATCCCACGGAGCACGCGGTGATCCTTAGCCACAACCTTAAAGGGGACAACCTGTTTATGTGCCCCTGGGTACTGGATGGCCGTGGCCACCAAACCCCATACAAAGAACGTACCGGCATCGGATTCCTGGGTGGCTACAAGCATGCCCCCAATGTTGAGGCAGTCGAATTTTTCGCCGAGAAAGTCATGCCGCTTCTGCGAAAGCAGTTACCCGATGCTAAATTCCACGTGTACGGCAGTAACATGCCAGAGAGCTTCAGCAAGTTTGAAGCCGACGACGTGGTGCTCGAAGGCTTCGTGGAAAACCTGGACGACGTGTTCGAGAACCGCCGGGTTATTGTAGCGCCGTTGCTGTCAGGCGCTGGTATTAAAGGCAAAGTACTGGAGGGTATGTCTGCCGGTGTACCTCAGGTACTCTCGCCAGTAGCAGCAGAAGCTACCGGGCTAACACACGGCGTAAGCGCGATGATCGTGGAAGAGCCCCAAGCCTGGGTAGACGCCATCAAGGAATTGTACGAGAGTGAAACGCGTTGGCAGCAGATCTCTGACAACGCCTTGGCACTGGCGCGAAGCAACTACAGTCTGGAAAACGGAATCAAGGGCATGAAGGGCGTGCTTGAGGGCGTGGGTGTGTATCCGCCCAATCGCATTCGGGCGTTGCTGAGTGCCTGAGTAAACACATGGTCGCCCGGCTACCATGCCGGGTTAACTCTGGAACACATACATGCGGAAAGTCATTCTTCATTATCACCTTTTCAAAAACGCCGGAACTTCCTTGGACGCGGCCTTTAAAGAAAACTTCAAAGGCGACGAGTGGGTAACCCAGGAATTCCCGGGAAATCTCAAACAGAATCGGGAACAGGTTGCCCAGTGGATACAGGATAATCCACAAGCCAAGGTGTTTTCATCCCATACGGCTTACCTTCCGCCGCCAAAACTGGAGGGCATCAAGGTGCTCCCCGTAATTTTCATGCGCCATCCCATTGATCGGATTGCCTCTGCCTATGCCTTCGAAACTAAGCAGGGTGGTGACAGCTTTGGTGCGGTACTTGCCAGAAATACAGACTTGTCTGGCTATATTGAAACCCGTTTAGCACTCCCGCACGACAGGCAGTGCCGAAATTTTCATATGCAGCGTTTAGCCATGATGTTTGGTGAGAAACAAGGGGACGAATTTACCCGTGCTGAGAAGGCACTGGGGACATTACCGTTCGTTGGAATCGTCGAGCAGTTTGCAGACTCCATGGCACGCTTGGAAACCTGGCTTCGTGAACATGGATTCAAAGATATTCAGCTCAAGCCTGTGGAGAAGAATGTAAGTCGGGATATTAATAAGGCCCTGAAGGAAAAACTCAAGGAGTTTGAACAGAGAATATCGCCGGAGGTATTTTCTAAATTGATGGATGCGAACGAATATGATAGTACGCTTTATGAAGTTTTGCTCAAGCGATATTATTCTCAATAAATTTTCATGTTGTGATTAGTGTATATATTTCAATTTAGGTGACTAGAATGATTAAAGATGAGTGGTTGTTTATAGTAGGCTGCCAAAGGTGTGCAACAACCTCTCTGGTTAATTTTCTTGGAAGTTTCGGAAAGGCATACTTGCCTTACCCAATAAGACCAGAAAGGAAGCCGTTATTAAGCAAAAACTGGGAAAGTGAGATTATAAATGCGGGGAAAGAAGGTTTTGTTAATATAGATAAAGCGACTAGCTATATTGAGTATCCTGAAGTTTCTGAGTTAATAGCAAGTAATTTCGATAATTATAGAGTGATAATATCGATTAGAAATCCGATTGATCGAGCAATATCTAACTACTTTTTTTCAGTTGAGAATGGGCTTGAGAATAGGCCTATTGAAGAAGCACTTTTCTCAAAACCTGACAAAGATTATGGTTCTGTATCTGTGAATCCTTATGAGTATATAAATAGAGGGTTTTACTGTGATTTTATAGAAAAGTTTTTGAAAGGTATAGAGTGGGATAGATGTAAGATTGTGGTCGCTGAAGAATTCATAAAAGACATTTCATATAGGAAAAGTATTTCGACATGGGCTGGCTTAGAGGAAGGAGATAATGTTTTTCCTCATAAAAACTCTGCGATAAATAGCAAGGTGAGTGTAGAAAAGAAAATACGGGAGCAGCTTTTTGAAATCTATTGGAAGGAAAATATAAAGCTGGAAAAAACTCTAGGTATTGATTTGAGTATTTGGTATGAGTGACTTTTTTCCTATTGATTTTTATAAAAGAATTGTCGACGGACGAAGAATCAATAAAAATATCTATAACCAAAAAAGAATCCTTGATGAATTTTTTTCGTTGTCAAAAAAAGCTTTGTTGGCTGGCGGTTTTGAAGTTACTCTCGATATTATTGAATATTTCATAAAAGAGTTGAAAGAAAGTAAAGATATAATTGTATCGGATCTTCTTGCTTTATGTTTGTACGCGAGGAGGGATGAAAAATTATATCGCGATTCTAAGAAGGTTTTAAATGATTTGTATCTTGAGTATTTGTTAGAGACTTCTATCAGAAATTTGATCTCAATCGTAAGAAATCCCAGGCAAGGTTTTATTGATAAATCAAATAAGTCGTTCTGGTCTTTGAAAGATCCCTTCTTAGTTCAGTCTTTCAACGATATATCTAGTAAAGTTTCTCGTTACTTTGAGCATGGTTCATCTGAAAAAAGTACCTGTTCTAACGTAGTTGTATACGTAGAAGATATTTCACCGATTAGGAATCAAACAGGAACTAAGCTAGTTTTAGATTACTTGCACTCTCTGTCGACCAGTAGTGAAATTGATGAAGTTACTCTAGTGGTAGGACATGGGAACAGTTTGTCCATGGTTACAGGTGTTTCGGGTTATAGCTTTAGGTGTAATAAATTTGATATAAAAGATAAGTTGAGAAAGGATTACGGTCTTATTGGTGAAAATGTAGATGTCTTATACTTAACAGAAGTAATAAGTGAAGGTGATGGGTATTTGGAGGAGGTTGGTAGGGTGATGTGCTCTCTTTCTCCAAGTGTGATTGTTTACTTTGATTATAGACCCTCAATCATAATATCAGCTTTGGCAAAAGCTTTTCCTACTGTCTATGTTCCCATGCAAGTCGGTTTGTCTCCAGCAGTAAAACCAACAATTGAATGCGTCATGGCCCATGATGAACGTGTGAAGAACACAGCTGCACCTAAAAATTATTATCATGTAATTGAAAGGCAGATTAGTTATCCGCTTTCAGATAATTTTGAGTTACAAGAGCGCGGCTTCCCTGAAGTAAAGGGTAATCGATTAATTACTGCAGCATATGACATAGATAAGCGAGTTGAAGAGAAAAGGTTGCATCTTTTTTTAAGGCATGTCTCTGACTTTCTTGGTGAAAATGATGGATGGTCTTATACTATTCTAGGCTTGTCTCAGGAGAGCGGAATAGCGATGCTAAAGAAAGCGGGAGTCTTAAGTGATGTTAATATAAGTCAGTTTGAGTTTATAAAGAACGAACCTAATTTCGTAAAAAAAATAAGAAGCTCAGATGTTTTTATAATGCCTTACCACAAAGGCGGTGGTCGCGCTGTTAGAACCGCTATTGAGCAGGGAGTTGCAGTTTTAACATTAGATAACAATGATGGAAACCTTTATTTGCATGATGACTTCATCTTTAAAAGTGAGGGCGCCCTTTTTGAATTTCTTCGTGAATTAGTAAGTGACGACGAAGCTCTTGAAATTTGTAGGAGTAAATGCAAGAAGTTTTACGAGGGGAATGATAATGATCAACTACTTAAAAAATTTGTTGTAGCCTTGTCTAGAGCTAAAGATAATTTTAAGAATAAGAAGGTTCTAATTCTTGGCGACTCCCACTCGCAATATTTTTCCTATGCCAATTTTTTTGAAAACCACCAAGTTTTTTTCTCTACTGTTTACGGTGCTACGGCATCTGGTCTTTACAATGAGAGAAGTAAAACTAATGCCCGGGACAAGTTTTTGTTTAATTTGGCAAACATTAACCCTGAATTGGTTATACTATGTCTTGGTGAGGTGGATGTTGGGTTTTTGGCGTGGAAAAAAAGGAGCTTAAACGGCGAAGATATTTTTTCTCGTCTAAGTAAGGCTCTTTTGAATATAAAAAAATACGCGCTTGAACTGGCCCAGAGTGTAGAGAAAGTGATCGTTCTTAGTGTCCCATTACCTACTGTTCAAGATGGTGTAGATCGGAGTCTTTCAGTGCCCGATAATAGAGTCCAAAGGGAGTCTGTGTATGCCTCTTATAAAGAACGTATTGGCGCAACTAAGCTGTTTAATGAACAGATGGATTATGTCTTAGCTTCTATCGAGAATGTTAGGTTTATTAATCTTGACCCGTTGATAATGAATGCTCAAGGCCGCCTGAAACCAGAGATCTTAAAAAGAGATCCTAGCGATCATCATTATAATCCTATTGGTTTTTGTAGTGTTCTTGAAAAAAATCTTGTTGACAAAGTTATTTTGGGTGAGGTGAATGATTAGATTTAATGAGGCTGCGGTTGTAGGTAGTGAGATCGATTATATAGCATCTGCGTTAGAGAGTAAAAAACTTTCCGGGGATTCTATCTATGGTAATTTATGTCAGCAGTGGATAGAGGAAAGGTTTTTAATTAAGAAGTGCCTTGTTACTCCTTCCTGTACAGCGGCGTTAGAAATGGCGGGTATGCTTATAGGGTTAAAGCCCGGTGATGAGGTTATTATGCCTAGCTATACATTTGTTAGTACGGCTAATGCCTTTGTTATGCATGGTGCAAGAATTGTTTTTGTTGATATTCGAAAAGATACAATGAATATTGATGAAAAGAAAATAGAGGATGCGATAACGGATAAGACGAAAGCTATTGTTCCTGTGCATTACGCCGGAGTTTCTTGCGAAATGGATGAGATAATGGGAATCGCAAAAAGGCATAAAATATATGTGATAGAGGATGCTGCTCAGGCTATGATGTCAACCTATAAAGGGAAAGCCTTGGGTAGTATTGGTGATCTAGCTACATTTAGCTTTCATGAGACAAAAAATTACACGAGCGGGGGTGAGGGTGGTGCGTTACTTATTAATAATAAAGATTTTATAAAAAGGGCTGAAATAATACGAGAAAAAGGCACTAACAGAAGTCAGTTTTTTAGAGGTCAGGTAGATAAGTACACATGGGTAGACGTTGGAAGTAGTTACTTACCTTCTGAAATTCAGTCCGCTTATCTTTATTCTCAGTTGGAGCATGCAGAAGAGATTAACGATTTCAGACTTGATCTTTTTGAATTTTATTACACTAAGTTTAAGAAGCTCGAAGATCGAGGGGTTTTTGAACTGCCAACGATTCCTGATGGCTGTAGGGCTAATGGACATATGTTCTACCTCAAGGTCGATAGTCTTGAAGTGAGGTCGAATCTGATCTCTTTTCTGAAAGAGAAAGGCGTCATGGCGGTCTTTCATTATATCCCGCTTCATTCTTCGCCCGCAGGGCAGACGTTTGGTAGATTTTTTGGTGATGATAGATTTACTACTGTGGAGAGTGAAAAGCTGGTTCGATTACCAATGTGGTATGGGCTTAAAAAAGCTCAAGCCCAGTATATAGTTGATGCTGTCTTCGACTTTTTTGCGTGAGTTTTCAGACATTAGTGTGTTTATACTGGCCTTTCACCGCTCCCTTTCGTCCTCACTTTCAAAGTGGTTCCATCACTCGGGTTTAAATATGGGGTTTTACTTGATGGCCCCAGGAATTTCCAACCCAGAAGGGCATTATGAGGATTTGCCACTGGTCAGTTTGCATGACCGGTTACTGTGTTTGAGCGGTATCGACTGGCGTTTACATGATGAGCGCGAGTTTGATACCGGTGTTCGTTTGGACATACTAAAGAGCTATATTTACGGGCGGAGCGCCTCCAAAACTGGGCTTTGGGGCGCCAAAGATCCGCGTACTTGCCTGTTTCTGTCGGAATGGCGAAAAATTTTAGGAGAGAGGGGGTGCTATTTGGTGTTGCTGCGGCATTGGAGCGGAAGCATTCAATCCCTTTACCGCCGCCATAGCGAGTCTATATCTCTATCCGAGGGGGCTAACGAAGTAGATGGCGGCTTCTGGTTTAACCCATTGCTGGCAGCAGATATGTGGCTTGCCTACAACCGCCGTATTCTCGAATTTCTACAGTCCTGTCCCAAGCAGCAAAGGTTAGTGGCTACTCAACAGGCGGTGTTGTCCGGTTTGAATGTGCCTGTGCTGGTCAATCAGGCTTTCGACCTTGGGTTGGACGAAAGCGTACCCAGCCCCATTAAAACGTCCTTGGTTCACGATCAGATAGAGCAGTCGGTTCGCGATCGTTTACCCGAATCCAAATTTCGTGAAATGGATGAACTCTGGGAGGCTTTGCTTGCCTTTGCGGATTATCGGGCAGAGGAAGAAAGCCCGCAGTGGGTTCCGGACGCTGACGTGAAGGGAGATGCGCTCTCGGTCTATCAGGAGCTGTTGTCCGCCGCTGACCAGGCAGAACCGATTCCCGGGCTAGGCCCGGTTCCGGAAGCGCTTGATGATCTGCTTGTGTATGCGCGGGAGAATCCCTTGCAACCCCTGTGCGTTGAAGAGTTGACGCAGCGGGTAGAGCAGGAAGCACCTTATGATGCTCAGGTATGGGAGAAGCTGGCCATGGCGCTTAAAGTCCGTGGTCATGCAGATAAAGCGGAAAAGGCGCTGGTTCGGGTTTTGTTGGCGGGTAAGAGTCAGCCTTATATTTACATGCTGCTTGGCACCTGCCGTGAGGCGGAATTCGAATACGAGGGGGCCGAGCATTTCTACCAACTGGCCTTGGCCCGAAACCCCGCCAATCCGGTATTCCATGTGCGCTTGGCTTATCTCTATCTGGTGCTTGCTCGTTACGATGAGGCAGAAACACTACTGCGAAAAGGAATCGAGGAAGGTAATCACAAGCCACTGATGTTCCATGCATTGGCCAATGTGTTAGACCAAAGAGACAAAACCGCAGAAGCCGTGGAACTGCTGGAAGCCCAACCGGACCGGCCGGAGTTGCTGGAAAAGCAGCGGATGACTCTTCTGATGAAATTGGATTACGCCAGCGGCAAGGAGCTCTATCAACAGTGGGCCCGCGAGCGGGCTCAAAGTCCGGAGGTAAGGGCGCAGGTTGTAAAAACTCTGGCCACAGTATCTGACCCTATCGCACGAAAGGATCTGGCACGCCGCGTTGTACTGGCCTGGCAATAATCGTTTTATAATAGACACAGGATGTTCTCATGATTTTTCCCGTAATCATGGCGGGTGGCAATGGTACCCGCCTTTGGCCCATGTCTCGCCAAGCGTACCCGAAACAGTTTCTGCCCCTTGCGGGTGAACGCTCCATGCTGCAGGAAACCATCGCCCGATTGGACGGTCTGGATGTGGCGGAGTCACTGTTGATCTGTAATGAAGACCACCGTTTTCTGGCGGCAGAGCAGTTGCGGCAGATGGGGCACTTGAACCACAACATCATTCTGGAACCGGCAGGCCGTAACACCGCACCTGCCATTGCCCTGGCGGCGTTGACTGCACAGCAGAAAAAGCAGGATGCCCTGTTGTTGGTGTTGGCGGCGGATCATGCGATTGCGGACGCGCCAGAATTTCGTGAGGTGGTGACGTCCTCGATACCACTTGCAGAAAAGGGTGAACTAGTCACCTTCGGTATTGTCCCCACCCATGCGGAAACCGGCTACGGCTACATTCGCAGGGGCGAAGCGCAGGCCAGCGGCTTTACCGTGGCGGAATTTGTTGAGAAGCCGGAACAGGATGCCGCCGACACCTACATACAAAGCGGAGACTACTACTGGAACAGCGGTATGTTCCTGTTCCGCGCTGACAAGTACCTGGAAGAGCTAAAAGAATATCGCCCGGATATTTATCAGGCCTGCGAGGCGGCATATGCAGCCAGGAGCGGGGACCTGGACTTTGTTCGCGTGAACCATGAAGCATTTCTGTCCTGCCCTTCGGAGTCCGTGGACTATGCGGTCATGGAACGCACCTGTAAGGCTGTTGTTGTGCCCCTGTCAGCAGGTTGGAGTGACGTGGGATCCTGGTCCTCACTGTGGCAGATTGCGGAAAAAGATGAAAATGGCAACGCCAATAAAGGGGATGTGCTTCATCATAATGCCCGGAATAACCTTGTCATGGCCGAAAATGCCCTGGTGACCACCGTGGGAGTGGAAAACCTGGTCATTGTGCAAAGCAAGGACGCGGTTTTGGTCGCCCATAAAGATGAGGTTCAGGGGGTAAAGCACCTGGTGGACACCTTGAAATCAAAAGGGCGGTCGGAGTACAAGCTCCACCGTGAGGTGTATCGTCCCTGGGGCAAATACGACTCCGTCGATAGCGGACAACGCTATCAGGTAAAACGCATCACCGTGAAACCGGGCGAAAAACTCTCCGTACAGATGCACCATCACCGCGCTGAGCACTGGATTGTGGTGTCTGGCACGGCGGAAGTGACCATTGATGGAAAGCAGGAACTGATAACGGAGAACGAATCCGTCTATATCCCCGTTGGCAAGGTTCACGCCCTGGAAAATCCCGGCCGTATTCCCCTTGAACTGATCGAAGTGCAAAGCGGCTCTTATCTGGGGGAGGATGATATCGTTCGGTTTGAGGATCGATATGGGCGTGCCTGACTTTTCTGAAATCATTCAAAAAGGATCTTTTATTTCATAAAAATAGCAATCGCAGGCACTGGCTAAGTTGGCTTATCCAACGCTTTGCTCTTAGCTCAGCACCACGAAGTGGTCGCTCTGGATATTGATAGCCAAAAGGTTCAGCTGCTGAATGATCGGATCAGCCCCATTGAAGATGCGAAAATCAATCAGTTCCTGTCCGAAAAAGAGCTGAACCTCACAGCCACGTTGGACAAGCAGGAAGCAGATGTGATTTTGGCAAACCGGCTGACGCCTGATTTTGAGGATGTGCGGGGAAAGGTCTATACGGGGATTTGTTCGGTAGTGACTGGCGCCCACAGGCGTAATGGACGTAGTGTAGTCTAGCCTTGACTATAGGCTAAGACCTATATAGTCTACAGCCTATAGACAGGATTGTTTTCATGTGGGATGTAATATCAACGGATACATTCGATGAATGGTTCAAGGGGTTAACAGATAGCGAGCGCGCCGATGTGCTTGCCGCAATGAAGGTTCTACGGCAGAAAGGGCCTATGTTGCCAAGACCATACGCGGACACCGTGTATGACTCCTCACACAGCAACATGAAGGAGCTGCGAATTAGCAGCGGCGGGAAACCGATACGAGCCTTTTTTGCTTTTGATCCACAAAGGAAGGGAATTCTACTTTGTGCGGGTGATAAGACTGGGGATAAGCGTTTTTACGATCGCATGATTCCCGTGGCAGATAGAGAGTTCACGGAACACCTGAAAACTCTCAAGTGAGGTGATTGAAATGGGCCGATCTCTTGATCAGATGCTCGCCGAAGAAAAACCGGAAGTTGTTGAGGCGGCGAACGCCAAAGCTGACGCAATTCTTCTCGACATCCATCTGGCTGAGTTGCGTGCCATGCTGGGCAAGACTCAAATGGATATCGCTGCCGCCCTTGGTGTGAAGCAGCCTACCGTTGCCGGCATTGAGCGCGCTGGGAAAGATATCAAGCTGTCGTCTCTGAAGCGCTATGTGGAAGCAACTGGCGCTAAGCTTAAGCTGGATGTTGAACTACCCGACGGTACCCATCACGGCTTTACTGTCTGATCCAGCCAGGGTGGCGATTGGCGGCCCCGCCAATCGCTGCTTTGTGGCAGCCTTATAGCCAACCGGCGTGTTGCCGTTCGTGCGCGTCCGCGAGAGTCCGCGACCCAGAAACATTTTTACTGTTTTTTCATGAATTTAGTGGCCAAAACTTCTCTCGAAAAAGCAATAACTCTTGACCTTCTCATTCATCAAATCTCTCTTCGGCAAACCAACCGTGAAAAAGTCTGTCTCTCTGACACCGCCAGAGCCAGGTTTTGACCCCCGGTGGTACCTAAAACCCAACCTATGAGCACTGAATGTTGGACAGGCACTCGATAGAGGTTTGCAGGACGAGTTCTATCATTCCTGGGCGATAAATGTCTTGAGGTCTTCAAGCAGGAGGCAGAGATATGGCGACCGGCAAGGTTTGGATTCACGGGCAGGTTGGTCCGCTATTCCAGCGTTTACAAGAGAAGTTAGATGACAATGTACCCTTTATAAACGTATACGCGGATGAGCGGCCCCGTGGGCCAGCCGCGCTGCATAAACCTACTCTGTACCCGGAACTGAATATACCAGCTGATAAGGGTGGAGACTGGGGAGAAGTTGCCCGTGGAATTGCACACCTTTTATCGTCGCTGGACGGTGTTCCCGAGCTTCGCGTTACTTCCGGAACGCAGACTGACGTGGCAATTGCTCAGGAACTCAATGCAGAGCTTCAGACCATTGCGGCCGCCAAGGAGGGACTGCAACCAAAACCGCAGTGGACTTGTGGAGCACCGGATAATCTACTTGAAAAAATTCTAAACCTTGCGCCAGGGGCAATGGATGCACAAAGGCAGTTTGGTCTCGTTCAGCTTCATCGCCTTGTTCTGGACGAACACCCCGAGGCTCAAGCGGCGATTGAAAAAGCCCGGCAAAAGCTCCCGGTTGAGACTAGGGCTGCCGAATCCACCTTTAATGCCATCCTGGCCGAAGACCTGCGCACTCCCGCAGGAAAGGCGACCGCAGCAACAAAGCTGGTTAAGGCTCTTTGTTTCGATCCTGATTGCTTCTATCTTCAGCAAAGCCAGTACATGGCGGGTGTCTACGACGACAGGAGCCTAGGTTACTATCCGGCCTTGCAAGCTATTCGTGAAGAGTTCGATTCCCTGCGCCCTTTGCCAAGCAGTTGGCTGAAGTTTCAGCTGCCCTTTGCACTGCCCGTTCTGGAGGGGCTTTATCGAAGTGAGGGGGTGGTCGCGTTAGTGCAACACGTCCGGGTGATCAACTCGCGTGCCGGGTGGAAGGCATCACAAGGCATGCGTCTCGACAGTATGATGAATCCATCAGGGCTGTATGCACAGAGCGTTGTGGAACTCTGGCTTCCCGGGAAACTGGAGATTGATGCCCCCCAACCGCCAGGCGATGTGCAATACAAGAACATTTGGGTTTATCCAGAAGCACTGCGCGTTGCAGTGCTCAGGCTTAATGAGCTTATAGTGGGGCTGCGGGCAGAAACGGGTCGCAGTGATATTCCAGAGGTGCTTCCTGGCGATCTGAATAGGCTTGCCTATAAGCAGTTTGATTCTACTGGTCGTATTGCTCGGAATATCCCGGTAGCGAACTTCGAGTTCTTGCGGATGAGCGCCGGTACTCCCATGCTGAAAGACGAAGTCCGGTTTAAACCTCATGATGTGCAATGCCCCAGCTTCGAGCGAGAGCTTTTAGAAAGTGCCAAGTTTCACGTTTCTGCCTACAACACTCGACGTGCAGTGCTGGATTTGGCGGGAGCCTTTGAGGCCTTCATCGCTGAGGTGGTCACGCCCCGCCTTGGCGAAATGGAAGAGAATGCTCGGGGCCAGTTTTTGCGACGGTATGAGGCGAAACTGTCGGCTGAGGCACGCGCGGAGATCGAGAAGGTTGCCTTGGGGCCGGACCAAGACCCACCTCGAATGCCGTCTATTCACCGGCAGCTAAAGGAATACAAACGACAAGGTTTGGATCCTGTGCTTAATGAACAGCATCTCCGCCGGATCCTGAAAATTATGAGAATTCGCAATGATGCGGCGCACGGCCGACCTGTATCACCAGAGATACTGGGAGATCTCATTGCTGCGATCGAAGCACTGGACTGCTTGATTCCAAAACCACAAGCTTCATAGCAACATCAGTCTCGGCAACATCCGATACCTCACAAGGAACGACCATGAGCGATTACAACACCCGTACTACTACCTCTGAAGCCGCCGAGCGCCCACGTACTGATTAGCTCCCCCCCCGGCCTGAGGCCTGAAATATACCTATATCGTTCGGTTTGAGGATCGATATGGGCGGAGTTGATATGATCTGTCGTGTAACGTTTTAGATATTCATGGCGGGTTTAGCCCAGAGTAGGTAACCTTCAATAATGATCAAAAAACTCTACGTAAACAATTACCGCTCCCTGGTGAATTTTGAACTGTCACCCGGAAGTCTGGCCTTGTTGATGGGGCCAAATGGCGCTGGCAAATCGGCGGTTTTTGATGTGCTGGATAGCCTCCGCCGGTTTGTGGCGGATGGCGAGAGATTGGACATGGCGTTCCCCGCCGATGACAAAAGCCGCCTTTCCGCTTCGCAGCAAAGTGACGATATTCACCTGGAGCTTGAGCTGGCCACGGATGATGGCCTGTATTCCTACAGTCTGACGATCGAATACTCGGAGCTTGAAAAGAAACAGCGTGTTCAGAACGAATCCCTGGAGCTTGATGGCAAGCCGTTGTTCAAGTCCACGCTTGGTGAAGCTCAGCTATATCGGGATGACCATTCAGAGGGCCCAGGTTTCCCGATGGACTGGAATCAGTCCGGTGTCGGGTTTCTGATGGCGCGCAAGGATAACCAACGCCTGACCCGTTTTAAGGAACGCATCCAGCGCATTTGGGTAGTGCGGCTTAATCCGTTCAACATGTCGGATGAAAGTCGTGAAGAGGCTGTCAGGCCGGAAAAGGACATGCGCAATCTGGTGGATTGGTACCGGTATCTGGTGCAAAGCCGCTTTGAAGCCGTTCAGGAAGCCACGGAAGATCTTCAGGACAGGATCCCGGGTTTTCGCTCTCTCAGTGCCACGGAAAGGGGAGAGGCGCGAGTGTTTCGAGCAGTATTCGAGCATCGGCAGAGTTTCCTGTTCTCAAAGCTTTCTGAAGGCCAGCGGGCGCTGACCTAACCCCTCCCGCACCTACTGAAAAAGTCCTTGTTCTTTGCCCGAAACGGAATATTGAATCCTGGATGCACTGGGCATCCGGGGGATCGATAGATGAGAGTGAAGACTACAAAAGCCGATACAAAAACGAGAGCGGCAAAAAGTCAGGGGAGAAAGCATTGGAGCGCTGCGCTACCATCGAGAATACTACGGTTTTAACGGGCGGCTTGCGTGAAGCTTGTGAACAAATTGGTCGGGTCGGGTAAGAAGGAAAAATCGTTCGCTATCCGTGGAATCTAGAATACTCCCTTTCATATCAGGTTATTCCATGCAAGTTTTTTTACATATTGGTGCTCCTAAAACGGGCACATCTGCTATTCAGTATTTCATGAACTCGAATCGTGAACTGCTGGAGCGATTGGGGTTTTACTATCCCGAGCACGGTTCTGATCAGAATAATGTTTCTGGCGGGCATGTCGCAGTCGGCGTGCCGTTGATCGAAAAGGATATGGACAAGGCAAAGAACCAAGTGGAGCAGTGGGTTAAAGCTGCTCGTTCCGAGGGGTGTGCCCTTGTCCTTTCTGCGGAATCTTTTTACGGCAAGTTCGCTGAGTTGAAAGAGCTGTTTTCCGGGCACGATGTGGAGATCATCTCGTACTTTCGGGATCCAATGGAGTCTGTCGTCTCAAACCACAACCAGGTTGTGAAACGTCATTTTGCAACAACGAGCCTTCAGGATTACCTCGCTTCACACATAGGGCGAGATGCTGCGGGGCTATCTGGCCTGGTTATGCTGAAATGGATATCGGCTTTTGGGCGAGACCGGGTTCACGTATACCCCTACCATTCGGAGGCATTTCCTGAGGGGCGTATCGAGTACTCGTTTTTGTCGATCCTGGGAATTCATCGGTGTCACTGGAATGCATTCGAGCTTGAGGCCCGGCGTGTAAACACCAGTTACACGGGAGAAGCTCTGGAGCTAAAACGTTTGCTGAATCATGTGCTCAAGCCAGAGTATGGGCGGGTAAACTTTGAGATTGATTGGGCATTGCAGCGGTTTTCGGATGAAAGGAATAATGCCGGCGCAAAAAAGGCGATTCCTTTTGTCAGTGGTGACGTCTGGCGGACCTTGGCAGGGCAGTTTGAACAGTCCAATGCAATCATGCTTGATGAGGTTCTTGATTTGAACCTGAATGGATTTCTTGCAAGTCCTGCCGGTGGCTATCTCTCTGATTTGGTTGAACCTGACGGTGGTGAGCGCTTACAGGGAGTGGTAGGTGTTTGGCGATATTTGAGGGAGCAGTTGTCGGAAATTTCAACAAATCTTGAGGTAGATGTCGCTGAAAAAGTGAAGCAAGAGCGGGCTCCGTATGCGCTGTTCAGGTTGGCGGATATTATGGGTATTCCTTACCGGGAGCCCGCTACTGACTTTGGTATTCCCCCAGCTGCTCTCAAGGTTTTTCTACAGGACAAATCAGGCACGCCGGATTTCCTGCGGGAAATTGCAAAGATACTGGCCAAACAGGGCCAGTATGAGGACGCCCTGCCTGTGATCAAGAGAGCATTAGAGTTGCGCCCAACGGGGCCGGCCATTAAGCGTCTGCATGATGAAATCGCCACCCGCGTGGAGATTGGCTCTTGAGTCTTCGTCAACTGATTCGACGGGTGTTGATTGCCGCTTTAAATCGTTCCCCCCTGGTAAGAAATGTTGCCGCCGATCTGAAGCCGCATGCTCAACTGGAGTTGGCGGGCGAGGGCAGCGATTATCACCTTTTGGCCTCGGGACCAGACCCTCAGTTCGTTGCCCGCAACCGATTACTGGTGAGCGGTTGGTACATGGTGGAGGTGTCGATTCCTACCAATGCATCGGGATGCATTGCACAACTGTACTTCGATACCGGCAAGGGTTTCAACGAAGCCGAGAGTTGTGTTTTCCCGCTGAAGCAGGGGCGGATGACCAAACGGCTGGTAAAAGTTCCCAAAGGCACAAGGCACTTTCGCTTTGACCCTATTGATTGCGCAGCTGAGTTTTCGTTGGGGCGTCTCCGGTTTGCCTTGGCGCCTTGGCGATTTGCAGGTCAGCGTATTTATCAGCGCTTGGTCAATTTACACCCAGCGTATAAGAATCTCCCCCCGGAACAGGTGCCGGCACGATTGGCTGAGTTGGCCAGGGCAAATTCTTCATGCGGCTTGGAAAAACTGTTGGAGCATCATTACGAGCAGACGTTTGCCAAGACCAATACCGATATGGATTACGCAGGCTGGCTAGCTTCCCGCGAAGAGATGTCGGAGGAAGAGCGCCAGCGCTTACTCGACAATTCAAGCCATCAACCGCTGATCTCGATCTTGTTGCCGGTTTTCAATCCCCGAATTGAGTTTTTAAGATCGGCTATTGGGTCTGTATTGAAACAGACCTATCAGAACTGGCAGCTGTGCGTTGCGAATGATGCTTCAACGGATCCTGAGGTTGGCCGGGTACTCGACCAATACGCGCAGATGGATCAGCGTGTGCAGGTGGTCCACCGGGCGAGGAATGGGCATATCAGTGCCGCCAGTAACTCGGCGTTGGAGATCGCTCAAGGTGAATACGTTGCTCTGTTGGATCACGACGATGAGCTGGCTCAGGATTCACTGCTTCATGTTGTGGAGGCGCTGAATGCCAACCCGGGGGCGCTGTTGCTGTATTCCGATGAAGATAAGATGGATGAGTTCGGCCAGCGGTTTGATCCTCATTTCAAACCGGCCTGGAATCCTGAGCTGCTATTGAGTCAGAACTACATCAGCCATCTGGGCGTGTACCAGGCGAGCAGGGTAAAGGAAATTGGCGGTTTTCGGGATGGTTTTGATGGCAGCCAGGACCATGATCTGGTGCTGCGCTTCACGAAGGGGCTGGATGAACATAAAATTGTTCATATTCCAAAGGTGCTGTACCACTGGCGGTCTGTGGAGGGGTCAACGGCAATGGCCAGCGGTGAGAAGAGTTACACAGCCGCGGCAGGCATGAAAGCTGTTGCAGGCGTGGTTTCAGATTCCCCCGGTGTGATTGTTGAAGATGGCCCCGTGCCCAATACCTATCGCGTGAAATACCCGCTGCCGGAAGCGCCACCGAAAGTTAGCCTGCTGATCCCTACCAGGGATGGCGTAGACATACTGAAGCCCTGTATGGAGGCGTTGCTACAGCGGACCGATTATCCCAACTTCGAGGTTTTGATTCTGGATAATCAGTCCACCTGTACGCGAACACTGCAGTACATGGACGAAGTGGCGGAAGACGCCCGGGTGCGGGTGTTGCGGTGGAACTTCCCTTTCAATTATTCGGCCATCAATAACTTTGGGGCGCAACATGCCACTGGAGGCATCATCGGGCTGGTGAATAATGACATTGAGCCCATCACTTCCGACTGGTTGCGTGAGATGGTAAGCCATGCCGTCCGCGCGGATGTAGGTTGCGTCGGTGCCAAGCTTTATTATCCCAACGATACGGTCCAGCACGCGGGGGTTATTCTGGGTATTGGTGGCGTCGCGGGCCATGCCCACAAGTATTTTGACCGTTACGCTGATGGTTATTTTTCCCGTTTGCACCTGGTTCAGAACGTGTCTGCTGTTACAGGCGCTTGTCTGTTGGTTCGCAAGCATGTGTTTGATGAGGTTGGTGGGCTGGATGAGAAAAATCTGGCAGTTGCCTTCAATGACGTAGATTTCTGCCTGAAAGTACGTGAAGCTGGCTACAGGAACGTCTGGACACCCTACGCAGAGGCCTATCACCATGAGTCCGTTTCCCGTGGTGCGGATGACACACCCGAGAAGCGGAATCGTCATAATCGGGAAGCTGACTATATGCGCAAGCGATGGGGAGAAGCGCTGTTAAGCGATCCTGCCTACAATCCGAATTTGACGCTGATACACGAAGACTTCTCACTTCGCCCGCGTTAACGACGAGGGCCGGCTGCGACCAGGCCCACAACTAGCAAGGTTTAACGATCAATGGATTACCAATCACTGAGCATTCCGGAAGTTGTATTGCTAACTCCGAAAGTTTTCGGCGACGAGCGCGGCTTCTTCCTCGAAACCTTCCGCCAGAGCGAATTCGAAAAACACTGCGGCAATTACACCTTCGTGCAGGACAACCACAGCAAATCCGCCAAAGGCATCCTTCGGGGATTGCACTACCAGCTGGAGAATCCCCAGGGCAAGCTGGTGCGGGTCACTCGCGGCGAGGTGTTTGATGTCGCGGTGGATATGCGGAAGAGCTCGCCTACCTTCGGCCAGTGGGTGGGCGTTACGCTCAGCGAAGACAACAAGCAAATGCTATGGGTACCCCCCGGCTTTGCTCACGCGTTCTACGTGACCAGTGACGAGGCGGAATTCCAGTACAAATGCACCGACTATTACGCCCCGGGTGATGAGTATTCCATCCTCTGGAACGACCCGGATCTGGCCATCGACTGGCCGCTGAGTGGTAGCGAGCCAAGGGTGTCCGAAAAAGATGCCGCTGGTTTGGCCTTTGCGCGTGCGCCTTTTTTTGAATGAGGTCTTTGTGGCCACTAAAAATGCAACCAACTTATGTAGTCCACCAAACCCCCAATCCCTCCACGGATTTCTTTGTGGCGCCGGCGCTTCAGGCAGAGGGTAGGGAAGTCCGCTTCTTCACCTTTCAGCAGTTACCCGCGCCGGAAACCTTGGCTCAGGCTACGGTGGTGTTCATTCGCTATGTGCCGCCGCAATGGAAGGCGTTGTTGAGCCGCCACCCTGCTGCCCGGGTGGTGTTTTTCATGGACGATGATCTGTTTGATCTGCGGGCATTCCGGGGCATGCCGTGGCGCTACCAGCGTAAACTGGCCAGCCTGGCATGGCGACATCGGCGATGGTTACGGGCGGTGGGTGCGGAGCTATGGGTTTCGTCCCCCTGGTTGGCGCAAAAGTATTCCGATTGGAAACCCGTGGTGCTGGAACCCTGTAATCCCCATGCGATGCCGGAGAGCACGCCCGAGCCGGCCATGAAAACGCTGTTCTACCATGGGTCCGCTTCGCACTCCGCGGAGTTAAAGTGGCTGGCGCCAGTCGTGGAGCGGGTGCTGTCTGCCCGAAAAGATGTGTGTTTTGAGGTAATTGGTGATCGAAAAGTGCGAGACCGCTTCGCACATCTGCCTGGGGTGCAGGTGGTGCACCCGATGAGTTGGCCGGCCTATAAAGCATTCATCCAGCGCCCGGGGCGAACCGTTGGCCTGGCGCCGTTGCTGGATTCCGTCTTTAACGCCGCCCGGGCACCCACCAAATTCTATGACATCACCGCCGCAGGTGCGGTGGGTATCTATGCTGATACGCCGGTATACCGGCAGTTGGTTGAGCATCGCAGGAACGGTCTATTGCTGCCGATGGAATCACCAGAGGCCTGGGCGGAGGCGGTGCTGGAGTTGCTTGAAGAACCGGACAAGAGAAGGGCGCTTTTTGCCACTAATTCCCCAACGAACAGAAGAACCTTGTGCCAGATAACACCTTCTACCTGACAACATCCCCAGCGCTGTACTCGCTCAAGAACCTTGAAGCCTTCGCCGAAACTCCGGTAAAACGTTACCGCCGGGGACTTCCGGTAAAGCACGTAAGAGCCATGCTGGCCTGGGGCAGGAAGCCTTCGGCGGCAAAGGCAGAGGCTGCGGCGCAAAAACTGGGGTTGCCTGTGGTTCGGCTGGAGGATGGCTTTCTTCGTTCCGTGGAGCCAGGGGCGGAACATCCGCCATTGTCGTTAACTTGGGATGATGAAGGAATTTATTACGATGCCAGTCAGCCCTGCCGTCTGGACCGGCTGATTGACCAACCGCTGACGCTGGATCAGCGTAGCCGTGCCCGGGCGTTGGTTCGGGCCTGGCGGGTTGGGCGGGTGTCCAAGTATAACCATGCCCGGGAGCGGCCTTTATCACACCCGGGGCCTTTTGTATTGGTGGTGGACCAGACCTTTGGAGATGCCTCCGTCGGTTTTGGCCAGGCCGACGCCAGCAGCTTTCAATCCATGCTCAGGGCTGCATTGGAGCACTACCCGAATCATACCGTGGTGATCAAAACGCACCCGGATGTGGTGGCGGGACGAAAATCGGGCTATTTGACGGATCTTCCGGAAGCCGTGTCTGACAGGGTGTATTGGATGACAGAGGATGCTCACGCGCCTTCCCTGCTGGACCAGACATCAGCCGTATTTTGCGTAACCTCGCAAATGGGGTTTGAAGCGCTGTTGTGGGGCAAACCGGTACACGTATTCGGCATGCCGTTTTATGCCGGCCGGGGCCTGACCGAAGATGCACTGCCGCCACCGGCACATCGGTCTCCGGTGGATTTGCTGCAATTGGTGCACGCCAGCCTGGTGGACTACCCGAATTATGTGAACCCGGAGACCGGTCGCCGTTGCCAGGTTGAAGAGGTACTGCAGTGGCTGGCGCTGCAACGCCAATGCCGTGAGCGGTTCCCGGAAACTCTGTACACACCTCGCGTACCGTTATGGAAGCGCAAGGCCCTGGGGCGATTCGTGGCTGGCAGCCTGCTGATCGATGAACGCAAGGCAGCTGTCCCGGAGGGGGCAACTCGCGTGGTTTGGGGGCTGGCTGAATCCTCTGAACCGGTTGT
This sequence comes from Marinobacter alkalisoli, assembly GCF_045449855.1. Classification (NCBI taxonomy): domain Bacteria; kingdom Pseudomonadati; phylum Pseudomonadota; class Gammaproteobacteria; order Pseudomonadales; family Marinobacteraceae; genus Marinobacter; species Marinobacter alkalisoli. Next base: position 97,992 of record NZ_JBJJLC010000037.1, on the reverse strand, counting down.
TCGCGTGGAAGATGGCTTCATTCGTTCCGTTGGTCTGGGGGGCGACCTGGTTCAGCCCCAGTCCTGGGTGTTGGATGATGTGGGAATGTATTACGATTCCACCCGGCCATCTCGCCTGGAAAACCTGCTGGAGCGGGGAGGCTTGGCTAAACCCTTGCTGGAAAGGGCTGCGGAGTTGATCAGGAAGCTGGCTGTGTCCGGCACTACCAAATACAACACCGGGGCGAGGACGTGGCGGCGGCCCGATGGTCAGGAACACGTGCTGCTGGTTCCGGGGCAGGTGGAGTCCGATGCATCCATCCGTTTTGGTTCGCCGGTGGTTCAATCCAATATCGGTTTGCTTGAGCGTGTTCACCAGGATAACCCCAATGCCTGGATTGTCTATAAACCCCATCCGGATGTGGTTGCAGGCCTACGCCTGGAAGGTGAGGGGGAATGCGAAAGCCTTCGCTATTGCGATGAGGTGGTCACGGATCAGGATATGGCCCACATGCTGGCGCAGGTGGACGGCGTGCATACGCTCACCTCGCTCTCCGGTTTTGAGGCGCTGATCCGGGGGATTCCAGTGACCTGCTATGGGCAACCCTTTTATGCCGGCTGGGGCCTGACGCAGGATATCTACCCATGTGACCGGCGCACCCGAAGGGTCACCTTGGAAGAGCTGGTGGCTGCGGCGCTGATCCTGTACCCCACCTACCTGAGCCATGCGACCGGTCAATTCACGACCGTAGAGCGGGTCATAGAAGAGCTGGAATACCAGCGTCGCCTGCGGTCTGGGAGCGAGAGCCCTTTGACCCGGCTTTCGCGCAAACTGCGTAGGGCCTGGGTCCATTGAACCGGCCTTACTGGGGCCTGTCGAATTACGCTTCGCTAATCCGACCTACGGGGCGCGGTGCATAAATCGTAGGTCGGATTAGAATTGTAGGTCGGATTAGGCCCAAAGGCCGTAATCCGACACTCCGCTGACCAGAGCAATAAAAGCTTGATGACGATGACATTGTCAGGTTTGACGATCGGTATGATCGCTCATGACGTGTATACTGCGCGCATTTATGAAAGATATGGAATAATTTATGCGTACCTTTGATGTCTTCAACGGCGATGCCGATGGCGTTTGCGCGCTGATTCAGCTGCGCTTGGCCAATCCTGTTGAAAGCACCCTGATTACCGGCGTAAAGCGGGATATAGAGCTGGCGAAGCAGGTACCCGGCACCGAGCCGGCACAGGTGAATATCCTTGATATCAGCCTGGACAAGAATCGGTCAGCCGTAGACGCCTTGTTGTCTGCCGGCAGCACTGTGTTCTATGTGGATCACCACTTTCCAGGGGACTCATTGCCGGAGCAGCACCGCTTTACGGCACTGATTGATACCCAGCCTACTACCTGCACCAGTTTACTGGTCGATCAGCATCTTGGCGGCAAGTTTCATAACTGGGCCATTGCTGCGGCCTTTGGGGATAATCTGAATGCTGTGGCGGAGGATCTTGCCGGTAAGGCCGGGTTGTCTGCGGAGCAGGCGGAGTCACTGAAAGTCCTGGGTGTCTGCATTAACTACAACGGCTATGGCGCCACGGTTGAGGATCTGCACTTCCACCCGGCGGATCTGTACCGCGAGTTTGTGAAGTTTGAGGACCCACTGGAGCTGATCGCATCCCAGCCGCCGGCGTGGCAGAAACTTCGGGACGGGTATGAGGCTGATATGGCCAGCGGCTTGGCGGCGCCGGTTTTGGCTAACAACTCGTCATCCCTGGTTGTACAGCTCCCGGATGAGCCCTGGGCTCGTCGTGTCAGCGGCGTGTTGGGCAATGAATTGGCCAACCGCAACCCGGATAAGGCTTGTGCCATTGTGACGGCGAAGGCCGATGGCAGTTACCTGGTGAGTATTCGGGCGCCATTGAATAACCGCACCGGTGCGGATGAACTGGCCCGGCAGTTCCCGACCGGCGGCGGCCGCAAGGCGGCAGCCGGGATTAACGCGCTGCCGGCGGAGCAGCTTGATGAGTTTCTGGAAGCGGTTGCAGCTTTCTGGGCCTGAAGCAGTGGCTGTCGGATTACGCCTGCGGCTAATCCGACCTACGAATATCTGTCGGATTACGACTTCGTCTAATCCGACCTACAATTTATGCACCGTATTACCCGTAGGTCGGATTAGCCGTAGGCGTAATCCGACACCACAATGAACATCGAACTCGTAGGTTGGATTAGCGAAGCGTAATCCAACAAAAAGACTGGAAATAGCAATGACACTAACCCCTCCAAAGAAAACCCACCTCAAACAGCTTGAGGCGGAGTCCATCCAAATCATTCGCGAAGTAGCGGCCGAGTTTGATAACCCGGTCATGCTCTATTCCATCGGCAAGGATTCCGCCGTCATGCTGCATCTGGCCATGAAGGCCTTTGCACCAGGCACGCCGCCGTTCCCGTTGATGCATGTGGACACCACCTGGAAGTTCCGGGAAATGATTGAGTTCCGTGACAAGATGGCGGAAAAGCTGGGCCTGAAGCTGATTGTTCATACCAATCAGGAAGGGGTGGAGCAGGGCGTTGGGCCATTCACCCATGGCAGCGCCAAGCACACCGATGTGATGAAAACCCAGGCGCTGAAGCAGGCGCTGGACAAGTACGGTTTTGATGCCGCCTTTGGCGGGGCCCGCCGGGACGAGGAAAAATCCCGCGCCAAGGAACGGGTGTATTCGTTCCGGGACAAGTTCCACCGCTGGGATCCCAAGAACCAGCGCCCGGAGCTGTGGAACTTGTACAACGGCAAGGTGAACAAGGGCGAGAGTATCCGTGTTTTCCCGCTGTCCAACTGGACTGAGCTGGATATCTGGCAGTACATCTATCTGGAAAATATCGACATTGTGCCGCTGTACTATGCCGCCGAACGCCCGGTGGTGGAGCGGGACGGTACCTTGATCATGGTGGATGACGACCGCATGCCGCTGGAACCCGGCGAGACGCCTGAAAAGAAGATGGTGCGCTTCCGCACCCTGGGTTGTTATCCGCTGACCGGCGCCGTTGAATCCACGGCGGCCACTTTGCCGGAGATTATTCAGGAGATGCTGCTGACCAAGACATCGGAACGCCAAGGGCGGGTGATAGATCACGATTCGGCTGCTTCTATGGAGCAGAAGAAGAGGGAAGGGTACTTCTAGGCTGGTTTGTCGGATTACGACTTCGTCTAATCCGACCTACATTTTTTGAGCCGCACCTTCTCGTAGGTCGGATTAGCGAAGCGTAATCCGACACCCCTGATCTCGATAAAATTTTTTTCGGAATTATTACTATGTCACACGCCTCTGAACTAATTGAATCCGATATCCTGGCGTACCTGGATCAACACGAAAACAAGGACCTGCTGCGTTTCCTGACCTGCGGCAGTGTCGATGACGGTAAATCCACCCTGATTGGCCGCTTGTTGTTCGATTCCAAGCTGATTTTTGAAGATCACCTGGCGGCCCTGCACAAAGACAGCGAGCGCCAGGGCAATGCCGGCGAAGCGCTGGATCTGGCGTTGCTGGTGGATGGCCTGGCTTCCGAGCGGGAGCAGGGCATCACCATTGATGTGGCTTACCGCTATTTCTCCACCGACAAGCGCAAGTTCATCATTGCCGACTGCCCGGGCCACGAGCAGTACACCCGCAACATGGCCACCGGTGCCTCCACCTGTGATCTGGCCGTGGTGATGATCGACGCCCGCAAAGGCGTGTTGACCCAGTCTCGTCGGCACAGCTTTATTGTCAGCCTGCTGGGCCTGAAGCATGTGGTGGTGGCCATCAACAAGATGGACCTGGTGGATTTCTCCGAGGATGTGTTCAACGACATCCGCGAAGAATACGAAAAGCTGGCCAGCCAGTTGGGCCTGAAAGACGTGTATTACGTGCCCATCTCCGCACTGAACGGCGATAACGTGGTGAACCGCAGTGAACAGACGCCCTGGTACCACGGTGAAACCCTGATGAACATCCTGGAGCAGGTGGAAGTTCTGGAAGACCAGAACGTGACCGATCTGCGCTTCCCGGTGCAGTATGTGAACCGCCCGAATTTGGATTTTCGCGGGTATTGCGGCACCATCGCCAGCGGTGTGGTGCATAAGGGTGACGAAGTAGCGGTGCTGCCGTCCGGCAAGTCTTCCCGCGTGAAAGGCATCCATACTTACGAAGGTGAAATCGACCGGGCCTGGCCGGGGGACGCCGTTACCCTGACCCTGGAAGATGAGGTGGATATCTCCCGTGGGGATCTGCTGGTACACGCCAACAGCCGACCGAAGATGGGGAATCGCTTTGCCGCTCACATCGTGTGGATGAACGAAAAAGCCCTGCAGCCGGGGCGTGAGTACGGCATCAAGATCGGAACCCGCGTGACCAACTGTTACGTTAACGAAGTACTTGAAGAGATTGATGTGAACACGCTGAAGCGCCATCCCGACGCGCAGGGTGGCCTGGATCTGAATGCTATTGGCCTGTGTGATGTTGAACTTTCCGAGCCGGTGGTTGTTGAGGATTATCAACGCCATCCGGGGACCGGTAGCTTTATCCTGATAGACCGAATGACCAACGTGACTGTTGCCGCGGGTATGGTGGAGCGTCAGCTTGACGATGCCGGCGGTGCAGTGGCCCGGGATTACACCGAAGCGGAGCGTAACCTGAACAAGTTTATTCGTGAGAATTACCCGGAGTGGGACTGTAAGGCGGTTTAACTTGTTTGTCGGATTACGAGGCGTTGCCTCTAATCCGACCTACGATTATGCGCCTCACCCACGTAGGTCGGATTAGCGAAGCGTAATCCGACAAACCAACCCAGAACCAGAGGGAAATGGACCTTGGCTGAAAACATAGTCTGGCACGATCACAAAATCACCCGCGCAGAGCGCTCGGTAAACAAAAACCAGAAACCCTGCCTGTTGTGGTTTACCGGCCTGAGTGGGTCCGGCAAGTCCACCATCGCAAACGCCCTGGACGTTGCTCTGCACAGCCGGGGTTACCATACGTTTTTGATGGACGGTGATAACGTTCGCCATGGCCTGTGCAAAGACCTGGGATTTTCCGACCAGGACCGGGTGGAGAATATCCGGCGCATTGGCGAGGTGAGCAAGCTGTTTGCCGATGCTGGCTTGATTGTTCTCAGCGCGTTCATCTCTCCATTTACCAGTGATCGTCGCATGGTCAGGAATCTGTTTCCGGCTGGCGAATTTATTGAAGTATTTATGGAGACGCCTCTGGATACTTGCGAGAAGCGGGATCCTAAAGGGCTTTATGAAAAAGCCAGGGCAGGGGAAATCAAAAATTTCACCGGTATTGATTCGCCCTACGAGGCGCCTGAGTACCCAGAGGTGCGACTGGACACCTCTACCATGTCAGTTGATCAATGTGTTGATACGCTGATTGGTTACATGCTTGAGCGTGAACTGATCACTCTGTCGCGATGATTCATCGAAAGCTGAGCCTACACTGGCACGGGGAACGCTAGCCCATGGCTTGGGATGCAGCTCTTACCCTGATGAGTCTTGCCGCCGTGCTGGGCACGTTGGTGCTGACGCGGGTGTCACCCGATCTCGTTTTGATGTCGGCGCTGGCGTTTTTGCTGGTCACCGGTATTCTGGAGCCCGTTCAGGCGTTGGCGGGTTTTGGTAATCCTGGTGTCATAACCATCGCCACGCTCTACGTGGTCGCCGCGGGCCTGAAAGAGACGGGCGCTGTCCAGTGGATCGCCCGTCGTATGTTGGGCCACCCGAAAACCGGCCGGGGTGCGCAGCTCAGAATGATCGCCCCGACTGGAATTCTGAGCGGGTTCATGAATAACACGGCCGTCGTTGCCATGTTTATTCCGGCCATTCAGGACTGGGCCCAGCGCCTTGGCATTTCCGCCTCCAAACTTCTCCTTCCTTTGAGCTACTCAGCCATCCTTGGTGGAACCTGCACCCTGATAGGTACCAGCACCAACCTGGTAGTGGATGGTTTGTTGCAGAGCCAGGTGGGTATTCACCTTGGATTGTTTGAACTCGCGTGGGTTGGCGTACCGCTGCTGGTTGTGGGTGGCGGATTTCTGGTGTTGTTTTCGGAACGGCTGTTGCCTGATCGCGGTGGCGTCACCGAGGAGCTGGAGCAGGTGCGTGAATACGGTGTAGAGGTCGAGGTTGTCAGCCCTGGCCCCCTGGTGGGACGGACAATCGCACAGGCGGGATTGCGGGCGCTGAACTATGGCTACCTCACTGAGATTGATCGGGGTGGGCGGCTGATCACCGCGGTTGAGCCGGATCGAACATTACAGCCTGGTGATAAGCTCTACTTTGTGGGGGCGCCGGAGTGTGCCAGTGAGCTTCGCCGCATTCAGGGCCTGAAGCCGGCCAATGGCAGTGTGCATAAACTGGATGTGGCCAACCACCAGCGTTGCCTGGTGGAAGTGGTTTTGGGGCCGGAATTTCCCGCTCTGGGCAAGACCGTTCGTGACAGCCGTTTTCGTACCGGCTTTAACGCGGTCATTCTGTCTCTGTCGCGGGAGGGCAAGCGGGTGCCGGGCAAGCTTGGCGATATCACCTTCAAAATGGGCGATACCTTGTTGCTGGAAGCCAGCCATCAGTTTGCCGAACAATATCGATTCCGGCGCGATTTTCTGTTGGTGAGCGCCTTGAACGATTCCACGCCCCCGGACTTCCACAAAGCGCCCCGGGCCCTGGCGATTCTGCTGATGATGGTGGTTGCCAGTGCCTCCGGCCTGCTCAGTATTATGGAGGCGGCCTTCCTGGCTGCGGGCGGAATGATTGTTTCCGGCTGCCTGACGGCCAGCCGCGCAAGGCGCAGCGTGGATTTGCCGGTATTGGTGGTGATTGCGGCATCCTTCGCCCTGGGGAATGCCATGACAGAAACCGGCGCTGCACAGTGGGTGGCCGGAGGGCTTATGGGGCTTGGTGATTTGTCTCCCTGGCTGACGTTGGCTCTAATCTATCTGCTGACAGCAGCATTCACTGAAATGATCACCAACAATGCCGCGGCAGTGCTGATGTTTCCCATTGCGCTGGCCGTGTCGGAGCAGTTGGGGGTGAATTTCCTGCCCTTTGCGGTAGCGGTGATGTTTGCGGCCTCTGCGTCTTTTATTACCCCGTTGGGGTACCAGACAAACCTGATGGTTTTCGGGCCCGGGCGGTATCAGTTTGCGGATTACGTTAAAGTGGGCCTGCCGTTGAGCCTTGTGGTGGCTTCTGTGGCTATTTATTTAATACCCAATGTCTGGCACTTTTAGGTCGGTGCGGGGGCGATTGGCAACCTGGCCCCGATTATTCGGCGCCACTGCTTAATGGAATAAGAAGGAAGTATATGGACACTGTCGGTTCTGTTGGCCTCGCCTCCGGGTTTTTGGCGCTATTTTCCTTGTTGCTTCTCAAGCCTTTTGCTGTGCGTGTCCGTTTACTATTGGATCTCCCGAATCATCGAAAGGTTCACAAGGGAGCGGTACCACTGACTGGCGGGTTGAGCGCTTTTATCGGCCTGTTCAGTGCCTGGATGATTTCCATGCCCCTGATCGGCGGTTATGGGATTTATTTATTCGCGTCCTTGATGCTGGTTCTGCTTGGCGCCGTGGATGACGCAAGGGACGTGCCTGCAGAGTTCCGCTTGTGGGCCCAGGTGGCTTTGGGTGCACTGCTAACCTATGGTTCTGGTGTTTCCCTGGTACATTTCGGCGACCTGTTTGGCCTGGGAGTGATCGAATTGGGTTGGCTGGGGCCGCTGGTGACCATTGCCGCTGTGATTGGTGCGACCAACTCATTCAACATGATTGATGGCATTGACGGGTTGGCTGGCAGCTTGAGCCTGGTCGCTTTGCTGTCTTTGTCTCTGCTGTTTTTGATCGCTGCGCCCGGTAATCGCCTGGAACTGGTGCTGGCGTTTGGTATTGCCGTTTCCCTTCTGCCGTACCTGGCGGCCAACCTTCGAGTGCCTCCGTTCAGGAACCGAATCTTCATGGGAGACGCCGGGGCCATGTTTATCGGTTTCTCCCTTGTGTGGCTGTTTATGAAGGGAACTCAGTCAGAATCGGAGGCGTTGCGGCCGGTGACAGCCTTATGGCTCGTTGCGATTCCGCTGATGGATATGGTCGCGATCATGATTCGCCGGGCCCGTAAGGGGCAGTCGCTGTTGAAAGCGGACAGAGAACACCTGCACCACATTTTCATGCGGGCCGGGTTTACCGACAGGCAGGCGTTGGTGGTGATTACCATCGTAGCCGTTATTTTGGCCGGAATTGGCCTTGGTGGGGAGTATTTCCGAGTTCCCGAGTGGCTGATGTTTGCGCTGTTTGTTGGTGTGTTTGCGGGGTATGACTGGGCAATGAGCCACTCTTGGCGGTTGTTGGTCTTATTCAGAAGGCGGAGTGCGCTAAAATAAGTGTTGAACGTAAGCCGCAAGCAATGAAAGTGGCCTTCCTTAAAGTAGTTGCGCTATTCGACTGCTTCCCCTGATCAATGTCTGCCCATTCCTACCTAGGTTAACTAAAATACACGCTTAAATTCGGCCAATCTGCATGCCCGGCCTTGCTGCTATCGTCAGGTCACGTAGAATTGCTGCACATTTTCTATGGGCGCCTTAGCCTGAGATAATTGACAATTTGAGCTATTGCCAGAGCACACTGCAGTACGGGCCGGTGGGGCGGTAGCGTGGAAAAACGAGAAATGTAGGAATAGGGATGAGTCAGAACGAGCAGTTCACGAAGCAGTACGATGATGAAATCAGCCTAGTCGACCTTGCGACTATATTTGTGCGGCGCCGTCGCATTTTTTTTGCGGTATGTGGCGGAGTGGTTTTGCTGGCGCTGGCCTACGCGCTTTTTCTGGTAGGGGAAGTAAAAGAATATACAACTCTCGTTCAGCTCGGTGAACAGATTGAGGATGGCGAAAGAGAGCCCCTGGAGCCTGCAGCAACGGTAGTTGCTACAATCGAAAACCGCTGGTATCCCGAACAACAAGCGCTATACATTGAACTTGAGAATTCAAGAATGCCCTTTCAGGTAAGTGCTGAGGCGCCAAGGAACACTTCCCTGATCAAATTGACGTCCAAAGCTTCCCCTGTAAAAGCAGAGGCAGTAACGAGCATTCATGAAAAGCTCGTGGACCATATTGTCCGGCGGCAAACACAGCTTTTGGAGCGGAAGAAACAAACTTTAGAGCAGCGCCTAAAATACGTCAATGAATATCTGGAAGGGCTCTCAGGTCAGGAGTCTATGGGTGAAGCTGCGGCTCAAGCTGTTCAGGAGCGGATTGAAATTTCGGGGCAAATCGAATCCTTGCAACCAGCAGAAACTTTAGTAGTTGCAAGGGAAAGCCTTGATAACAAAGGGACGTCAAAGCGTCTGATCATGGTACTTGCAGTTTTTCTTGGCTTGATGCTGGGTATTGTTGCCACTTTCATGGCTGAATTTATCGGTAAGGTGCGCCAGGAGTTGGCTGAGAGTCCCGTGAAGTAGTGTGGCCCATTTTTATCTGTTTTAGTGAAAACGTTATCTCAAAGGAGTTTTAATCGCATGAGTAAAAAGTTCGCCCTGATTGGCGCCGCAGGTTATATTGCGCCTCGTCACATGAAAGCCATCAAAGAAACGGACAACGACTTGGTTGCCGCCCTGGATACCAACGATTCAGTTGGCATTATTGATAGCTTCTTCCCGGATGCGGACTTCTTTACTGAATTTGAGCGCTTCGATCGTCACATCGACAAACTGAAACGTACAAACAATGGCCATGCTGTTGACTACATCTCTATTTGTTCGCCGAATTATCTCCACGACTCTCACATGCGCTTTGCGTTGCGATCCGGCGCCGACGCCATCTGCGAAAAGCCGCTCGTCCTGAATCCCTGGAACATAGATGGTCTGCTCGACATTGAAAAAGATACGGGCCGGAAAGTAAATACTATTCTCCAGCTCAGAGTACACCCCTCCATCATTGCTTTACGTGAGAAGGTTCAGTCCGAAAAACGTGAAACGAAACATGAAGTCGATCTGACCTATATCACCTCTCGAGGCCATTGGTATCTCCAATCATGGAAAGGGGATTTGAAAAAATCAGGTGGTATCGCCACAAATATCGGCGTGCATTTCTACGACATGCTGCACTTCATTTTCGGTGAGCTTCAGGAAAACGTAGTCCACCATAGCAGTGACACGATGGCTGCTGGATACCTGGAATACGAAAAAGCACGTGTTCGGTGGTTCCTATCAGTGGACTATAAGTTTGTCCCTGAAAGTGCAAAAGCCCAGGGCCAAAGAACTTACCGCTCCATCACTGTGGATGGAGAAGAACTGGAATTCTCCGGTGGCTTTGCAGATCTTCACACCCGCAGCTACGAAGAAATTCTGGCGGGCCGCGGCTACGGCCTTGAAGACAATCGAGTAGCCATTGAAACCGTCGCCAACATACGCAACGCCGACCCAATCGGCCTGAAAGGTAACTTCCACCCCTTCCTCAAAACCGAATAACCGGCAAAGCCCCTCTCCTCTCGCGAGAGAGGGGCGGGAGAGAGAGGAAACCTTTCGCTACCCTAATGACAGAGGAGCACCCATGCCCGTAAAAATCCACCCCAGTGCCATAGTAGACGAAGGCGCCCAAATAGGCGAAGACTCCAGAGTCTGGCATTTCGTGCACGTATGCGGCGGCGCCAGGATCGGTAAAAACGTTTCTATGGGGCAGGGCGTATTCGTCGGGAACAAGGTCACCATTGGTGACAACTGCAAAATCCAGAACAATGTTTCCGTGTACGACAATGTGCATTTGGAAGAAGGCGTATTCTGCGGCCCCAGCATGGTATTCACCAACGTTTACAACCCACGCTCACTGATTGAGCGAAAGGATGAATACCGGGACACATTAGTAAAGCGCGGTGCCACACTCGGCGCAAACTGCACCATTGTTTGCGGTGTGACTATCAGTGAGTTTGCCTTTGTGGGTGCCGGTGCAGTGGTGAATAAAGATGTGCCAGCGTACGCATTGATGGTGGGTGTACCCGCCCGGCAGATTGGCTGGATGAGTGAGTTTGGCGAGCAACTGAACTTGCCAGTTACAGGTGACGGCGAAGCAGTTTGCAGTCATACCGGTGCCAAGTACCTACTTATTAATGACCAACTTTCTAAAGCTTGATTCTGGCCATTCCGGTTATATCGATTGTTACTTCAAAAGGTTGATTACGTATGCAGTTTGTAGACTTGGCAGCCCAACAAGCCAGGATCAAAGATAAAATAGACGCCAATATCCAAAAGGTCCTCGCCCACGGCAAGTATATTCTTGGCCCGGAAGTGGATGAACTGGAGGAAAAACTCAGTGCATACTGCGGCGCAAAACACTGCATAACCGTAGCCAATGGCACAGACGCTCTGCAAATTGCCCTGATGGCCGTTGGCGTAGGTCCCGGCGATGAAGTGATCGTGCCCGGTTTCAGCTATATCGCCACTGCTGAGACCCCCGCCCTGCTGGGCGCCAAACCCGTGTACGTAGACATAGACCCGAAAACCTACAACCTGAACCCGGAACAGCTGGAAGCTGCTATTACCCCGCGCACCAAAGCGATTATTCCGGTGTCCCTTTACGGCCAGTGCGCAGACTTCGAGACCATCAATGCCATCGCTGAAAAACATAGTATTCCGGTGATTGAAGACGGCGCACAAAGTTTCGGCGCCAGCTACAAGGGCAAAAAATCCTGCAACCTGACCACCATCGGCTGCACCAGCTTTTTCCCCAGTAAGCCCCTGGGTTGTTACGGCGACGGCGGTGCTCTCTTTACAAACGACGATGAGCTGGCCACCATACTGCGCCAGATCGCCCGCCACGGCCAGGATAGGCGCTACCACCATCTTCGCGTAGGTGTAAACAGCCGCTTAGATACACTGCAAGCCGCAATATTGCTACCCAAACTGGATCTGCTGGAAGAAGAAATCCAGCTGCGCAACCAAGTGGCAGAAAACTATACCTGCCTCCTAGAGGAGGCAGGTATCGAAACCACACCGTTTGTAGAAGAACACAACGTATCCGCCTGGGCGCAGTACACCATCAGAGTAAACAATCGCGAAACGGTTCAGGCCAAACTGATGGAAGCAGGTATTCCAACTGCTGTACATTACCCCATACCGCTTAATAAGCAGCCTGCGGTGGCGGATGAAACGGCAGTCCTATCGGTGGGTGATGAGATGGCGGAGAAGGTGATGAGTTTACCGATGCACCCTTATATGACCGCTGAAGACCAAATCAGGGTAGTGGAGTCGTTGAAAGCGTGACGGCTACGAGTTTTCGCCCCGATATTCAGGGCCTGAGAGCTATCCATGTCGGTTATCTCTTACTACGGAATAAACAGGTTCTCAGAAGCAGGCACACAATTAAGGGGCAAGCCCTGCGCTGGGGTGTTCTGGTAGCTGCTATCCTCGGCACCTCGCAATGCATGGCAAAGATCAGTGTGGCCTTTACACCTGACCAGTTACCGATTGAATACCGGCGCTATGTCGACCCTAAGACCATCTGTCACGGAAAAATTGTTGGCGACTGTTTGAGAGGGGACTTAGGCAGCGATAAGGAGGTACTGGTATTAGGTGATTCCCATGCCGCCATGCTGAACCATTTTTTCGACTATCTGGGCCAGGAGCTGAACTTGAAAGCTCGAATCATCACTGCCATCAGTTGTGTGACGATTCCGGGGTTTGATTACAAAAGAATCGCTGAATGGGCGCAGCAGCCCTGTCTGGATCAGATAGAAAGGGCACACCCATACATCGAAAAGGCGCAGACGATTTTCATCGCGGGTGTCTGGAACTCGCAGACCAGAGCGAGGCCATTTAACCTCGCGCTGGAAGAATTTTTTAACAGCTACCGTGATAAGCGAATTGTTATCTTGTCGCAGGTGCCGCGTTTTAATCGTGATGTAAGTCGTATTCAACGCTTTGAAAAGCTCTGCTTGCCCAGTCACATTGAACGTGATCGAAGCTATCAAGTGGCTAACAGAGAACTGGCTGAATTGGCAAAAAGCCATACCAATGTTGAATTCAAAGCATTGGATTCTTTAAACGTCTTTGATCAGGCACCTTCTCACCAAGGTAACCTCATTTACATCGACGAGCACCACATCAACGAAGTAGGTGCTCGAAGATACGTTAAAGCCGCTGTTAATTCTTTCAGTATTGCTTCAGAAGACGGTAAATAGCTTTGAACAGACTTCTTTTACCCATAAGAAATCTAGTACCTAATAACCGCTTTGTCCGAAATGTTTCTGTTCTCGCTGGTGGTACGGCAGCTGGTCAGCTAATTGTTATTGCCGCCTCGCCTATACTGACCAGGCTCTACACTCCTGAGGATTTTGGTTTACTAGCTGTATATGCCGGAATTCTCGGAATATTAGGCGTAATAGCCAGTTTGCGGTACCAGTTGGCTATTCCGCTGCCAGAAAGTGACCAAGAAGCGGCTAGTATCGCCGTGTTGAGCCTCTTGGTCGTTTTGATTACTACGTTCTTTACTGCGGTTGCTGTCTACTTTTTTGGGGACCATATAATAGGCTCGTTGAATACACCCGGTTTGGGGCCTTATTTATGGTTGGTGCCCCTAGGTTTGTTTCTAGTAGGCGCTTACCAAGTTTTCCAGTTTTGGGCAATAAGGACAAAAGAATTCTCCAACATTGCCCGAACCCGCTTCACTCAATCACTCGGGATGGTTATCACGCAAGTCGCAGGTTATTCACTCGGACCGATAGCGCTTTTGCTTGGGCGGGTAGTCGGGCAGGGTGCTGGCGTGCTGGCGCTCACTCGATCAGCCTTTAAAACCTTTTCCAAGGAATTTTTGGAAACGACTTTTACGAGCGTAAAATCCAGAGCCAGCGAATATAAACACTTTCCAATGGTTTCAATTTGGACAGGTTTAGCTAGTTCAGGTGGTTCAAACCTTCCTCCACTCTTAATAGCAGCATCTCTTGGAGTTGGCCCTGCAGGCATATATTCATTGGCTCATCGGGTACTATCACAGCCTATGGCTATCATCGGGGCGGCAGTAGGTGATGTCTTTTATCGTCAAGCAGCAGAGTCTAATAGAGATGGTACTCTAGGACGGACGGTCGAACGCGTGTATTCGAGCTTGGCGATGCTGGCTTTGCCTCCAGCCTTAGCCGCATTTTTGTTGATTCCTGATATTTTTGTCTTTGTATTCGGTGACAACTGGAGCGAGGCTGGAGAGGTAGGGCGCTGGATGATTCCTTGGCTTTTCTTTCAGCTTGTAGTAACCCCCTCAACAAGGATATACCCAATTCTGGGATTACATGGTGTTGCACTAAAATTTCAATTGAGTTTTCTGTGCTCAACTGTGTTTTCTGTCTTAGTTGGTGGATGGGTATTCAATAACTTGGTTACTACTGTGGCTCTCATTTCGACTATTAACTCGTTTGTCTATATTTGGCGGTCAGCTTCCACTTTTGAGCTAGTGGGCCTTAAGAGAAGACGTGCTTTTTACGCATTACTAAAAGCCTTCCCTTCAGCTTTATTAGGTAGTTTTCCGATTATTGTATTGATGATTTTTTACGATAATATTTTTAATTCTGGTCTAGTTAGTCTATTCCTGGTTTCTACTTCGTGTGTGTTGTTACTTGTTCTTGGTGTTTTCAACTCTAAAAAGGTTTTGTCGTAATATGAAACCCCCCGTTTTTTTACTCGCCTCTGAGCGCTCAGGAACTAACCTATTAAGACGGAGGCTAACCGAATATCAAAAAGAATACTTTGGGCCGGCACCCTTGCACTTGCTTAAGCATCTGTATTGGGCAGAACCTTATTATGGTGACCTGGCTTGTGAAGGAAACTTCAGGGAATTCATAAGAGACGCGCTTGGTTTAGCATATCATCATTTCTCACCGTGGGATGAGGAAATATCGGTCGACCAAGTACAGTCAGAATATGATTCGATTTTCCAGGGTCAACGTTCATCTGTAGGTGTGATGCATGTCATATACTCCATTTATGCCTGGCGGAAAGGTTACTCAAGCTATTTTTGCAAAGACAATAATATTTTTGATTTTGTAAGCGATATTAAACTTTTGATTCCAGAGTCCAAATTTGTATATTTGTATCGAGATCCGAGAGACGTAGTGGTAAGTCAAATGAAACGTCCGCTTCAAAACAAAAGCGTTTCTTTCTTAGCTGATCTTTGGCGCAATGAGCAGGTGCGGTGTATTCGACATGCGAAGTTCTTGGAAAGTTCTAACGATGTGATGATGATTTCCTACGAAGACCTTATTCAAGACGAGTTGTTGCATGTTAAAAGGCTTTGCGATTTCCTGAATGTAGAGAAACTTGAAACGAAAGAAAATTTTTCAGTTAATGAAAATATCCAAATTCAAGAGTGGGAAAACCTCAACAAGCCCACCATTAAAGGTAACAGTGGGAAATTTTTAGAATCGCTCTCAAGGTCAAAATTGAAAAAGATTGAAGGTATATGCTGGCATCAAATGGTCTGGCTTGGGTATCAACCTGTTTCAAGTAGAAGAGAGTATGTTTCTTATAAAAAATTAAAGATTGATGTGTTTTTCGGAATAGTAATTAAGATATTAACCTCGCGGCTTAAAAAGTCAGGCACAACCGAGGAACAAATGGATCGGGCAAAGTACACAAACTCGCTTCAAGCTAAGTGGCGCTGATGATTTGCGTAATAACCAAATATCGGAAAATTTGTGTTAATCGATTGCTAATTTTGCTAGCGCCGATCGTGCGGCTATTGGAAAGCGTTCAGTTCAATACGAAGCGAACCGACGTTGCCCCTCCTATTTTCATAATTGGTGCTCCGCGGACAGGCTCAACTATCCTCTATCAGGCTCTAACGAACGCCTATCAACTGGCCTACATAGACAATTCCACCTGCACTTGGCATCGTAATTTGCGATTCGGTCTATGGCTAAGTAGGAAAAAGTACGGGAGCAGGCCACACAATAACTTCCAATCTGATCACGGCAATACTCATAAGTTTGGCGGGCACGCACCAAGTGAATGTGGTCAGTTCTGGTATCGATGGCTGCCCAAAGATCGTCATTTTATTGATCACCATGAAATCACCACGAAAATGGTGACTGGCCTCCGGCAAGAAGTGCTCGGAGCGTCTGCTTATTTGCAGGAACCTTTGCTGTTCAAAAATCTGAATGCCGGGCAACGGTTGCGACTGATTCACAAGGTCTTCCCCGATGCCAAGATTATCTTCGTGCGCCGCGATCCGAGGTTTGTGACACGCTCGATTCTCAAAGCGCGTGACAAGGTTGGTGCGGGGAAGGGGCAGTGGTGGAGCATTATGCCGCCAAATGTTTCTGATCTATTAGAGCTTGATGAAAGCGAAATGTGTTCGGGACAGGTGTATTACCTAGAAAGCCAAATTGAAGAAGATTTAGTGCTGTTTCCACAGGAGAATGTTCGCCAAGTGCATTATCAAACTTTCGATGAAAATTTGATACACGATTTGGGCAACTGGATTGGTGTTTCACGCAGGGCAGGTGGCGTGCTTCCTGAGTTTCAGCACGACGACGTAGACCAGTTGACGCCCCAAGAGCAGGCAGAGTTGGCGACACTTGTCGAGAAATACCCCTTCAAAAAGGAACTGTTCGTTTGAAAGACGTATACCGCGAACTCTGTGAAAACGAGCTTTCTATACCGCTTTTTTCCCAAGCTTGGTGGCTAGACGCAGTTGCGGGCGATGCCTGGAATGTCGTGCTGGCAACCAAGGGAAAGCAGGTTGTTGGTGCACTTCCTTATGTAATTCGCAAGCGGTGGGGGTTTTCACTACTGACACAGCCAGCATTGACTCAAGCGCTTGGTCCTTGGGTTCGCCCCTCACAAAAATCGTACCCGAAATTTCTTGCTTACGAGAAAGATGTGCTCGGGGAATTGGCCGACCAACTACCTGCCCATGATTACTACGCTCAGAACTGGCATTGCGAACGCACGAATTGGCTGCCATTTTTCTGGCGTGGTTGTGTACAAACTACTCGCTATACTTATCGCCTGCCATTGCATGAAGGTCAGGATCAAGTTTGGAAAGGTTTGCAAGAAAACACTCGCAGGGAAATCAGAAAGGCTAGGGATAGATTTGACGTTAGTGTGCGTGCCGGTGGGCTGGATGAATTTCTTGCCTTGAATAGACTGACCTTTGAGCGACAGGGTCGTATAGTTCCTTATACCAACGAATTTGTCGCACGCATTGATAGCGCCGCATCCTCGCGTAGCGCCCGTGACTGCCTCGTTGCGGTAGATGGAGAGGGCCGATTGCATGCGGGTGCCTATATCCTGCGCAGCGGTAATACCGCGTACTATCTCATGGGTGGGGGTGACCCCGAGTTGCGTAACAGTGGAGCAACAAGCCTCGTACTCTGGGAAGCCATCTGTCGCCAGCCAGGCACGATAGAGATATTCGATTTTGAGGGCTCGATGATCGAACCAATCGAGCGCTTTTTCAGGGCATTTGGGGCTGTGCAGACACCATACTTTCATGTATCGCGCTATCGATCGAAACTACTGCGACTGCTTGATACCCTTCGTTCGATTCGTAGCTGGGAATAGTCCTTGACTCTGTTTACAAATAACGCCCGTCGTTGGCTGGAAACCATTCTTGAGGAAAGGTTTGGCAAGAGGTTCGATTTGCTGGAGCAGCCCAATATGCTGGTTCTCAGGTTGTCGGGCCAAAAAGGTGAAATCAAGTTTGATCACTTGCAGTCGGCCTTCCATCAGTCCCGCTCCAGTTTTCCTTGCAAGCAGTGGCAGGCATCGTTGGAGGGGTATGTAGCGCCAATTGAAGACGAAATTCCCGCTCCTTCGGAAAGCCAGCTGCCTAGCCCATTAATCGAAGTAGATAAGCAGAGCGTATTCGTCCATTACGATATTCTGGGGCTGACCTACTGGATGCTTTCTCGACTTGAAGAAGTTAACCGAGAGGATCTGGATGGCCACCAGCGTTTTCCCGCCACGTCATCTCACGCGTATAAATGTAACTACCTTGAGCGCCCGATCGTGGATGAGTGGTTGATTATTCTGGGGCAGGTGATTCTGCGTGTTTGGCCCCAGGTTAAGTTAAAACCGCATCAATTCAGTATCAAGGTGTCCCATGATGTAGACACTCCTAGTCTATACGGTTTTAAACGCTGGACTAGCATTGGTCGGATGATGGTCGGGCACCTGCTTAAACGTCGGGATTTCCGCGCTTGTCTAATGGCACCTTACATAAAGCTAAGTACCCGTAGTCAGCTCAACCCTGCTGACCCGTTTAACACCTTTGACTGGCTGATGGATGTTTCCGAAGCGAATGGCCTGCAAAGTGCTTTTTATTTCATCTGCGGGCGCACCGACCCAGCACGTGATGCCGACTATGAGCCGGAACACCCCGCCATCCGAAACCTGATGCGTCGTATCCATGAACGCGGTCATGAAATAGGCCTGCACCCTAGCTATGACACTTTCCAGAAACCTGACTTGATTAAACGGGAAGCTGACCGCTTAAAGAACATTTGTGCAAAGGAGGGAATCAAGCAAACTGAGTGGGGGGGGCGAATGCATTATTTGCGCTGGGCGCAGTCCACGACAATGCGTGCATGGGACGCTGCGGGCCTGAGCTACGACTCCACTCTGGGTTATGCGGATAGGCCAGGCTTTCGTTGTGGTACCTGCCATGAATACCCAGCCTTTGATCCAGTGGGGCAGGAGCGGTTGAACTTGAGGATAAGGCCGTTGGTGGTTATGGAGTGTACTGTAATCGACCAGATGTATTTAGGGCTGGGCGTTAGTGAGGCAGCGGACCAAAGGATCAGACTATTGAAAGAGCGATCTCGATCGGTTAAGGGGACTTTTGGGCTGTTGTGGCATAATTCCTATTTTGATGATACGGCTTGCAAATCAATTTACGAGAGTATTATAGAGCGGTAAATTAAATTGTTAGATATTTTATTTTGGTGCTTGTTCACAATTGTTCCAATTGTTGCCTTTATGCAGTTAAGGGTTGCTGGCGAATATATTTACCAAGTAAGTTTGGTAAATGTGACGGTGGTCTCGCTTTTTATGTTTTCTTTCATCGGAACACTGCCTCTATTCTATTTTCTAGATGACTATCGGTACAATTCTGGAATTCAAGACCAGCTCTTGATTTTAAAAGTTCTGCTTTATTCCGGTATAAATATTGTTGTCTTTTTATGTGGCGTTATTTTTGTGCGTAAGGTGCTAGGTTTCCGGCCGGTAAATTTTAATTATCATGAGATAACCCCTCTTAACACTCTTCAAAAGACATTACTCGTAGCAATATTTTTTATTTGTGGCTTTGTTTTATTCGCTTATTTACAAAAGATAGATAAGGTTGCGATTATAGTCGCCTTGACTGAGTCAGTCTCTTCTGCCAAAGAATATCGAAGTGATATGGGGAATTCGTTTGAAGGAAAATATCATTGGTATAAGCTAGTAATGCGTGACATCGGTAGCTTGTTGACATTTGTCGCTTTCGTGATTTGGCTTAACCGAAAAACATTCATTACATTTATAACCTTCGTTGTGACCTTTAGCTACTCGGCATTTGTGGCTGTCATGGCAACTCAAAAATCTCCTCTTGCGTGGTTGTTAATCGGCCTGTTTATGACCTACTTTTTGGTAAGAAATAATGGTCTGATCCCATTAAAAAAGTTGATTCCATTTGTTGCCTTTATTGTCGGCTTGCTTATGATTTCTTATGTGTTTTTCATGGGGTCAGACAGTATAGGATCTGCACTTTGGTCTGTTTTTTCACGCGCGTTCACCGGAAGTATTTCACCTGCATATTTTTATCTAGAATTTTTCCCGGCTCATCAAGATTATTTACTGGGGCGAACGTTTCCTAATCCTGGTGGCTTGATGCCTTATGAGCCCTATCTTTATACTATTGAAGTTATGAATTGGTTGTTTCCTTCGCTTGCTGAATCTGGTGTCGTGGGAACCGCTCCAACCGCGTTCTGGGGAGAAGCTTACGCTAATTTTGGACCAGTTGGTATTCCCTTCGTTGCTTTTATAATGGGAAGTATAATTGCAATCGTTAGCTATATAATTTCAAAATTCGAAATAAACCCTATTTCTATTGGATTTACAATTTGGTTAATCCTTAAATTTAGAGAGCTCTCAGTTTCAGGGTTTAGTGCATATTTTTACAATGTATATATTATTTCTTTGGCGATTATTGTTGTGGTTGTTCTTGCCGTTCGTGGACATTTCAGGCTTAGAAAGGGTTAGAGTTAGTTGTGAGGGCTTTCCTGATTTTACGGTTCCCCTCTCCCTTTAATATTTATTTTTAAAGTCCGGCTTTGAAAATATTGTGGCAGGCATTCTTTGGCTGAGCTCTGGGTTTCGTTTAGCTTTGTTTTATGACCTTTTTATTTGTGAGTTTTATTAATGTGTGGTTTTTTGGGTTGTGCCGTTAAAGAAGAAAAAAATGAAAGCCTGATTAATTCTGCTCTGAGCATGATCATGCATCGTGGTCCTGACCACTTGTCATTTTTAGCTGAAAAAATTGATGGAAGTTTTATTTATCTTGGTCACACTCGTTTATCGATTATTGACTTGAGTGAACAGGCATCTCAGCCTTTTGAATCCTCTTGTCATCGATATTCTCTCGTTTTCAATGGTGAGATCTATAACTATAAAGAGCTAAAAAACGAACTGCAGGAACTTGGATATACGTTCAGAACAGAGTCTGACACAGAGGTACTGCTCTATGCTTTAGTGCATTGGGGGGTCTCAGCTTTACGCCGACTTATCGGCATGTTTTCTTTTGTTATGCTAGATCGTTCTGAACGAAAACTAACCTTGGCTCGTGATGCTTTTGGAATAAAACCGTTTTTTTATGAACTAAATGGCAATGATTTGTACTTTGCGTCAGAGCTCCGTCCTTTATTACACCTTCGACAAGAAAACCCAAAACCCAATTTGCAGCGCGCTTATGACTACCTGGTTCATGGTGACTACGATTCGTCAGAAAACAGCTTTGTAGCAGGTGTGAAGCACCTACCGCCAGCGAATTACTTCACGTTTGACCTTGAGACAGGTGTGGCTTCGAAGCCTACGCGCTGGTGGCAGCCCGATCTGACCAGAACATCATCATTAACCTTTGAGCAGGCAGTGGGAAAGTTGAGGGGGCTGTTTCTGGACAGCGTAAAGCTGCACCTGCGCAGTGATGTGCCTTTGGGTGTTGCTTTGTCTGGTGGTATCGATTCGTCAGCGGTAGTGTCTGCTGTTCGGTATATTGAGCCTGATATGCCACTCAATACATTCAGTTATATTGCCAGTGATGATTTGATATCAGAAGAAAAGTGGGTTGATCTTCTGAATGATGAAATGCGAGCTGACGGCCATAAGGTCATTGCCAATGAGCGTGAAATGCAAGCCGACCTGGATGAAATGCTGCTCAAACAGGGTGAGCCATTTGGCAGTACCAGCATTTATGCGCAATATCGTGTTTTCAAGTTAGCCAAGGATTGCGGTGTTACGGTTACACTCGATGGGCAAGGGGCCGATGAGCTTCTAGCAGGCTATTCCGGCTATCCGGGCCACCGCCTGTTAAGCTTGGTCGAGTCTAAGGGTTGGTTAGCAGCGCATCAATATGCAAAGCGTTGGGCGCAATCGCCGGGCCGAAGTTATTTATTGGCCTGGCAGTATCTGGGCCGAATTAAGTTGCCAGATCGCCTCTACGCTCTAGTTCGAAAAAAAATGGGTCGTGATTTTCGGCCGCCTTGGCTGAATGCTGAGTATCTGGCGAAAAACGGAGTTCGCTTTGCGGAGGCCCGTGCTCCAATGAGTGATCAAAATCGTGGGCAGAGAGTCAAGGAAGCCTTGGTGAACTCGCTGATGCAGCGTGGTTTGCCGTCATTATTGCGCCACGGCGACCGTAATTCCATGGCTTTTTCCATTGAAAGCCGTGTACCTTTCCTGACTCTTCCCTTGGCAGAGTTCTTGCTGTCTCTGCCTGAGCATTATCTGATTTCTGAGGATGGCGTCACCAAGCATGTGTTCAGAGAAGCCATGAGGGGTATTGTGCCGGATAGCCATTTGGATAGAAAAGATAAAATTGGTTTTGCAACCCCGGAATCTACCTGGCTGCGTAGCATGTCGGATGTTCTCAAAGGTTGGATAGATCAGGCCCCGGATATTGCCTTTTTGAATAAAGAGTCGCTTTTGCAGGAGTTTGATGAAGTAATGCAAGGAAAGAGATCTTTTGACGGCC
This sequence comes from Marinobacter alkalisoli, assembly GCF_045449855.1. Classification (NCBI taxonomy): domain Bacteria; kingdom Pseudomonadati; phylum Pseudomonadota; class Gammaproteobacteria; order Pseudomonadales; family Marinobacteraceae; genus Marinobacter; species Marinobacter alkalisoli. Next base: position 75,784 of record NZ_JBJJLC010000037.1, on the reverse strand, counting down.
GAGTTTGGCGTTGGGTTAACTACTTGCGCTGGTGCAGCCTGATGGGTATAAAATGAAAATTGTAAACCTTGTTTTGAACAATTTTCTCAATGATAGCCGTGTACTGAAAACCTCCAGGTCGTTGGTTCGCCTTGGTCATGATGTGAAAGTCGTTGCGCTGCATGAAGCTGATCTCCCCGTTCACGAAGAATTGGATACTGTTAAGGTTCATCGAATTCCGCTGACCACGCGGAATTGGTCAAAGCGCAAGCTGGTACAGGTCGTTAAGCTAATTGAGTTTATAGTTCGCTTTACGCTCAAGTATAGAAAAGTGGATGTCTTGCACTGTAATGATTTGAATGCTTTGCTGGTCGGTTGCCTTTGTAAGGCAACTCGGCCATCGGTCAATATTGTATATGACTCTCATGAATATGCGATTAATGATGTTCCCTACCAGCCGTCGTCAACAATTAAAGTTAAATATTGGCTAGAAAGGTTTCTTATTCGATATGCGAATCAAGTCATCACAGTGAGCGATTCCATTGCCAATGAATATGCTCGTTTATATAAAATTAAAAAGCCCCACCTTTTACTAAATTGCCCTATCTACAAGGAACAACGCTCGGGCAACCTGTTTCGCGAGAATTTGGGTATTCGCACTGATCAAACCATTTTTCTTTACCAAGGGGGGCTGAGCAAGGGGCGCGGCATAGAGTTACTGTTAGAGGCATTCTCCGGCCTTGAATCAGATCAGAACGTATTGGTGTGTATGGGCTATGGCCCACTTGAACAATTGATCCGACAAACAGCCGAGCGCAATAGTTCGATCTATTTCCACTCTGCTGTCACTCCGGACGTGCTTTTGAATTACACTAGCTCGGCGGACTATGGCATTTCTTTCATCGAAGACTCTTGTTTGAGCTATCGATATTGCTTGCCGAACAAGATGTTCGAGTACTTAATGGCGGGGCTACCCGTGCTTACTTCTAACCTCTACGAGATGAAGCGGTTGGTCGAGGTTGAAGGTGTTGGCATCGTTGCCGAGGACAATACGGTGGAAGGTTTCCGTATGGCGGTCTCTGACTCTTTGGCCCAAGATTATGCTGCTACCCAGAAAAATGTTTTTGTGTGTCGTAAAAAGTACTGTTGGGAAGTGCAGGAGAAAGTTTTGAATGAGGTTTATGGTGCCCTCTAACCTATCTATTGCCCATCTGACGTCCGCCCATCCGCGCACTGACACCCGCATATTCCTTAAGGAATGCACCTCCCTTGCCAACCAAAGGTATGCCGTTTCCCTGGTCGTCGCCGATGGCCAGGGTAATGAGAAAATAAACGGTGTCGCAATCTACGATGTTGGCGCATCCAAAGGCCGTGTGGATCGCATCCGCCATGCTCCGAAGCGCGTTCTGCGAAAAGCTCTGGAGCTCGATGCGCAGATCTATCACCTGCACGATCCAGAGTTAATCCCGATTGGCTTGCAGCTAAAAAAACGTGGGAAAAAGGTCATTTTCGACGCCCATGAGGATGTCCCTAAGCAGTTGCTTGGTAAACCATATCTGAATAAGCCTACTCGATGGCTGCTTTCGAAAGCGTTCGCTTTGTATGAGCGCCTGGCCTGTCGGAAGCTGGACGGAGTGATTGCCGCCACGCCATACATTCGCGACAAGTTTCTTGAAATGGGAATAAGGTCAGTGGATATAAACAATTATCCGCTGCTTGGTGAGTTGTCCAACAACGGCTCCGATTGGTCGCAGAAAAAAGCTCAGGTCTGTTACTTGGGCGGGCTTGATCCGGTCCGCGGAATTCAGGAGATGGTTCAGGCAATAGGCTTAACACAGGGAGATGTCAGGTTTGCGCTCGCAGGTAATTTTCGAAGTGCCGATTTCGAACAGCAAATACGTGCGGAGGCAGGCTGGCGAAAGGTCGATTTTGTAGGTTGGCTCGACCGGGAGGGGGTGAAGAAGACGCTGAGCGACTCCGTCGCGGGTCTGGTAACGTTGCACCCCATTATCAATTACCTGGATGCGTTGCCGGTAAAAATGTTTGAGTACATGGCGGCAGGTTTGCCGGTAATTGCCTCTGATTTTCCGCTCTGGAGGCAGATTATTGAAAGTAATCAATGCGGTTTATGCGTAGATCCGCTTGACCCGAAAGCCATTGCTCAGGCGATTGACTATCTCATTACCCATCCGGAAGAAGCCGAGTTCATGGGGAAGAATGGTAAGGCTGCGGTTGAGCAAAAATACAATTGGCTGATTGAAGAGAAGAAACTTTTTGATTGGTACGAGCTAATCGCTGGACAGTAAATCGTTGAGTGTTGTCCGACAAGTATCCACCTCTAGTAAAAAATTATGACGAAGACCGTCTGGATAATAAACCAATATGCCTCAACGCCTGAAACCGGTATGGGCGGACGACACTACCTATTGGCAAAAGAACTGGCCGCTAATGGCGTAAACGTGTACCTGATAATGGCGAGTTTTCACCATTTACTTCACTCACCAGTCCAACCCGAATCGACATACACGATGTCCACGGCAGGCAACCTCAATGTAATTCGGATCAAAGTGCCCGTATACAACGATGCGCACAATAGCCGTCGAATCCTTAATTGGTCAATATTTGCCTACAGGCTGCTGGGACTTAAAAGATTTATCCAGCAGAAACCGGATGCGATTTTATACTCGTCGCTTTCATTGGTCGGGATATTAAGTGCTGAACGGCTATCACGCTACTACCAAGTGCCTCTCACCTTTGAAGTTCGGGATATCTGGCCTTTAACCTTGACTGAGATTGGTGGTGTATCGCAACGACACCCCTTCGTCCGTTTCCTTCAGTGGGTCGAAGACAGGGCTTACAGGGTCTCTGATTGTGTTATTTCCAATCTTCCTGGGGCTGTTAATCATATGGTCGAAAGAGGAATGGCGCCTGAGAAGTTTGCATGGATTCCAAACGGTGTCTCACTCAGCGAAATCGAATCATGCGAGAAACTTGACCCGGAAGTGGCTGTCGAGATTCCCGATAACAAGTTTGTAGTGGGGTATGCGGGTACGATCGGCGTTGCGAATGCCCTGGACTGCTTGCTGTCGGCGGCGGCGTTGCTTAGCAATAAAACCGAAATTATTTTTGTTCTTGTAGGTAACGGTAAAGAAAAAGAACGACTGCTGGAACGAGTTGCGCGAGAACGTCTGGCTAACGTTCGGTTTTTGCCAGCGGTTCCGAAGGCTCAGGTTCCGTCTGTATTAGAGGAGTTTGATGTATGCTTTATCGGGTGGAAAGATGAGTCGCTGTATCGTTTTGGAATTGGGGCTAATAAGGTTCCGGAGTACTTCTACTCGGGAAAGCCGGTAATTCATGCTTTCTCGGGTGGCGAAGATCCTGTAGAGAAATTTGGTGCTGGCGTAACTGTGCCTGCAGAAAATCCAGAAGCGTTGGCAGAAGCCATAATGAACCTTCATCAAAAAACTCCTGAGGAGCTGGCTAAAATGGGGGGCAATGGAAAGAGAGCGGCGCGGGAACATTACGATTACTCTCTGCTTGCAAAACGCCTCGAATGTTTGTTGTTTGGCCCAGAGGATGTTAGTTGAGAGAGTTGTTTTTTATGAAACGAATGTTTGACCTTTTTCTTTCTTTTTTTGCGTTAGGTTTCTTGTTACCGGTGATTCTTGTCGTCGCATTGCTGATTCGGTTAAAGCTCGGTTCCCCGGTATTTTTTCGACAGACTCGCCCGGGTAAAGATGGAGCGCCTTTTCAGATGGTTAAATTTCGAACCATGCTGGATGCTGTCGACAAGCACGGAAACGCGCTGCCGGATAACCAACGAATGACGTCTTTTGGGAGCTTTCTCCGATCTACCAGCCTGGACGAACTCCCAGAGCTATGGAACGTTTTAAAGGGCGATATGAGCCTGGTAGGCCCTCGCCCGCTGTTGATGGAATATCTGCCCTTGTACACCAAAGAGCAGTACCGTCGCCATGAAGTTCAGCCGGGTATCACTGGTTGGGCGCAGGTGAATGGTCGTAATGCCATTTCCTGGGGAGATAAGTTTCGGCTGGATGTCTGGTATGTGGACAACCGTTCGTTCTGGCTTGATCTGAAAATTCTTTTTCTGACAGTGAAGAAGGTACTGTTTCGGGATGGAATCAGTGGTCAGGGTGAGGCGACTATGTCCAAATTTACCGGGAGCAAAGATTAATGCGATTGGCCATTATTGGGGCCAGTGGGCACGGCAAGGTTGTGGCAGATGCTGCTGAGTTGGCTGGCTGGCGAGAGGTTGTATTCTTTGATGACGCTTGGCCAGGTCTTAAGCAGAATGGTCCTTGGGCTGTTGGGGGTGATACCAAGGGGTTGCTGGATGACCTCACCTTGTTTGATGGCGTGGTAGTCGCGATTGGAAATAACCGGATTCGTCTGGCAAAGCAGCGGGAGCTTTTGGCTGCAGGAGCGTCATTTGCTTCGATTGTTCATCCTTCTGCGGTTGTAAGTCCCCATGCAAACATCGGAGACGGCACCGTGGTGTTTGCACATGCGGTAGTGAATGCCTGCGCTGTGGTTGGTGATGGCTGTATTGTGAATACTGGTGCGGTCATTGAACATGATTGTGTGATTGGTGACTTTGCCCACGTTAGCCCGAACGCGGTATTGGCTGGTGGAGTAACGCTTGGAAAACTTGCTTGGGTTGGTGCGAGTTCTTCTGTCAGGCAGTTGATTGAGGTGGGTGAGGCCGCCGTGGTTGGTATGGGAGCTGTGGTTACCAAAGCTGTGCCACCCGGATTAACCGTGGCTGGTAATCCTGCAAAAGTATTCACTGCTCGCTGATCAATATCTGTAATCTATGTTTTTTTGAATTTCTCGAACCACTGAGTAAAAAATGTTAAATGGACCGTTTTCTCCTTGGCCCTCCTTTACTGATGAGGAAGCCAATGCCGCGCGTGATGTTCTCCTCTCCAACAAGGTCAACTATTGGACTGGGCAGGAAGGTCGGGACTTTGAGCGTGAGTTCGCAGCGTTTGCCGATTCTGCGTTCGCCATTGCGGTAGCAAATGGAACTGTTGCACTCGACCTGGCGTTAAAGGGATTGGGGATCGGTGAAGAGGACGAAGTGATTGTGACTCCCCGCACTTTTCTTGCGTCTGTGTCGAGTATTGTTACGGCGGGTGCAACGCCAGTGTTTGCTGAGGTAGACCGAGATTCACAGAACATCACACCTGAGACCGTTCGCGAAGTTCTCACTCCGCGTTCCAAGGCGATTGTGTGTGTTCACCTGGCAGGTTGGCCCTGTGATATGGATGGCTTCCGGGCGCTGGCAGACGAATTTGGGTTGTACCTGATTGAGGACTGTGCGCAGGCCCACGGGGCGAAGTACAAAGGGCAGTCGGTTGGGACACTCGGTGACGTGGGCTGCTGGTCTTTCTGCCAGGACAAAATCATGACCACCGGGGGTGAAGGTGGAATGGTAACTACTAATGATCGTGCGCTTTGGTCCAGAATGTGGTCATTTAAAGATCATGGCAAGAGTTGGGAGGCCGTTTACGAGCGCGAACACCCGCCGGGGTTCCGATGGCTGCATGATTCTTTCGGTACGAACTGGCGAATGATGGAAATACAGGCCGCGATCGGTCGTATCCAGCTTAAGAGAATGCCCGAATGGCATAAAGCACGGAATAGGAATGCTCGGCAGATCTGGAATACCGCGAGGCAACTACCGGGTTTGCGGGTTCCTGATATTCCTGAGAGCATCGAGCACGCCGCTTATAAGTGTTATGTGTTCGTCGAGACCGGAAACCGAGACGCTGTAATGAAGGCACTTAATGAACAGGGCGTGCCTTGCTTTTCTGGCTCATGCTCTGAAGTGTATCTTGAGAAGGCCTTTGACGGTACCGGCTGGCGACCAGAGAAACGTCTGGCCGTAGCCCGGGAGTTGGGCGAGACTAGCTTGATGTTCCTGGTTCATCCTACGCTCACGCAGGCAGAGATCGATAAAACCTGTGAAGTGTTAACGCAAGTGATGCTTGATAACGAGCGTGATCATTTAAAGGATTGAGAATGGTCAAAGCGTTTCTGAATTTGCCACGCTTTCAAAAACGGATCATATCGGTTGCGTCTGATATGGTTGTTTTATTTTTTGCCATCTGGGCGGCCTTTGCGCTGCGCCTGGAGCAGCATTTGTGGGTGCCAAATTGGGATCAGGCCATCGTTGCGGCCATAACTGTCGTTTTCACCATCGGCGTATTTATCCGCTTGGGCCTTTACAGGGCTGTTATTCGTTTCCTCGGAGACAAGGCATTCCTCACGATCATCTATGGGGTTGTTCTCTCTAGTCTTTCACTCATTGTTCTGGGGTATCTGCTCCAGGTTTTCATTCCCCGATCTGTGCCGATAATTTACGGTGCGCTGGCGTTTTTGTTTGTTAGCGGTACACGTTTGGGCGTTCGCATGATCGTGAATCATCCCCGTCAGCGTGATAAAGAGGCCGTCGCCATTGTCGGTGCCGGTGAAACCGGCATGCAGCTCGCATCTGCATTGAGCCAAGGCACAGAATATCGCCCGGTAATGTTCGTGTCGTTCCAGCGTGCAAACCACAAGGCCATGATTAACGGCCTGCCAGTGGTGAGTATTGAGCATATTGCCAAGCACGCCCAAAAGCACGGCGTGCGCCGAATTTTGCTGGCGCTGGATGCGGATTCGAAGGTAAATCGTAAGGATTTGCTCAAGCGTCTGGAACCGTTGACCATACCTGTTCAGACCGTACCCTCCATGTCCGAATTGGTGGCCGGTCAGGCCCGGATTAATGATATCCGGGACCTGGAAATCGAAGATCTTCTGGGGCGTGATCCCGTGCGACCAGACACCGCTCTGGTGGCGGACAGTCTCTATCAGAAGGCTGTAATGGTAACTGGAGCAGGCGGTTCTATTGGCTCCGAATTGTGCCGCCAGATTCTTCGGCATAAGCCCCGGGTGCTGGTGTTGTTTGAGCAGTCCGAGTTTTCCCTTTACGCAATTGAGCGCGAACTACAATCCATCAACCGGGTTGAAGGGCTGAATGTTGAACTCCACCCGCTGTTGGGCAGTGTGACCCACCGTCGCCGCTGTGACGTGATCATGAGGGCGTTCGGTATCCAGACGGTGTACCACGCAGCGGCTTATAAGCATGTGCCGCTGGTTGAGCATAATGTGATTGAGGGCGTTCAGAACAATGTGTTCGGCACCTGGCATGCAGCCGAGGCAGCGATTGCCACGGGGGTTGAGCGATTCGTTTTGATTTCCACGGATAAGGCGGTGCGACCAACCAATGTCATGGGGGCCAGCAAGCGCTTGGCTGAACTGGTGCTGCAGGGGTTGGCGCAGCGGCAGAATGATACAGTGTTTTCCATGGTGCGTTTTGGGAACGTGCTGGGGTCGTCCGGTTCTGTGGTGCCGTTGTTCCGGGATCAGATCCGCGATGGTGGGCCTGTCACGGTAACGCACCCGGATATTATCCGTTATTTCATGACCATCCCAGAGGCCAGCCAACTGGTGCTTCAGGCCGGTAGTATGGGCCAGGGTGGTGAGGTGTTCGTTCTGGATATGGGGGAGCCCGTCAAGATTGCCGATCTCGCCAGGAAGATGATTCACCTGATGGGGCTTGATGAGAAAACCGAGGATAACCCCGATGGGGATATTGAGGTGGTGTTCTCTGGTCTTCGCCCGGGTGAGAAGCTGTATGAAGAGCTGCTGATCGGGGACGATCCGCAGGGAACTGCCAACCCCCGGATTATGATGGCCCGGGAAGTGTCCATGTCCTGGGAGGACATGGAAGCGACGCTGGATAAGCTGATGCGCGCCAGCCAGAGTTTTGATTGCGAAGGTATGGTTGAGGTTCTTCGCACTGCGCCGACCGGGTATGCGCCTAATAGTGATGTGGCGGATTTGGTTTGGTGTAGTGGCTTCGAAGTTGTGGAGGACATTTCGGCCGAAGGGAATGTTCGGCGGTTGCCTGTTTGATTTGTGTCGGATTACGCTTCGCTAATCCGACCTACGATTCAACGCCCCACACCGTAGGTCGGATTAGGCGAAGCCGTAATCCAACAAAACCGCCAAGCGGCCACCAAATGTTTAAACAAGGATGTTTAGATGATCGATATTCAACACCACGGCGCCACCACTGGCGTCACCGGCTCCTGCCACGAACTCGACATTGGCCCTGCCGGCGTCCTGATTGACTGCGGCTTGTTCCAGGGCGAAGAAGCGAGCAAGGGCGCGAATGCCACAAGTCTCGCCATTGATTTCTCCATTGACCACATTCGTGCGCTGATTGTTACCCACGTCCATATCGACCATGTTGGTCGCATTCCCTATTTGCTTGCTGCCGGTTTTGAAGGGCCGATTATTTGCTCGGAGCCTTCGGCCATCATGCTGCCGAAAATTCTGGAAGATGCCCTGAAGATTGGCTTCACCCGGGACCGGGCACTGATCGAACGAGTGCTGGGCCTGATTCGTTCGCGGATTGTGGCGGTGCCTTATGGCCAGTGGCATTCGGTGTTTGATGAGGGAGAGTATGCCCTGAAGGTGAGGTTGCAGCGGGCCGGGCATATTCTGGGTTCGGCCTATGTGGAGTGCGATACCCGTGACGGTGATGTGCAGGAGCGCATTGTATTCAGCGGTGATCTGGGCGCACCCCATGCGCCGTTGTTGCCGGAGCCAGCTTCGCCGGAGCGTGCCGACCGGTTGGTGATTGAGAGTACCTACGGCGACAAGGACCACGAAGATCGGGAAACGCGGCGTTATCGGCTGAAGGCGGTGTTGGAACATGCCCTTGAAGATGGCGGTACGGTGTTGGTGCCTGCGTTCAGTATCGGGCGGACGCAAGAGTTGTTGTATGAAATTGAGAGTTTGATTGCCGAATTTGGGGAGGCTCCGATCAACGCCGGGGTGTCGGAGCACGCCCCCGTAGGTCGGAATAGGCGCAGCCGTAATCCGACAAACCAGCTAACCTGGAACAACCTCGAAATCGTCGTCGACTCCCCCTTGGCCGCAGAATTCACCCGCATTTACGACCAACTGAAACCCTTCTGGGATGCGGAAGCTTCGGAACTGGTTCAACAGGGCCGCCATCCGCTGTCCTTCGAGCAACTGACGGTCATCAACGACCACAAGGATCACCTGGAGGCCGTGGAATACCTCGCCAGTACCCACCGCCCCTGTGTGGTGCTGGCGGGCTCCGGGATGTGTGCCGGGGGTAGGGTGGTGAATTACCTGAAGGCGTTGCTGGGGGATGAGCGCAACGATGTGTTGTTTGTGGGATATCAGGCTGCGGGCACGCCAGGTCGGGATATTCTGACCTACGGGCCCCGTGGTGGCTGGGTGGCGCTGGATGGGGAACGTTATGATATCCGCGCTCGTGTGCATCAGGTGGGCGGTTATTCGGCCCATGCGGGGCAATCGGATCTGGTTCGGTTTGTTGAGGGTATTCCGCAACCGCCTGCGGAGATTCGGATTGTGCATGGAGACAGGGGCGCGAAGGTGGCGTTGAAAAACAGGTTTCAAGGTTTGGGCGTAACAGGGATAATGATCCCCCAATAGGCTCGAAAGATTTCGTTTTAACAGGATTCATTTAATGATGAAGAAGATCGCCGTTGTTGGCTTGGGATACGTCGGTTTGCCGCTGGCTGCTGCGTTTGGAGAAAAGCGCGAAGTGGTTGGTTTTGATATCAACGCAAGGCGCATCGCAGAACTGAAAGACGGCGTGGATTTTACCCGGGAGGTGTCTTCTGATGAGTTGGCCGCTTCCAGTGGTTTGTCATTCACCGATTCTGTGGATGAAATCCGCGATTGTCAGGTTTATGTTGTGACCGTTCCAACGCCCATTGATGAATATAAATCGCCTGATTTGACGCCACTGGTTAAAGCCAGTGAAAGTGTGGGCAAGGTGCTTAAGCAGGGCGATATTGTTATTTATGAGTCGACGGTGTACCCGGGGGCGACAGAAGAGGTCTGTGTTCCGGTTCTGGAGAAAGTCTCCGGTTTGAAGTTTAACCAGGACTTTTACGCCGGCTACAGCCCTGAACGAATTAACCCTGGCGATAAAGAGCACCGTGTAACCACTATTATGAAGGTTACTTCCGGTTCTACGCCTGAAATTGCCGATGAAGTAGATGCCCTTTATGCGAGTATTATTACCGCCGGGACCCATAAGGCGAGCTCAATCAAAGTAGCGGAAGCTGCCAAGGTGATTGAAAACACCCAGCGTGATTTGAATATCGCGTTGATGAATGAGCTTTCGATGATTTTCTCCCGCCTGAAGATTGATACCCATGAAGTGTTGGCTGCAGCGGGAACCAAATGGAACTTCCTGCCCTTTAAACCCGGTTTGGTAGGCGGCCACTGCATTGGTGTGGATCCGTACTACCTGACCCACAAAGCTGAGGCTATTGGCTATCACCCGGAAATCATTCTAGCGGGCCGCCGTGTGAACGATAATATGGGCCCCTATGCCGCATCTGAGCTGGTCAAAGCCATGATCAAGGCAGGCCATACGATTGCTCATGCGCGGGTACTGGTAATGGGTTTCACTTTCAAGGAAAACTGCCCGGACTTGCGCAATACCCGCGTTATTGATGTGGTAAAAGAGTTGCGAGAGTTCGGTTGTAACGTGGATATTACCGATTGCTGGGCTGACAACGATGAAGCCCGCCATGAATACGGTATTTCGCTGGTCGATAAACCCAATGCCGGCGATTATGATGCGGTATTGCTGGCAGTTCCTCACCGTGAATATGCATCGCTTTCATCTTCGGAACTTCGTGCTTACCTGAAAGATAATGGCGTTCTGTTTGACCTGAAAGGGGTGTTGCCATTGGGTGAGGCGGATCTACGGCTTTAAGTCATGTTTGGATCAGTGTGATTTGAAACCAGCCATTCGGCTGGTTTTTTATTAATGACTGGTAAATAAATAACTTTGCCTTGAATGAATAATTAAATTATTATTTGCGGTGACTTTTCGTCATTAAACATAAGGGTTTTTATTCATGGCAAAGATTAACGATTACTACCAGAAAAAACAGCTTATGGAAAAGCTCTCCGCTGAACTTGCTCAGCTGGAGCAGGATCAGGCTCTGAAGCGCGAACTGGAGTTTGAAAACAAGGTTCGTGATCTGATGAAGTCTTATGACAAGTCCCCGAAAGACGTTCTGCAGATTCTGGGCGCGATTGACCCGTCCGTTGCCGGCGCCAAGGCAGACACGGCTGGCGGTTCCCGTCCCAAGCGTCCGATGAAGACCTACAAGAACCCGCACACCGGTGAAGTGGTCAAGACCCGTGGCGGCAATCACAAGACTCTGAACGAGTGGCGTGAGAAGCATGGTAAGGAAGCTGTGCAGAGCTGGCAGCAGGACTGACGTACTTGCCCCCTCTCCCCTGACCCCTCTCCCGCGAGGGGAGAGGGGAATGTACGCCGAAGTAGCGTAAGTGCCTTAGCCCCTCTCCCCTCGAGGGAGAGGGGTTGGGGAGAGGGGATCTGTGACCCACATCAAACTCCTCCCTCTTTAACCTTCCGTCATCCCCCAATGTGAACCCGCTCACTCTATTGGCCTGAACGCCTGGGCTATAGTGCTTTCACGGCCAATAAGATACATAACATTACAAATACGAAGCATTAGAAAGTGCCGTCTGTCCAAAGCGGGGAACATTCCAATAACACCGCGGGCAGTGGTGAGCTGGGCGTCGAAATTGCAGTAGCAGGCTCATAGACACTAATCAGAGACACAACAATGAAACAGGATGCGTACGGATACGCTGTCCTCGCACTGGTTTGCCTGGGTATTGCGCCCGTTGCCCAGGCGGAGCTTGAGCCCATTTCCGATCAGGAAATGAGTGAGGTGCAGGGGCAGGGCTTGATGACAATCGAGAACCTGGATGACGGAGCTCACCAGTTTACCCGCATGTCGCTGACGATTGATGCGGAGACCCGTGTGAACGCAGACAGCGTGACGCTGGGCGGCATTGATGGTGGCGCCGATTTCCAGGCCACGAATGTGGCGCTGGGTCATATCGCCCGTGAGGATGGCGTTCAGCGGGTGAATGGTAAAACCTATGCCGCTGGCGACACGGTTCCGTTTGAGGGTCTGAAGCCGTATATCGAACTGGCGGAGGTGGATGACCAGTTGGCCGGTTTCCGCATGGGCTTCAAACAGGCCCGGGGCACGATTTCGGCGGATATGGAATCCTTCAGCGGCAACATCGGCCTTCAGATTGAAGATGCCGACGGCAACCCCACCGCCGCGACTTTGTTTGATGCCAATACCAATGCCACCCAATACCGAGCCAGCCATTTTGGTATTGCCGGTGATTCCACCGACTGCAGCGCGGGTGTGCAGTGTGCGCCGTTAAGTTACCTGCGTTCCATGGATATTGGTACGGATAACGGTGAGGAGGCTCCCGGCTTTACCAATGATTTCTTCCTGTCATTTCAGCGCGAGGGGGTGAATTGGCAAAGTCCCGATGGGGGGAATGTGATTGAAGCGGCCAAGGGGGTGTTTCTTAATCTGCCCACCAGTATGACGCTGGATCAGCAGGTGTTTGAGAATGGCGTGCCCCGGGAGCAGACGCATTATATTGATCGCGGTACCGGGATGTTTTGATTGTCGGATTACACTACACTGCGCTTGGTCTATTAACCTGACGCAGGAGTCCTTTCGGTGATCCGTTCTTTCTACTGGCACGATTATGAAACCTTCGGTGTGGACCCGGTTCATGACCGGCCATCGCAGTTTGCCGGTGTGCGCACGGATGCGGATTTGAACATCATCGAAGACCCGTTGGTGATTTACTGCAAGCCGACGGACGATTACCTGCCTTCGCCGGAAGCCTGTCTGATCACCGGAATTACGCCCCAGAAAGCCCTGCAGGACGGTTTCCCGGAAGCGGAGTTCATTGCGCAGATCAATGAAGCCTTCAGCCAGCCGGGTACCTGCGTGGTGGGCTATAACAGCCTGCGTTTTGACGATGAGGTCACCCGCCACACCCTGTACCGCAACCTGCGCGATCCCTACGCCCGGGAATGGCAGAACGGTAATTCCCGCTGGGACATCATCGACATGGTGCGGCTGACCTACGCCTTGCGCCCGGAAGGCATCAACTGGCCCCGCAAGGAAGACGGCAGCCCCAGTTTCCGGCTGGAGGAGCTGACGGCTGCGAACGGCATTGCCCACGAAGCGGCTCACGATGCCATGTCCGATGTGGAAGCGACCATTGCGGTGGCGAAGCTGGTCAAGGAAAAGCAGCCCAAGCTGTTCGATTTCGTGTTGAACAACAAGGACAAGCATTCCGCCCGCGCCATGCTGGATACCGCTTCCATAAAGCCGGTGTTTCACATTTCCGCGAAGTATCCGGCGTCACGGGGCTGCTGCGCCATGGTGGCCCCGGTGGCGGATCACCCCACCAACAAGAACCTGGTGATTGTCTACGACCTGCGGGAAGATCCCAGCGAACTCATCAACGCCACCGCTGACCAGATTCGTGAGCGGGTATTTACTTCCCAGTCGGAACTGGGGGAGGGGGTAAGCCGGTTTGCGCTCAAAGGGGTGCAGCTGAACAAGTGCCCGGTGCTGGCGCCGGCCAATATGCTGTCGACGCTCTCGCCGGAGAGGTTGGAAGAACTGGCGCTGGATGGCGAGCAGCTGCGCGCCAACCTGGCCCTGCTGCGCCAGGCCCCGGACCTGCCCGCCCGCATTGCTGAAGCCTTTGACCGGGATTTCGAAGGCAGCGACCTGACCGACCCGGACGAACAGCTCTACGCCGGCGGCTTTATCAGCAAAACCGACCGCGAAAAACTGAACTGGGTGCTGGAGCAACCGGTGGAGAATCTGGAGGAACTGGATGTTCGCTTTGAGGACGAACGGCTCCAGGAAATGCTGTTCCGCTACCGCGCCAGGAACTACCCCAGCACTCTGATCGGGGAAGAAATGGAGCGCTGGGAAGTGTTTCGCAGCCAGCGGCTGATGCAGCCCAAGAAGGGCTGGCGGTCATTGGAGGCTTATGGGAATGAATTACAGCGTTTGGCGGCGGATCCCGGGTTAACGCCGCAGAAGCAGCAGATTCTGGAGGATTTGCATTTGTATGGGGAGTCGTTGATTCCTTATGTTTGATAAGGGTGGCAGCTCTGGCGTAGCTGCCGCTTTTAACATGCCCCCTCTCCCCCGGCCCCTCCCCCGCCAGGGGGGAGGGGAGCTTATGGGTCAGGAATAAGCGGGTAGCACCGTTAAAGCCCCTCTCCCCTGGCGGGAGAGGGGTTGGGAAGAGGGGGAAAGACGGGAGGAAGGGCAAGAAGCCCTCTACAAACCAAGGAAGACTCATGGAACAAAGGACGTTCGCCAAACACCTCCGCCGCAACATGACGCATGCGGAAAATCACCTCTGGTACCACCTCAGAGCCTACCGGTTAAATGGAAAGCGTTTTAGGCGCCAGCAGCCTCTTGGGCCCTATATCGCTGATTTCGTGCACTTCGGTTCGCGGGTAGTCGTGGAAGCTGATGGTGGGCAGCACAATGGTTCAGACGGTGACAGAAAACGTGACGACTGGCTGCATTCGCAGGGATACAAGGTTCTTAGATTTTGGAATCACGAGATTTTGCAGCAGACAGAGGTGGTCTTGTCAGTGATATACGACGCTGTGAAAGAACGTGAGGTAAGTGTTTGCCCGGGATAGAGTGGAGTGCGAGAATCAAATAAACGTCAGCAAAAACGGGTGCCGATGGTGTTGCAGACAATAGAAGCAGTTATCGATGAGTCCGGCCATATACACTGGCTTGAAAAAGTATCTTTGAAAGGATCGCGGCGGGTTCTTATTACTCTGCTGGAGGATGATGAATCTCAGGAAGAGATTCTGGAAGCTGCGGAATCTGCTCTGGCAGAAGATTGGCTCAAGGAAGAGGAAGATGAGGCGTGGGATCATTTAAAAAAGGAAGTGTAGTACTTATCCGGTTTCCATTTTCAGACCTGACCAGTCGCAAGCTTCGCCCCGCGGTGATTGTCGCGAATGTGGGGCGGGGAGATCATATACTGTGCCAGGTCACCAGCAAGCCTTACGATGCAGAGTCTATTGAATTAACAGAGAAGGAGTTTGAGGCCGGATCTTTGCAACGGATTAGTTATGCGAGACCAGGGAAGTTGTTTACTGCCAATGATTCCATTTTGCTTAAAGAGGTGGGGCAATTGGAACCGCGAGCAGTCGATAGCTTGGTTGCGAGGATTGTTGAGATTGTTCGGGGCGGACCGGCGCATCGGTGAGGCTGACTTCCCCCTCTCCCCCGGCCCCTCTCCCGCTAGGGGAGAGGGGAGCTTATGGGTTAAGTTATGCGAGTGACACACCAACTGCGTCGACGTACATTCCCCTCTCCCCTTGCGGGAGAGGGGCCTGGGGAGAGGGGCCAGGGGAGAGGGGGCAGAATAATCGCCCACGGCACCCCAAAACTCACCGCCGCCTCACAAAATAAACACTCAAACCCTGCCCCATCAAACTCTGCACTTCACTCCCCAGCGCCTCGGCCTGGATCTGCTGCTGTACCGGACCAGTGGCAAGGCTGTGCCCGTCGGTGTCCCTGGCCTTCACCAGTTTCCACTCCACCTCATTGCTGACCATGCCCATGAGTTCTTTGAGCTGGTGTACGTCCTGTGGCTGGAACCAGCGGTCGCGGCAGCCGCCGAGGGAGTAGAAGTCGTCTTCCTTCAGCAGTGACTGCCAGATGGCATCCTGCTTGTTGGTCAGTACCATGCGGCGGAGCTGGCGCAGGGTGGTGCGGGTGGGCGCCAGTTTGTGGTGGCTGATCAGGCTGCGAATGTGGTGATCGCCTTCGCTGTGTTCTTCCACGGCGGTGTGCATGTGTACCACCGCGCCATTCTCTGTCGCGGAGCTGACCAGAGCCGCCAGTGAGACCACGGTCAGTGCGGAGGAGGGCAGGCGGCCGACTTCCAGCCAGTGGACTTTGTGACCGTCTGCCACAAAGCGCTGGGCGATGGACCAGGGCCAGAAGACGATGTTGTTGATGCCCATGTCGTCGGCCATGCGGGTGGCCTTGGCGATGTTGGCCAGGGATTCGTCCACGGCGATGACTTCCACATCATCCAGGTAATGGGCCAGTTCCATGGCGCGCTGGCCGGACTGGGCGCCGCAGACCATGATGCGCATGGTGGCGGGCAAATGCTCCACCGGCAGTTTCAGGTCTTCCGCCATCAGCGCTTTCAGGCTGCTTTCGGAGCGGTAGGCCAGTGTGGACCAGCTCGGCCACGCCTGGGGTGCGTCGGCTTTGGCCAGGCACAGCTCTTCGGCTTTTTCCTCGAAGTTCTGCTTGATGGCTTCTTCCGTGGCGCGGTCGTAGTAGCTGGCGGCCAGAACCGGCTGCACTGCCAGCGGCCAGTCCACCAGGTTCCACTGGCCCAGGTGCACGGCAAAGTCCTGGTGGAACAGCGCGCCGTACATGGCGCTGAGCATCAGTGAGGCCGTCATGGCGTCCTGGGGTTCGCCCATGACCAGTTGGGCGTTGATGCTGTCGTTGATGGCGCTGATCAGGCGTTCTTCGTCCTCTTCGGCGGTCAGTGCGTAGCCGGTGCGGTCCACGTAGCGGGCAATGGCCAGGGTAAGAGGCTGAAGTTCGTCCCGCAGTTGTACGGTTTGCGCCACTTCGGCGGTGATCGCGCGGCGGAGCAGGGTAACCAGCTCTTCCACCGCAGGATTCGGCATCAGGGTTTTTTCCAGGGCCAGGATCAGCAGTTCGTCTTCGCTGGCGGCATCTAGGAATATCTCTGCCTGGGGGTTATCCAGGTCGTATTGCTGGTGGATGATGGCGCTGACAAAGCGGCCGATTTCCTGGTGGGGCAGGCCGTCCTTGCTGAGCAGGGCGATGGCGTCCTGCGCCAGGGCGGTGTCTGCCTTCTGTACGTCCAGGTGTTCTGCGCAGGTGAGCATGCCGCTGTAGACCGAATCCCACCGGGCGCCGGTTTCCAGCAGTTTGCGGTAATGCAGGTAGGCCACATCAAACTGGCCCTGCAGCCGTTTGGCATGGGCAACGCCACAGAAAGCGGCGGCGGATTGCCGGTCAATGTCCAGAGCTTGCAGGAAATACTGCTCCGCCAGGGCCGGGCGTTCACTCTTCATGGCCCAGTAGCCCAGGTTGGTGTACTGCTGCGCCTGCTCCGGTTGGTGGTTCAGGCTGGCGTTGAACAGGGCGTGGGCTTTTTCGAGCTGGCCATCGTCCAGTTCTACCCGTCCCAGCAGGCCCAGTGCCCCGGCATTCTCAGGCTCCAGATCAAGCGCCTCCGCCAGGTATTCCCGGCATTCCTGGCGCGCTTTCAGGCGCTGAACAAACGATCCTGCCGCGCTGTTGGATTCACCGTAGGCAAGGTTTGCCTGTAACACCAGCCGGGCAACCTGCGCCTGGCGGGAATCGGAAACCTGAATGTGATGCTGTGCGTGCATGGGACACCTCGTAAAACCTGCCGCGGCAGTCGTTTCTATATCTATCGTGGGCTCGATTGGCCGTAGGTCGGATTAGCCAAAGGCGTAATCCGACAACCGTGTTGCTACCCCGTTAGCCCTGCAGCAACTGCAATACCTGCTGCGGCCGTGCGTTGGCCTGGGACAGAACCGAGAGGCCGGCCTGTTGCAGTACCTGGGTGCGGGCCAGTTCGGCGGATTCCGCTGCGAAATCGGCATCACGGATCCGGCTGTTGGAGGCTGACAGGTTTTCTGAAGTCGTACTCAGGTTGGCGATGGTCGACTCGAACCGGTTTTGTACGGCGCCCAGTTCGGCGCGAATACCGTTGATACTGTCGATGGCATAGTCAGTCAGCACCATGGCCATATCCGCACCATCTTGTGTAGAGATGTCGGTATCGTTGAGTGTGACCGTATCTGCTGCGGGGTCTGGATCAATCAACTGGTTGTCGCCACCGTCGACGGCGAAATCAACCGCGTAATCCACGCCAAACTGTGACGAAAATATCAGCTCGTCATTGGTGCGGTTCATGTTGACGGAGATACCAGTGGTTGGGGTCTGGGCGTTGATCTGACCCAGTACATCCTGCAATGAGCGTGCTTCGGTAATGTTCACGGGGGTATCATTGCCATCCGCGTCGGTCAGCGTCACGGTGAAGTCTGCAGTTCTTCCATCCGCGAAGATGTCTTCGAGGGTTTCAGGCGTACCGTCCTCCAGCTGCAAAATATCCGTTGTTTGACCAATCACTGAGCCCAGTTGGCTGCCTCGGGAGTCGAATCCACTCACGCTGATGGTGTCACCGGTATTGGCACCTACTTGGAAGGTTTGCGTCAGCAGGCTGCCGTCAAGCACCTTCAGGCCGTTGAATGAGGTTTGGCCGGCAATGCGGTTGACCTCGGCAATGCGTTGCTGAACTTCCGCGTTCAGTGCTTCCCGGTCCGATGTGCTGTTTGATGCGTTGGCGGACTGTACTGCCAGTTCGCGGATCCTTTGCAGGTTTGCGGTGATCTCATCAAGCGCACCTTCGGCCGTCTGGGCCAGGGAGATGCCGTCGTTGGCGTTTCGCTGGGCCATGTTCAGGCCGGTAATCTGAGATTGGAAACGTTCGGAAATCGCCAGACCAGCAGCATCATCCTTGGCGGAGTTGATGCGCAGGCCGGATGACAAACGTTGCAGCGCGGTGTTGGCGTCGCTTTGAGATGAGTTCAGATTGCGCTGAGCGTTCAGCGAAGCAATGTTGGTATTTATGATCTGAGGCATGTTGTTTCTCCCTGCTCTGAGGTGCCGGTAACCCCGTGCCCGATCAAAATGGGGACGCATTGCCGGCGGACATTCATGGAATTGCCGTTTTGAGGGAGAGTTAGCGAAAGCTGTGCCAGTTTTCCGGAATTTTGTTTAATGTGTTGAAAAATAAAGAGATAATTGATTGTTTTGGCGTCAGATTTCGATCCGTTGCCGGAATGTTGGCGCGTATAGTCGGAAGTGTATTGCCGCTTTTGCGGTTCTTTTACAATCCTTAACAAAATCTCTGAGTTTTTTTCTAAAGGAACCAGAGGTAGCGCCGTTAAGTGGAATAACAGGGCGGCGCTTCAAACCAAAAAAACGGGCGCCACACCTTTTCCATGAAAAAACGACATCGGTCGAAGGAGAAGCACTATGGCTCTCGGTATCAACACTAACATCGCCTCTATCAACGCTCAGAACCAATTGGGTAAATCTCAGAGTCTTTCTGATCAGGCTCTTCAGCGTCTGTCATCCGGTCTGCGCATCAACTCCGCCAAGGATGATGCTGCTGGTCTGGCGATTTCCTCACGGTTTGACGCGCAGGTTCGTGGTCTGACCGTCGCTCAGCGTAACGCCAACGACGGTATCTCAATGATGCAGACTGCTGAAGGTGCGCTGAACGAAGTTGTTAACAACCTGCAGCGCATGCGTGAGCTGTCTGTCCAGGCGGCTAACGGTAGCAACAGCGCATCTGACCTTGATGCCCTGGACGCCGAATTTCAGGAGCGTGCTCTGGAAATCGAGCGCATCGCGACTGAAACAGAATTCAATGGTCAGACAATTCTGGATGCAACTGCCGCTGGCGCACCAGTAACTCTGCAAATTGGCGCTAATGTAGGCCAGACGATTGAGGTCAATTTTGCTGACATGCAGGCGGGTACGCTTGGCGTTGACGCTCTCGACATTGGTGATGCTGGCGATCCGGATGCGGCGATTACAGCCATTGATACCGCGCTGGATACCGTAAACAGCACTCGTGCGGACTTTGGTGCCAAGCAGAATCGTCTGGAAAGCACCATTGCCAATATCAGTACTGCTATCGAGAACCAAAGCGCTGCCAATAGCCGGATTCTGGACGCCGACTTCGCCTCTGAATCCGCTAAGCTGGCTAAGTCCAACGTGTTGCAGCAAGCTGGTATCTCGGTCCTGGCTCAGGCCAACGCCCGTCCTAACCAGGTTCTGTCACTCCTGCAGTAATAGGGGCTTTGCGATAGTGGCCACCCTCTCAATTGAAAGGGTGGCTCGTCGCCGTTAGAGGATAGCGAGGTAAGCTATGAATGACGTGAACCTGAATAGCTCGGATTTGAAGCTGGTACGCTCCAGTGAGCAAGCTCCGGCTCGGGCAAACGCGTCACCTCAGAACGAAGGCAGCAATGTCTCCGCTCAGTTTGCCGCCTCGTTTACTGGCCGTGCTGAGTCGATGCAGGCTTCCCAGGTTCAGGAATCGTCAAAGGCCGCGCGGCTGGAGTCGAGGAGCGAAGAACAAAGGGAGCAATTGGACGACGCAGTGACTAAACTGAACGATTATGTTCAGACGGTACAGCGGGATCTTCAGTTCGAAGTGAATAACGATCTGGGCCAGACCATCGTGCGTGTGGTGGATCAGGAAACCAAAGAAGTTATTCGACAGATCCCTGACGAGGTTGCGTTGAGGTTGGCAGAAAACTTGCAGCAGGATGAACCGCTGACGTTATTCAACGCAAAGGTGTAATACCTTGCCGCTCGCGGCCAGTTGAATAACTGCCTTTCAGCACCGCCGCACCCTTGGGTCCGGCGGCTTTGTGCGTTTGGCGCATGGGTTAATTACACTCTGTTACAAAATGCCGGTTTGATGGGCAAAGTTTTGCCGCTTTTGGCCGTTAAACAGAGTAATTGAGTCACACAGCCTTTCAGGAGGCGGAATCATGGCAGCAATTACATCGTTGGGAGCCGGGTCAGGCATTTTTAGTAATGACCTTGTTGACCAGCTGGTTAATGCGGAGCGGGCGCCGACGCAGCAGCGACTGGACCAGAAGCAGTCCCTGACAGAAGCAAAAATTTCCGCTTACGGGGGTATCCGTAGTGCTGTGGAGGCCTTGCGTGGCCCGATGGAAGCGCTCAGCACACCTGAAGGGTTGAAGGCGTTCTCTGCTTCCTCTTCTAACGAAGGCGTTGCCGGGGTATCTGTAGATGCGTCCAAGGCAAGCCGTGGTTCCTATAGCCTGAATGTGACGCAGATGGCCCAGGCTCAATCGCTTGCTTCTGGTGCATTTGCAGATCGCGATACCACCTCGGTAGGTTCGGGTACGTTAACCTTGAATGTTGGTGGTGTGGCTACGGACATTACGGTTGATGGGAGCAATGACACCCTGGAAGGCCTGGCTGCGTCGATTAACGATGCAAATGCCGGGGTATCGGCCGGGGTGGTCGACACCGGTTCCGGATACAGGCTGGTGCTGTCCGCTGATGAGGCCGGAGAAGAAAACGCCATCCAGATATCGGTTGCGGATGGTGATGGCAATAATACTGACGGTGCAGGGCTGTCTCAGTTTGTCTTTGACGGTACAACGTCCAACATGGACGAGACCGTTGCAGCGATGGACGCTAAGCTTGAGGTGAATGGTATTGAGATTACCCGCCCAACCAATACTATCGAAGGTGTGGTTGATGGCGTTGACTTTGACATCAAGTCATTGGGGACTTCCACCGTCAAGGTTGAGCAGGATGCTGAAGCGGTTGCCGGCCGGGTTCAGGAATTTGTGGACAAGTTCAACGCCCTGCAGGATGTGATCAAGAAGCATGCTGGTTTCAACCCGGAATCTGGTCAGGGCGGTGTGCTGAGTGGGGACTCCACGGTTCGCGGGATTCAGAATGAACTTCGCAGGATGATGACCACCATTCCAGAGGGCCTGGAAGATTCTCCGATTCGCATGTTGGCGGATGTGGGTATTAAGACTCAGCCCAGCACGGGCAAGCTGGAGTTTGATCAGGCCAGGTTCCAGGAGCAGCTTCAGGAAAATCCTGAGGCAATGACGGCGCTGTTCGCCGAAAAGGATGGCGTCGAGGGTATTGCCGAACGCATGGTCAATACCGTGACTGATTTCCTGGCTAGCGATGGCGCTTTGGCGAACCGCACGGAAGGGCTTAATAATGCCCTGCGAGATATACAGGATCAGCGCGATCGATTGGATATGAGAATCGCTTCATATGAGGAGAGGCTGATAAAGCAGTTTTCAGCAGCGGATTCCCTCATCTCGCAAATCCAGAGTAGCGGCGATTTTGTCGCTCAACAGTTGGCCTCTTTGTCGCCACAGAACGGCCAGAGTTAATTTCGGCTGAATCATCAGGGGTTAGTTATGAACGGTCTTCAGCAATACCAGCGCATCAATACGCAAACCAGCATCACCGATGCCGATCCACATAAACTGATTCAGCTTCTGTATAACGGGGCGCTGGAACGGATCAATATGGCCAAGGCGCGCATGCAGGCCCGGGATTTTGAGGGTAAGGGAAAACTTATTTCAAAAACCATTGAGATTATCGGTGGCCTGAGAAGCTTCCTCGATTTTGAGCAGGGCGGTGAACTGGCCTCCAGGCTGGAATCGCTCTATGACTATATGGAGCGCACGCTGCTTGATGCCAGCTTTAAGAACGACGTTGCCAAACTCGATGAAGTGGCCGACCTGCTCCGCTCCGTCAAGGAAGGCTGGGACGGTATCCGTGAAGAAGTTGTGAATCAGCAGCGGGCCCAGGTGGCTGGCTGAGGAGGCTGCATCTCCCCTCCTGATGCGTCGGCCTGCCCCTCTCCCCAACCCCTCTCCCGCCAGGGGAGAGGGGCTAAATAGAGATACCCGCTTACTTTGCTCCATAAGCTCCCCTCGCGGGAGAGGGGCTCTTTATAGCCATTCCCCCCTCTCTCCCGTACAATATGCGCCTTATTTATTGACCCCTATTTCAGGATTTGGAGCAAGGGCATGTCTGATATCAAGAAGGTGGTGCTGGCCTATTCCGGTGGCCTGGATACTTCCGTTATCGTTCGGTGGTTGCAGGATACCTATAACTGTGAGGTGGTGACGTTCACCGCTGACATCGGCCAGGGCGAGGAAGTGGAGCCCGCGCGGGCGAAAGCCGAGGCGCTGGGCGTGAAGGAAATCTACATCGAGGATCTGCGCGAAGAATTTGTGCGCGATTACGTGTTCCCGATGTTCCGCGCCAATACCATCTATGAGGGGGAGTACCTGCTGGGTACCTCCATCGCACGCCCGCTGATCTCCCGTCGCCTGATCGAGATTGCCAATGAAACCGGCGCGGATGCCATCTCCCACGGCGCCACCGGCAAGGGTAACGACCAGGTTCGTTTCGAGCTGGGCGCCTACGCGCTGAAGCCGGGCGTGAAGGTAATTGCCCCCTGGCGCGAGTGGGACCTGAACTCCCGCGAGAAGCTGCTGGCCTACTGTGACGAGCGCAACATTCCGGTGGAGAAGAAGAAGGGCAAGTCTCCATACTCCATGGATGCCAACCTGCTGCACATCTCCTATGAAGGCATCAACCTGGAAGATCCCTGGTCGGAAGCCGAGGAAGACATGTGGCGCTGGAGTGTTTCCCCGGAAGCCGCTCCGGACACGCCGACCTATGTTGAGCTGACCTATAAGCAGGGCGACATCGTTGCCATCGACGGTCAGGACATGAAGCCCCATGTGGTGCTGGAAACCCTGAACAAAATGGCGGGCGACAACGGCATCGGGCGCCTGGACATTGTTGAGAACCGCTACGTGGGCATGAAGTCCCGCGGCTGCTACGAGACCCCGGGCGGCACCATCATGCTGCGCGCGCACCGGGCCATCGAGTCCATCACCCTGGACCGCGAAGTGGCCCACCTGAAGGACAGCATCATGCCGCGCTATGCGGAAGTGATCTACAACGGTTACTGGTGGTCACCGGAGCGTGAGGCGCTGCAGGCGCTGATCGACCAGACCCAGACCTACGTCAACGGCACCGTGCGGCTGAAGCTGTACAAGGGCAATGTGGACGTTGTGGGCCGTAAGTCCGAAGACTCGCTGTTTGACGAGAAGATCGCAACCTTCGAGGAAGACCAGGGCGCGTACGACCAGAAAGACGCGGAAGGCTTCATCAAGCTGAATGCGCTGAGGTTGCGGATTGCGGCTGGCAAGGGGCGAAAGCTTTAAGGCTGACGTTCAGCAGGTTGCAAAACGCCCGGATTTTTCCGGGCGTTTTTGTTTTTGTTTCTTCCATAAAAAAGCCAGCTCATGGGAGCTGGCTTAACAACAAAACTTAAGGAAAGAACGAAAGTGCCTGAAAAATTCGTTAATTCGATGGATCCGTCTCCCATACGGCGGCGGAGGTACTACACGGCTCCTCCGCCATGGGGGATACTGCTTGAATCCACAATTGCAGAATAGGGCTTTCGCGCTCTGAAGTCTGTTGGTGAAGTGTGATTCAGTGTTACCGAGTGTGATGTCGGGTTAAACCTTCTCCACCGCCGCCGGCATTGTCTCCGTAAACCGCCGCGTCTCATACGCATCCACCAGCCCCTGAACCGCTGCCTGCTCAACCTCCTGGACCGATGGCGTGCCGCTTTGGGCGTCGGATTTGCACAACACCATGCCGGCTTCCACGGAAATGTACCCGGCGGTGGTTTTCAATGCCTTGTGGTTAATGCCATCAAACACCCGCCGGAACGTCGTGGTGGTGCAGTTCTCACTGCGGGGGAAATAGGCCACGATGGCAAACTGGTTGTCCCCAACGCGGCACAGGGTATCCATGGGGCGAATCAGGTGGCTCAGGCGGCGGGCGATGCCGATGGCCAGTTCACTCATCACCGACGGCGGGTGCTTGCGCTTGAGTTCCTGCCAGTTGCGGATACCGCACAGCACATACGCAGTTGACCCGTTGCGGGATTCCGCATGACGCAGGGATTTGCCCAGTCGGTCACGGGCGTATTTGTTGTTGCACAGCCCGGTTTCCAGGTCGATGATGTTGGTGGCTTCCAGTTCTCGATTGTTCTCGATCAGCAGGGAGTTGGCCCGCAGCAGGGTGTTTTGCCGGTCGGCCATGCGGTCGGCGGCGAAAATCCGGGGAATCAGCTGCTTGGTCATGTCGGATTTATAGATGAAATCGTCCACGCCCCGGTCGAAGGCTTCAGACAGGGCTTCCACGCTTTCCCGGGCGGTCAGCAGGATGATATAGGTGTAGTGGTTGTCCTGCTCGTCCTGCTGGCGCACCTGGTCAGTCAGCTCCAGGCCGTCCATTTCCGGCATCAGCCAGTCGGCAATCAGCACGCTGACCGGGCGTTGTTCCATCAGCTCGAGGGCCGACAACGCGTTGTTGGCGATACGTACGTCGCGATATCCGGCATTTCGCAAGGTGCGCCCAACCACCATACTGCTGAACTTTGCGTCGTCTACTACGAGGATGGGGAGGTCCAGATTTGGCATTGTTGTCTACTTCTTACCAGTCCATTGTCAGATGCGGTGAGGGGCGGGTCTTGCTATGCTCTGCCCTTATTTACGTGGATAGAGTATACCCATTACGTTTTGCGGAGAATAACGACCATGCCCTCTTTTGACATTGTTTCCGAAATTGATATGCACGAAGTCACCAACGCTGTGGACCAGGCCAAGCGGGATCTGGGCAACCGCTGGGATTTCAAGAATGTGGACGCGAATATCGAGCACAATGACAAGGGCATTACCATCAGCGCCGAGCAGGAATTTCAGCTGGAGCAGCTGTTGGACATGCTGCGGATGGCTTTTGCCAAGCGCAATATCGACAGCCGTGCCCTGTCCGAGGACGGTGAGAGCAAGGCCGGCAAACTGGTCAAGCAACACCTGCTGCTGAAGCAGGGCATCGAAACCGACATGGCCAAGAAAATCGTCAAGATGATCAAGGATGCCAAGCTCAAAGTGCAGGCCAGTATCCAGGGTGACAAGGTCCGGGTGACCGGGAAGAAGCGGGATGACCTGCAATCCGCCATCGCCATGCTGAAAGAAACCGAGCTGGATATTCCCCTGCAGTTCAACAATTTCCGCGACTGATCCGGAGGCCGCGCCATCTTATCCGGTACACGCCTGGCACTGCTCAGGGATGCGCTCTACACCTACACTCGCTGGCAGGTCGTCGCCCTGTTGTTCCTGGGGTTCTCCGCTGGCCTGCCGTTCCTGCTGGTATTTTCGACGCTGAACGCGCGGCTGGCGGATATGGGTGTGGAAACCGCCACCATTGGTTTCTTCAGCTGGCTGGGCATCACCTATTCCATCAAGGTGTTCTGGGCCCCGGTGGTGGACCGGTTGAAGCTGCCGCTATTGGACAGGTTGCTGGGCAAACGCCGGAGCTGGATCCTGCTGGCCCAGTCCGGCATCGCCACGGGCCTGTACCTGATGGCCCATGTGGATGCCATCGCCGCCCCGGAAATGATGGCGCTCTGTGGTTTGTTGGTGGCGTTTTCCTCCGCCACCCAGGATGTGGCCATTGATGCCTACCGGATCGAGATTGCCGAGGAACGGCTGCAGGCGGCCCTGGCGGCCACCTATATTTTCGGGTATCGGCTGGCGCTGCTGGTGGCCGGTGCCGGTGCCTTGTATCTGGCCGAATTCTGGTCCTGGCAAGTGTCTTATGAGGTGATGGCGCTGCTGGTCGGCGTTGGTGTGGTCACGGTGCTGGTAGTGCGTGAGCCTGAGGTGAACCACTTCGCCGCCGCCCAGGACATTGCCCACAAGATCGAGGAGGAAGCCAGCAAGCGCGCCCACCTGAATCCCCAGCTGGCCCGTCTGGTGGGCTGGTTCTACGCCGCCGTGGCCGGGCCATTCCTGGACTTTTTCCACCGCTATAAGGAGCTGGCGCTTCTGATTCTGTTGATGGTGGCGGTGTATCGCATATCCGACATCGCCATGGGGGTTATGGCCAATCCGTTCTACCTGGATTTTATGGGCTTCTCCAAAACCCAGGTGGCGGATGTGACCAAGATATTCGGCTTCTTCATGACCATCGCCGGCTCGCTGATCGGGGGGGTGATGGTGGTGCACTATGGCGTGCGCCGTATTCTGTTGCTGGGGGCGGTGATGACGGCGGCCACCAACCTGCTGTTTGTGCTGCTGGCCCAGTACCCGCCCAATATAATCACCCTGGCCGCCGTGGTCAGCGCCGATAACCTGAGCGGCGGCATCGCCAACGTGGCACTCATCGCCTGGCTCTCCAGCATGACCAGTGCGTCGTTTACCGCTACCCAATACGCGTTGTTCAGCTCCCTGATGACCCTGCCAGGCAAGTTCATCGGCGGCTTCTCCGGCATCGTGGTGGCGGATTTCGGCTACGCGCAGTTCTTCCTCGTCGCCGGCTTTATGGGCGTCCCCGCCATCCTCCTGGCCATCTACATGATTCGCCAGGGCGAACGGCTGGATGCTTTGGCGCCTCGTAATGAGGAGGCTGAGGGGGTGCCCGAGCCCCGGTGAACATAGGTGGCTGGCCCAGGGGTGGGGTGCCTTTTCTTCTGGAAAACGAACTCGCTTCGCTCAGACACCGTTATTCCGGCAGAAAAGGCACCCCATCCCTGGACCGATCAGACGGGTTCGTGTGGGCTGGATTAACTGCCGCTAGTTGTTGAAGAGAGCCAATCATGTCTGAACCTACTAAAGAGCAAAAAATCTGGCAGGTTGTGGCTTCAATACCACCGGGTTCAGTTGCCAGCTATGGGCAGGTTGCCGACATGGCTGGACTTGGGCGCCAGGCAAGGTTTGTGGGGCGAGCCTTGGGCATGCTACCGTCAGGCCATTCCATCCCCTGGTATCGAGTCATCCGCAGTTCCGGCCAGATAGCCTTTCCCCAGGGCTCCGAAACCTACGAAACCCAGGTTTTCCGCTTACGTGAAGAGGGCGTGGAAGTCTTCAACAGCCGGGTGTCCATGAAACGTTTTCAGTGGCGGCCATAACAACCAGGCTCTGAGTCATAGGGGACTTCCCCCTCGGAGTTAAGTCGGTCACGGGGTGGGGGTACCTTTTCTGCAGGAACAAAGGTGTCTGAGCGCAGCGAGTTCTTTTTCCGAAAGAAAAGGTACCCCCACCCCGGGACCAGCCCCCTTAACCAGAGGGCTACCCCAGTGAGCGAGGAAATCAGAGCCGCAAAGCCCCATCCACCTCGATCATCCGACCGGACATATAGTCATTCTCGAAGATGAACGCCGCAGCAGAGGCAATCTCTTCCGGTTTACCCATACGCTTGAGCGGGATGCCGGCGGTCATTTTCTCCAGGGCTTCCGGCTTCATGGACGCGGTCATCTCGGTTTCGATAAAGCCCGGGGCAATACCCATGCAGCGAATGCCATATTGGGCCAGCTCTTTCGCCCATACCGGAACCAGGGCGGATACGCCGGCCTTGGCGGCGGAGTAGTTGCTCTGGCCCATATTGCCGGCGCGGGAGATGGAAGCGATGTTGATGATCGCGCCCTGGTCGCCGTTCTTGATCATCTGGGTGGAGGCTTCGCGGCCACACAGGAAGACGCCGGTAAGGTTGACGTCGATGACGGCCTGCCACTGGGACAGTTCCATACGCTTGGTGATTTCGCCGTCTTTCGCTTTGACCATCAGACCGTCACGAAGGATGCCGGCGTTGTTGATCAGACCGTTCAACTGACCGAAGTCAGAGACGATTGCCGCGAAGGTCTTCTCCACATCGTCTTCCTTGGCGACGTTGCACACGTAGCTTTTCGCCTCGACACCGGCGGCTTTGCAGGCTGCAACGGCCTCGTCCAGCTTTTCCGGCATCAGGTCGATCAGTGCCAGTTTCGCACCCCTGGCAGCGAGGTATTCGGCCATGGCGCGGCCCAGACCCTGGCCACCGCCGGTAATTGCAATCACGGAATCTTGAAGTTTCATGTTTTGCCCTAACTAAGTTCTACAGTGGTTTTACGTTTTCTGTGTGCCTGAACGGTTTTTGTTGGTGCGCGGATTATATCATCAAGGAGGCACCTTGCCCGTTTTCCTGTTTCTATTCATTATCATGCCCATTGCCGAGATGGCGGTGCTGATCAAGGTCGGTGGCATGATCGGTGTGCTGAATACCATTGGCCTGGTTTTGCTCACAGCGGTGGTCGGTGCCTGGTTGTTACGCCAGCAGGGTCTGGCCACGTTGCTGCGGGCGAACCAACGGCTGAATAGTGGTGAGCTGCCGGCAAAAGAGGTGGCCGAGGGGTTGGTGCTGGCGGTTGGCGGTGCGCTGCTGCTGACGCCGGGCTTTATCACCGACACCGTCGGCTTTCTGTGTCTGATTCCGGGTACGCGGCACTGGTTTGTCGCCCAGGCTCTGAAGCGGCTGGTGGTGTCTGGCCAGGTCAGCGGTTTCCATTTCCGCGCCGGCGGTGGTCAGGGACCGTTCGGACAGGGGCCGTTTGATAATCGCGAGAATCCCTTTGGCCAGCAACGTCCGTTCGACCGGGACGCCAACGGCGACATCATCGATGGTGAGTACCGGGATGAAACCGAGCGTGATCACGACCGCATCGAAAAAAAGTAAAAATTTTTTTATCGCGGGTGTTGAAAATACCTACCGGTCACCCCAAATAGAACACACAAGTTCGCTGCGGGCTGATAACAGTTGGAATACAGCTAGTTAATAGCCGGGCAATTTGTCGGATTACGCTTCGCTAATCCGACCTACAACAGCCGTCGGGTTACACACGCTGATCCGACCTTTAACAGCAAATGTCATTGCCACATTAATCTGACTATTGGAGAAACCGAGCAATGAAAATTCGTCCGCTACACGATCGTGTTGTCGTGCGCCGTAAGGAAGAAGAAGAGAAAACTGCAGGTGGCATCGTGCTGCCGGGCAATGCCAAGGAAAAGCCGTCCCAGGGTGAGGTTATCGCCGTGGGCAATGGCCGGATCCTCGATAATGGCGAAACCCGTGCACTGGCGGTCAAGGTTGGTGACACCGTGGTTTTCGGTCAGTACGCCGGTAACACCGTAAAGGTTGACGGTGAAGAGCTCCTGATCATGAGCGAAAACGATATCTACGGCGTGCTTGAGTGATCGCGAAAGCGACCGGCACGAACCCTCATTATTCCGATTGATTCAACGAATTCGGTTTAACGAACAGGAATAGAAGACATGGCAGCAAAAGACGTTAAATTCGGCGACAGCGCGCGCAAGCGCATGGTTGAAGGCGTTAATATCCTGGCGGACGCGGTCAAGGTGACTCTTGGTCCCAAGGGCCGCAACGTGGTTCTGGAAAAATCCTTTGGCGCGCCTACCGTAACTAAAGACGGTGTGTCCGTAGCGAAGGAAATCGAACTGAGAGACAAGTTCGAGAACATGGGCGCCCAGATGGTCAAGGAAGTGGCTTCCCAGACCAATGACAGTGCCGGCGACGGTACGACCACTGCGACCGTTCTGGCCCAGGCCATTGTTCGCGAAGGTATCAAGGCGGTCTCTGCGGGCATGAACCCGATGGATCTGAAGCGCGGCATCGACAAGGGCACCGTCGCCGCCGTTCAGGCCATTCGTGATCTGGCCAAGCCGTGTGATGACAACCGCAACATCGCCCAGGTGGGCACCATCTCCGCCAACGGCGACGAGAGCATCGGCAAGATCATCGCCGACGCCATGGAGCGTGTGGGCAAAGAAGGTGTTATCACCGTTGAGGAAGGCCGTGGCCTGGAAGACGAGCTGGACGTGGTTGAAGGTATGCAGTTCGACCGCGGTTACCTGTCT
Organism: Marinobacter alkalisoli; assembly: GCF_045449855.1. Classification (NCBI taxonomy): domain Bacteria; kingdom Pseudomonadati; phylum Pseudomonadota; class Gammaproteobacteria; order Pseudomonadales; family Marinobacteraceae; genus Marinobacter; species Marinobacter alkalisoli. The sequence goes on along the minus strand of NZ_JBJJLC010000037.1, from coordinate 45,351 downwards.
CCGTACTTCATCAACAATCAGGACAACATGTCCGTAGAGCTGGAAGACCCATACATCCTGCTGGTTGATAAGAAAGTTTCCAACATCCGTGAACTGCTTCCGGTGCTGGAAGCCGTTGCCAAGGCTGGCAAGCCGCTGATGATCATCGCCGAGGACATCGAAGGCGAAGCGCTGGCTACGCTGGTGGTCAACAACATGCGCGGTATCGTGAAAGTTGCCGCTGTGAAAGCGCCTGGCTTTGGTGATCGTCGCAAGGAAATGCTGCAGGACATCGCCATCCTGACCGGTGGTACCGTGATTTCCGAAGAAGTGGGCCTGACTCTGGAGAACACCACTCTGGACGACCTGGGTACTGCCAAGCGCATCAACATCACCAAGGAAAACACCACGGTGATCAACGGTGCTGGCGCTGAGTCCGACATTGAGGCTCGCGTTGAGCAGATCCGTAAGCAGATCGAAGACAGCTCTTCCGATTACGACAAGGAGAAGCTGCAGGAGCGCGTGGCCAAGCTGGCTGGCGGTGTTGCCGTGGTCAAGATTGGCGCCGGCTCCGAAGTGGAAATGAAAGAGAAGAAAGCCCGTGTTGAAGACGCACTGCACTCTACCCGCGCTGCGGTCGAAGAAGGCGTTGTTGCCGGTGGTGGTGTTACCCTGATCCGTGCCATTGCCGCACTGGACAAGGTCGATGCGATCAACGAGGAGCAGAAGGCTGGTGTCAACATCCTGCGCCGTGCGATGGAAGCGCCGCTGCGCCAGATCGTACAGAACGCCGGTGGCGAGCCGTCTGTTGTGGTCAACAACATCCGTGCGGGCGAAGGCAGCTACGGCTATAACGCCGCCACGGAAGAGTATGGCGACATGCTGGAAATGGGCATCCTGGATCCTGCCAAGGTAACCCGTTCCGCGCTGCAGGCTGCGGCTTCCGTTGCTTCCCTGATCATCACCACCGAAGCCATGGTGGCGGATGAGCCGGAAGACGAGAAAGCCGGCGGCGGTATGCCGGACATGGGTGGCATGGGCGGAATGGGAGGCATGGGCGGCATGATGTAAGCCCCCGTAACCTCTCTCCGCAAGCCGGAGACCCGAAAAACCCGCGCAGGCATCATCCTGCGCGGGTTTTTTTGTGTCTGGCATCCGTGGCGGCATCATTTGACAAGAAAAACCTCCGGCTTTGTGCATTTGTTTCATGACCTGCCATATTCCCTTTGCTAGACTCGGCAACCGGTTAATTTTTAATGTGTCGCTGAATGACTGAATCCGCAGCAAAACCTTTTCTCCGTCCCGGCAAGCTGCTTTTGCTTCTGCTGGCTGGATTGCTCGTCTATTTGGTGGCGTTGATTGTATGGGTACCGGCTGGTTGGATCTGGCATCAGGCCTCATCCCATCTCACACTGCCTCCCCAGGTTCAGGTACAGCAGGTTTCCGGTACAGTCTGGCGTGGTGCTGCAGCTATGGTGGTCGCCGGTTACCCGGTTCGTGCCGATTGGGAGCTGGGCTGGCCTTCGGTTTCCTCCCTGCAATGGCCGCTGGCGGTGTCCATTGCCACGTCACAATCGCAATTGAACGGTGATGTTGTTGTCGTCTGGCCGGGCGATGTGAATCTGGACGCCCGTGGCTACGTGGCCGTGGCGGAGTTTGAAGACCTGATCCGCCAGAGTGGCGGCGCCATGATCGAGGGCGACATTACCATCGACCGCCTCCGGGTTGCCTGGGAAGACAATCGCCTGGCCGATGCCCGTGGCTATGGCCGCTGGGATGGTGGACTGGTGACCTGGCCGATGGGGAATCAGACGGGGCAGGCCGAGTTCCCGCCCATGGAGGCGAACCTGGACACCACCAACAACGGCATTGCCCTGACGGTGTTGGAGCAGGGCGGTGATGGGCCAGCGGCGGATGCCAATATCCAGTGGAACGGAACCATGGAATTGCGTGTCTACAAGCGCATGGTCGATCTGGCGGATCAGCCCTGGTCGGGCTCGGCCCAGCCGGATGATGTGGTGTTCCGTGTCCGGCAGCCGTTGCTGCCCGGAGGGTTCTGATGGCAGCGCTTTCGTTTCAGGGGCAGGCGCGTATCGCACGGTTGCTGGCGAATCTTTTACTGCTGCTGCTGGTGGTCTATCTCGCGGTGACGCTGGCGCGGGTGACCTGGCTGGCGCTGTGGGACGAGCAGCCGTTTGTTGCAAGCGCCGGGGTGGAAGGGGGTGGTCCAGGCAGGGGCAATGCGTCTCTGGATACGCCTGTTTCCAATTACGAACTGTTTGGTCGCCCCCAGGGTGAAAACCGGGTGGCGGAGGTGGTTCGCCGGTCGGCTCCGGAAACCGGACTGAAATTGCGCCTGGAAGGGGTACTGCTGGCGGAGCGCCCGGAGGACTCAGGTGCTATAGTTGCTGGAAGTAACGGCGAAACCGAACATTACCGGGTAGGGGATGCACTCCCGGGGAACGCCGAATTGGTGGAAGTGGAGCCCGGGCGTATCCTGATCCGTCGCAATGGTCGGTATGAGTCCCTCGCTTTCGAAGAACAGACCGGCGGAGATGCGCTGGTTGCGGATGAACCGCAGGAACCGGCAGAATCGCCCGACCAGTTCCTTGCCGACGCCCGGGACCAGCTGGACAGCCAGGGCGCGGCCGCGCTGGCCGCCTACGGGCTCTCACCGACGGATGGTTCGGGTTCGGGGGGATATGTGTACGACGGTTCCAATGCCATGCTCAATGCCGTTAACCTGAGGGCCGGTGACGTGATTACCGCCGTCAACGGGCAGCGCCTGGGTGATATTGAGCAGGACAAGTCGTTGTTGGACAGCTGGCGCACGGAGCCCCAGCTGGAAATCGAAATTGAACGGGACGGTTCCACCCTGACCGTGAGCTATGCCATACCCGAGCAGTGGCGCTGACCGGGTTCATCGATAACAGGACGAAATCGCCAGATGTATAACCATAAGACGAATCTGTTTCGGGCCATGGTATTGGTCCTCCTGATGCCTCTGATGTCTCTTGCGTATGGACAGGATGAAACCTGGAGACTGAACCTGAAAGATGCGGACATCCGCGCGTTTGTGACCCAGGTGGCAGACATCACCGGCTACAGCTTTGTAGTGGACCCGAGGGTCAAGGGCAAGGTGACGGTGCTGTCCAGCGCCCCGATGAACAAGGATGAAATCTACGACCTGTTCCTGGCGGTGCTGCAGGTCCATGGCTTTACTGCCATTCCGGGGGAGGAAGTCATCAAGGTGGTGCAGCAGGTGGATGCCAAGCAGTCGGCGGAGTCCCTGGATCGCTTTACGGAAACTCCTTCCGAACAACTGATCACCCGGGTCATCCAGATTGATAACGCCAACGCCCTGGAGCTGGTCCCGATCCTGCGACCGCTGGTCGCCAAATATGGCCACCTGGCCGGCGTGGCAGCGGCTAACGCCCTGATTGTCAGCGATCACTCGGCCAATATTCGCCGTATCGAGCAGATTGTCCGCGAGCTGGACAGCCCCTCCAAGTACGAAGTGGAAGTCATCCAGTTGGATGAGGCCTGGGTCGGTGACATGGTGGAGCTGCTTCAGGAGCTGGCGCCCGACGAATTGGGGCAGGCCGGTGGTGAGAACGCCGCACGTAAGTACAGCGTCACCGCCGATGAACGCAGCAACCGTTTGATTCTGCGGGGTGATGAAACTTTCCGGGACAAAATGCGGAGCTTGATCCTCAAGCTTGACCAGCCTTCCGCCAGCGGGGGAACCACGAAAGTTATTCGCCTGAAGCATGCCGATGCCGCAGACCTGTCTGAACTGCTCAAAGGTGTTATGGGGGAGCTTGTCGAGGAAACAGCCGGGGGCGGCTCTGGTGCCTCCCAGAATGGCGGTCGTCGCAGTACCGGCTTTTCCGTGTTTGCCGATGAGGGGCTGAATGCCCTGGTCGTCAGGGGTGAACCTTCCATTATGCAGGAAGCGGAACAGATTGTGGCGCAGCTGGATGTGCGCCGGGCCCAGGTCCTGATTGAGGCGGCGATCGTCGAAATCAGTGATGAGCTGGGTGAGGATCTTGGCGTTCAGGTTGCAGTGGGGGATGAGTCTGGCGAGTCGACGCCGATTGCCGGTACCAACTTTGGCAACGTAGGCCGAAGCCTGGGCGATGTGCTGGGTGCGATCATTAACGACTCTCTTATTGAGCCTGCTACTGGCGGCATCACTGTGGGTGCGGGCCAACGGGACGAGGACGGTTTGAGCTGGGGCGTGCTGTTGCAGGCGTTGTCGACCTCCGCAGCGGCGAACCTGTTGTCTACGCCCAGTATCATCACCCTGGATAACCAGGAATCAGAAATTATTGTCGGCCAGAATGTGCCCTTCCGTACCGGTCAATCCACCGTGACTGGTGATGGCACCACCAATCCCTTCACGACCATTGAACGCCGCGACATCGGTTTGACCCTGAAAGTCACCCCAACCATCAGTGCTGACGGTCTGGTGCGCCTGGTTGTGGAGCAGACCACCGAGGATATCGCGGAAAGTGTCGCGGACGCCTCGGACATTGTGACCAGCAAGCGAGAGATCAAAACGACAGTGTTGGCGGATGATGGCGAAACCATCGTGCTCGGTGGCCTGATGAAGGACGACCTGCTGGTCAATCGCAGCAAGGTGCCCCTGCTCGGTGATATCCCGGTGCTTGGCCGGTTGTTCTCCTCGGAGTCCGAGCGCCGTATCAAGCGCAACCTACTGGTTTTCCTGCGTCCGAAGATCCTGCTGGACAAGGCGGACTCGGTTGCCATGACCTCCGAGAAGTACAACGGCTTGTGGGAGGTTAATCTGGGGGTGCGCAAGAAGCTGGGGTTGCCTGAACCAGAGCAGCGGCCCGAGATCGATAACCTGTTCAATCCCGGCCCGGATCGCATCCAGTAAGCGGGTCAGGCTGGCAGTGGCGGCATCGGGCAATCCAGCTGATCCGCCACCAGCCTGATCATTTCATACTCCGTGACATCCACCCGCCCATCGTGGGTCACACAGTGACCGGCGGCATCAATGATGGCCGGCTTCAGCAGGGGGGAGAGCTGGTTCAGGATCGTCAGTGCCTGTTGAAGCTCCTTCAGTGATACCCTCGCTTGCAGGGTTCCCGCCTCCTCGGTGCTGGCAAAGCCTGCCATGGCTTCCCGGTACAGATTCTCCGCTTCGTCCCCGATCCGGGCGCCGGCCCTGGCTTGCAGGCTCATAAGGCACTTCAGAGCCGGTAGCACGGCTTTATAGTTGCGGTATCGTACCGGTACCACCCGTGCAGATTCAGGCATCAGGTGGCGCTTCAGGAAGCTGCTCATGGCCAGTTCGAAAAGAGTGACCTTCCGGTCGGCGCCAATCAGCTGCCGCACTGCGGTATGAAGTCCATCCCTTTCTTCCGGATCGAGTTTTCGTAATGCCGGCATGGCCAGTTCCAGCGCCGGGAAACGGATGGCCGTTCCCTGGCTTTCGAGGGCGGGAAGGAACTTGTCCAGCAAGTCCCGTTGGGGGCTTAGAAGCGGGTGCCGGGTAATCTGCGCCAGGGCGTCGTCCTGCTCGTTGCGGGGCAGGGTGTGAATCAGCAGGGCGTAGCAGAGCTGTACAGCACCGGCGCGGGTGTAGAGCAGGTTGCGAAAGGTCTGGGGGATCTGTGCCAGCAGGGCGATGGCATAGTCTTCGCCGGCGCTGGTCACGGTGCCCACGTTGCCGGAGAATCCGGCCGCCGATTTCTCCGTGCTGTACTGCGTACCGGCAAAGCCAGAAGCGTTGGCGGCGCGGGGCGCTTCCTGGCCAGGGGACAGATCCAGGGAGGCTTCCGTATCCCTGAGCCGGCTTCGCAGGCGCGCCAGCATGCCCGGCTGGATTGCATGTATGCGATCCTCCACCGGCGGGTGCGATGCCAGCAGGGATGACAGCTTCATGCGGGCGCTTTCCCCGAAACACATGTGATTCATGTCACTGGCGTGACTGGTGGTGTCCAGGTAGCCACCCTTCAGGCCGATCTTGAACAGCGCCCCGGCGATACCTTCCGGATTGCGGGTGAACTGGACCGATGAGGCATCCGCGAGGGTTTCCCGTTGCCGGGACACCGCGGCCTGGATCAGCCGTCCGAAGAAGACTCCGATATACCCGATCACCAGCAGGGCGAGCCCGATCAGACCAAGGATGGCCTGACCCCTACCGTCTCTCGAGGTGCGCGACGAATGCGAGCGGTAGAACCCGGCGCGTAGCATGAACCCGCCGATCTGCCCCAGCATCAGGATGCCCGCCAGAATGGCAATCAGCCGTACGTTCAGTCGCATATCACCATTCAGGATGTGGCTGAACTCATGCCCCACCACGCCCTGCAGTTCGTCCCGCGTAAGGTGGGTGAGGGCTCCGTGGGTCACCACCATCACCGCTTCCCCCGGGGTATAACCGGCGACAAAGGCATTGATACCGGTCTCCTGATCCATCACATACAACCGGGGAACCGTAACCCCGCTGGCGATGGCCATTTCCTCGACTATATTGCGCAACTTGCGCTCTTCGGCGTCCCTGGTGTCGGGGTCAATTTCCCGTGCGCCGACCATGTTGGCCACCCGTTCTCCGCCCCCGGCCAGGTCAAGCCAGCGGACCAGTGACCCGAGTACAATCAGGAGGACAACGGCGGCGGCTGTCATCGCGCCATGCTGGCTCAACAGCCAGTGGTGGAATGCCAGGCCGGAGGATTCACTGCGGGTCACCAGGTACCCCACAAGGCAGACCCCGAGGGTGATCAGGATCACGGCGGCAAGGAACAGGACGACCAGTAGTGTGGTATTACGCCGGGCATTGGCCTGACGCTGGAAGAAGCCTTGATGAGCCATGGTTTATGGCCTCAGAAGGCCACTCTGGGTGCCTGGCGGGCCTCCGGGGTTTCCAGCTCAAGCTGGGACGTGGGCTTGAAGGCGAACAGGCCGGCGAGCACGTTATTGGGGAACTGCTCGCGGAAAATGTTGTAGCCCATCACGCCGTCGTTGTAGGCCTGGCGCGCGAATGCGACCCGGTTTTCCGTGCTGGACAGTTCTTCCATCAGTTGCTGTACCGTTTCGTTGGCTTTCAGCTCCGGGTAATTTTCAGCGACGGCGTAGAAATTGGCGAGGGCCTTGGTGAGCAGGTTCTCCGCCGACCCCAGTCGCTGCATTTTGGTGCTTTCGCCGGGATCGCTGGCGGCATCCCTCTGGGCGCTGACTGCGTTGTTGCGGGCTTCCATAACCGCCGTCAGCGTATTGCGTTCATGGGCCATGTAGGCTTTGGTCGATTCCACCAGGTTGGGGATCAGGTCATGGCGGCGTTGGAGCTGGACATCAATCTGGGCGAAGCCGTTCTTGAACTGGTTACGCAGAGACACCAGCCGGTTGTAGATGTAGACCAGATAAAAAACAGCAACCGCAATAACGATTAAGCCGATAATGGTGGTTCCCATGACAACTCCTTGAAACGGGTAGGGCGATTTGGATTCCGGAATGTGGTGCCGGGAGGTCAGGCGTTATTTTCTACTATTTTCTCGTGAAAGCCAGCCACGAAGGTCTCAAAATCGCGAGGTAACAATGGCTTGCTGAAGAAATAACCCTGGGCCAGCTTGCAGCCGCGTTGAGTCAGGTAATACTCCTGTTCCTCGGTTTCGACCCCTTCGGCGACCACGGAGAGGTTCAGGCTGCGGCCCAGGTCGATGATGGTGTTGGCGATGCGGGTGTCGTCATCGTTCACCAGCAGGTCACGGATGAACTGCTTGTCGATTTTCAGGTGCTGGACCGGCATGCGCTTCAGGTAGGTCAGCGAAGAGTATCCGGTGCCGAAGTCGTCCACCGCAATGCTGATGCCCGCCTTGTGTAACCGGTGCAGTTTCGCCACGGCGTCTTCGAGATTGGTCATGAAGCTGGTTTCAGTCACTTCCAGTTCCAGGCGCCCTGCCGGGATGTTATGTCGTTTCAGGGTGCTGAGGATGTCATCAACGATGCGGTCCTGGCGTAACTGAACCGCCGACAGGTTGACAGCAATCCTCAGCGGCATGCCATCGGCCGCCCAGCGAGCCGCCTGCCAGCAAGCCTGGTCGAGCACCCATTGTCCGATCTCGACTATGATGCCGTTGACCTCGGCAATGGGAATAAAATGATCCGGTGGCACCAGCCCCCTGACCGGGTGTTCCCAGCGAAGCAGGGCTTCCGCCCCGATGATCCGGCGGCTTTCCAGGTTGACCTGGGGTTGATAGACCAGGTGGAACTGGTGGTTGGCCAGGGCGCTGGAAAGATCTTTCTCCAGCTGTTTGCGTTCACGGATTTCCCGGTCAATGCTGGCGACATAGAACTGGAAGTGGTTTTTGCCTCCCTGTTTGGCCAGGGCCATGGTTTGCTCTGCGCATTGCAGCAGCCGGTCGGCTTTGGCGGCGTCATTGGGGAAGAGTGCGATGCCCAGGGTGGCGGTTATGGCGACGGTCTGGTCGTCAAAGTTCATGAGCTGGTTGATGCAGTCGAGGACCAGTTCGGCGGTATCGGCGGCCTGGTAATCATCCCGCAGGCCTTTTTCCACCACGGCGAACTGATCGCTTCCCAGCCTGGCGACAGTGAACCGGTGGCTGCCCAATCGCTGCATCAGGCGGTCCGCAATGATTTGCAGGATCAGGTCACCGGTACTGAATCCGCACTGTTCATTGACGGACTTGAAGTCGTCGATGCCGCAGACCATCAGGGAGAGGGAGTTTTTCCTGGCGGCCGATTCTTCAATGTTTGCTTTCAACAGCTCCATGAAGGTCTCGCGGCTGGGCAGGCCTGTCAGTTGATCATAGCGGGATAACCGGTTGACCCGGTCTTCCGCCTCGAGGTGGCGCTTCTGGGTGTCGCCGATGGAGACCAGCAGGTTATTGGTGGCGTTGACCCAGAGGCCGAGTTCATCGGTCTGATGGCCCTGAGGCAATGACAGCAGCCGGTCATCCGGATGCTCGGGATTGACCTGCTTGACGGAGTGGACAATGCGGAGCAATGGCCGTGTCAGCAAAAGGTGGAAAACCACGTACAGGGCCATACCGAGAATGATGGCTGTGGCGATACCGGAGACAAAGGTGACGGCAGCTCGCTCAAGCCAGGTTCGCGCGGCATGGGCGGTATCGTAGTGAACCTCCAGGTAACCGTAGATGGTGCCGGGGTTGCTGGGGCGCGACAGCGCCTCCCGGTATTCCCGCTCCGGGCTGAAGATGGAAGCGGTGATCGGGCGGAACGGGCCTTGTTGTAAGGGGCGGTTGCCGGAACCCAGGGGCTCTCCGTCCGGGTGGGTGATGCTGGCCTGATGAATGGCCTCCTGTTCGAACAGGCCATCAACGACTTGCTGGGCGAGTTCGCTGTCAATGCTGAACACGGCTTGGGTAGCGGCATCACGAACGAGGGCGATGGTCTGCGTAGCATGATCATCCAGAGACCGGGACACTCGACCGGCATCGAGGGCAATCTGGATGGCGCTGATGATGATGCCGCTGATCAGGGCGACGCCCAATACCCAGCGCAGTACCCGGTAACTCAGGCGATGTTCTACCTCAAAGGTGTTCTGCATGAAGGCTCATTTCATCCGTTACATCAGGATCAGCTCCGATGTCCTGCCGAGGGGGGGCGGATCGAAAGCTGTTTGTTGTTATTCAGTATGGTTCAAATTGGCGCCACTGTGTTCAGTATCGGCAATTGTTCCAAAGTTTTCAGAGTGCGGGTGTTTCAATTTGTAAGGATTATGTAGATCGTATACAAAAAAACGCCCGCTGGTCAGCGGGCGTTTTTTGTGCAGAGCAGGCTCTGCATGACATTCCGGGCGATGTTATGCCAGGTTTTCGTTCACGAAATCCCAGTTCACCAGCTTCCAGAAAGCTTCCAGATAGTTCGGGCGGGAGTTGCGGTAATCGATGTAGTACGCGTGCTCCCAGACATCAACGGTCAGAACCGGCTTGTCGGCGCCGGTCAGCGGTGTTTCCGCGTTGCTGGTGTTGGCGATGGCAACACTGCCGTCGGCCTTCTTCACCAGCCAGGTCCAGCCAGAGCCGAAGTTGTTGGCGGCCTTGTCATTGAACTCTTTCTTGAATTCTTCGAAAGAGCCAAACGCCTTGTTGATGGCATCGGCCGCTGCGCCGGTCGGCTCACCGCCGCCGTTCGGGCTCAGGCAGTTCCAGTAGAAGGTATGGTTCCAAACCTGGGCGGCGTTATTGAACAGCGGGCCGCTGGCGCTCTTGATGATGTCTTCGAGCGACTTGTTGGCGTTGTCCGTACCTTCAACCAGACCGTTCAGCTTGGTTACGTAGGTGTTGTGGTGCTTGCCGTAATGGTATTCGAGTGTTTCCTGAGAGATGTGCGGTTCGAGTGCGTTCTTTTCGTACGGTAGTGCGGGAAGTTCAAATGCCATGAGGTCGTTCTCCCTGGTTCTCTCTGTTTATGTGAATGACACTTAGGGAATATAGGGCTGCTTTGAGTTATATCAACCCTTTGGTGTTAAAGAACTTTTAAACTCCGGGCTGCCGGGCAGGAACTGTGCGCAGTTCTTGACCCGCCATACCAGTTCTTCGTAACTGTCTGCCAGAACGTTCACGTGACCGAGCTTCCGGCCTGGACGTTCACCTTTATTATAGAGGTGAACATGAGCGTAAGGCAGTTCCAGAATACGTTCAATGTCTCCATGCTCACCGATGATGTTGATCATGCAGCTCACGCCCCGGGGCGCGACGTTGCCCAGCGGATGCCCGCTGACCGCCCGGATGTGGTTTTCGAACTGGCTGGTCATGGCGCCTTCAATGGTCCAGTGGCCGGAATTATGAACCCTCGGGGCCATTTCGTTGGCGACCAGGCCGGTGGGGGTTTCAAACAGTTCCAGTGTCAGTACGCCGACGTAGTTCAGTTCGTTCAACAGTGCCTTGATGTAGCGTTCGGCATCGTCCTGGATGTGTTTCTCCAGACCGGGCGCCGGGGCGATGGAGTAACGCAGGATGCCTTCATGGTGGGCGTTCTCGGCAATAGGATAGAAGGCAAGCTCTCCGTCTTCGCCGCGTACGGCGATGATGGAGACTTCCCGCTGAAAGTCGACGAACTTTTCCACGATCAGGCGTGGGTGGCTGATGGACTTCCAGGCAGCGGCAGCTTCTTCCGGGCTTTTGAGTACGGCCTGGCCTTTGCCGTCATAGCCTTCGGTATTGGATTTGGCAACGACGGGGCAGCCGAGTTCCTCGGCAGCGGCCTGCAGGGATTCGGCGCTGTCTGCGATTTTCCATTCCGGAGTGGGAATGCCGAGTTCGCCGAAGAGGGTTTTCTCGGCTTCGCGGTTCTGGCAGACCTGCAGTGCACGGGGGCAAGGGTGTACGGTTTTGTGGGCGGCGATTTTTTCGGCCACCTCAACCGGCAGGTGTTCAAATTCGTAGGTGACCCGGTCAACGCGGGAGAGGAAGTCGTCCAGGTACTCGCCTTCCCGGTCGATGATGACTTCCCCCAGCCCGGCGCTGGGGCTGCCGGACATGTCGTAGAATACAAACGTCTTGGCCAGTGGGTAACCGGCCAGGGCCAGCATGCGTCCCAGTTGGCCGGCGCCTAGTACACCAATTCTCATCTGTGTTCTCCTGGCATTATATGGCCATTTGTCTTGGTGGCGGAGCAGGGTGGGTAGGTCTTCATAAAAAACTCCGCTTTAACTCGCTATGCTCAGACAGGCGGTGTTTTTTATGAAGACCTACCCACCCTGCTCAATGAACTTTTGAGTCCGTTGGTCTGGGTTTGTTGGATTGCGGCTTTGCCTAATCCAACCTACATCTGAATCCCATGCTTGTTTGATCATCATGCACCAAAGCCTGGGGAAACGTTCGGAGCCTTCTGTCCAAAACTGTTGAGGGCCATGGACGGCCCGAAACAAGCGCACATGGATGTGCTCGTAGCGTGTTTTGGACAGAAGGCTCCGAACGTTTCTTACTCCGTGACCGGCTTACTGATCCCTTGGGTCCGGATTATCCAGAACCGTCTGAGTCTGATTCGCACGGAAATCATCGACGGCTTTACGCACGTCATCATCGAACGTTCCAACAATCTGTGCCGCCAGCAAGCCCGCGTTGGTGGCGCCGGCCTTGCCAATCGCCAGTGTACCAACGGCAATGCCGCCGGGCATCTGGACAATGGACAGCAGGGAATCGAGGCCGTTAAGGGCTTTGGACTGAACAGGAACCCCCAGTACCGGCAGCGATGTCTGGGAGGCAACCATGCCCGGCAGGTGCGCGGCCCCGCCAGCACCGGCGATGATGACCTTCAGGCCCCGGTCGGAGGCGGTTTTCGCGTAATCGAACAGCAGATCCGGTGTGCGGTGGGCGGAAACTACCCGGGTTTCATAGGCGACGCCGAGTTTGTCGAGCATGTTGGCGGCGTGTTCCATGGTGGGCCAATCCGATTTGGAGCCCATGATGAGACCTACAAGCGGCTGCATATGCAACAGTCCTGTGTATGTTGGAAAGCCGGCCATTGTATGTTTTGCCTAATAAGCATGCAAACCGTGCTTTATTGATCCGCCGTTATTTTAATGAATCCGTCAGTACGGGTATTATCGAGCCTTATTACCTGAACCGTCCATATTCCGGGAGTTGTAATGGAACCAATCCGTCCAGATGACGATGAACTGAGAGCTGAGTCCCGTATTCGTAGTGGTGCACCCAGAAAACCCGAGTCTGCGGAGAAGCCGAAAAAGGCTGCAGCAAAAGGCGCGGGTGGTGGTAAGGGCAGGGAGCCAGGCGCGAAAGCTCCGAAGTCCAATGGCGGTGGTGGCAACGGACGTGGCGGCCAGGCGGTGGTGTGGGTCGCGCTGGTTGTGCTGGCGGTGGTTGCCGGGGGCGGCTGGTTCAGTCAGGCGAAACAGATCGACGCCCTGGAAGGGCAACTGGAGGATGCGGAGTACTGGGCGCGGCAGAGTAAGCTTGCATTGGCGCGGTTCGAGGGTGATCTGTCCGAAACCGGGGAAAACCTGGAGGAGAAAGGCCAGTCCATCGAGCAGACTCTGACGGATCAGGAGGAGCGCCTGGATACAGCGGACAGCGAAATCCGCAAGCTCTGGGCTATAGCGAACGAGCGCAATAAAAAACGCCTGGATGAGCATGCCACCCGCCTGGATTCGCTGGCCGGTGATGTGGAAGACGAAGTGTCTGCCCGTGAGCAGTTGGCGGCTTCTGTGGATGAGCTGGAGTCGTCCCTGTCCGGTGAGGTGGCGTCGTTGCGCAAGGATCTGGGGCAGCAGATTGTCAGCCTGAAGGAGTCTACGGAGCAGGCCGATAAGCGGCTGACAGAGTTGAACTCCGCGCTGGACGGGGTGGATCAGGTTGTGGATCGCCGTATTCAGCGATTCGAGCGGGAACAGAAACTAGGTGTTGATGGTCTGGAAGGTCGCATCAGGGCGCTGGAGAAAGATGTCGGGGAGTTGGCCAACGGTAGTGATGTGAAGGCTGTCCGTTCTGAACTGGGGGCCTTGAAACGAACAGTTGAGTCCATCGATTCCTCCCGCTCCCAGCTGACGTCCCGGCTGGTGCGTCTGTCCGAGCAGGTGGATGAGCTGCGGAGCGAGACCTTGCGGTAGCTCTCAGTTCTGCCGTTTTGCTGTTGCTATGATCGGGGCACTCGCAAAGGACTAAGAGTGAATAACAATGAAAACCCGATCGCCCATGATGCTTTTGTCGATGCTGGTACTGGTTTCCGGCTGTACCGTTTATCAGTCCATTGGCAAAAGCGTTGGATCCTTTTTGCACCCGGTGTCCGGGCACGATTTTGTTCATATCGCGAACGATCAGTGGAATCAGGACCACGCGCTGATCTATTTCTATCGCACCCATTCCCAGTGGGCGGCGGATGAAATCGAGGCCCCCAGCGTCTACGTGGATGACACGCACTATTTCAATATCCGCAATAACAGCTTTACCTGGCTGGAAGTCAGTCCGGGGGAGCGTCACATCGCGATGCGCCGACCACTGCTGGGGCTGGAGGGGCTGAACTCTTTCAGCCTGAGCCTGATTGCGGATGCCACATTGAAGGTGAAGCCCGGCCGCATTTATTACCTTCGCTATAACGAGCTGACCGAGCCAGAGCGCCCGACCCCGGATCTCGACCTTGAGCATCCGCTGGCCGAGGGTGACCTGCAACTGGTCAGCCGAGCGTATGCCATGCGGGCGACAGAGCTGGTGTCCACCCGTTTTCTCAACAGTGATTTACTGGCCCCCAACCACGCCGCCGTGTCCATTGTGGAGGAAAATGAGGACGTTGATTTCGAGCGGCGGATGGTGCTGCTGGAAGAGGAGCGGGAGCTGGAAATCGAGCGCATGAAAGAGGAGGGAAAGTACCATTCGCCCTCCTGGTTCTGGCCGTTTGGCGGTGGCCCCGCTGTGCCGCTGGAGAGCGACCGGAAAATCCGCGAGCTGGAGCGGGAATACGCCGCACTGGAAGAAGAGCGTAGGTGTAAAGAAGAGGCGGAATCATCCGGAGGCTGGTGGATTTTCTGAGCCGGCCGGATTGGCCAAAGCGACGTAAAGTGTGAGCGGTTTCACAATTGTAGAACTCTGGCGGCATTACTACACTTAGGTTAGTCACATGCACAGGGTAAAGGACTATGTCATTGAAGGATTCGCTGCGGCACGGCATGAGCCGGTTTTCCAATGAGTTGGTGCCTGCGGTTGTGCAGGCTACAGGCAAGCGAATAGAAGAGTTCAGGCAACGCCTGGACCACCTCAACCGCACGCTGGCAGAAAGGGCGCTTCCGGGTGATCGCAAGCTGCGGGTCAGCGAATTGTCGCTGCAAAGGAAAGCCCGGAATGCTGGCCAGAAGAGACCGGCTCTGAAGTCAGTGGACGGCCAGAAAAAGCGCAAGCCATCACCATAACATCTGATCATAAAATGCCCGCTTTTTAACGGGTTGCCACTTTTTTTGGAAAATTTCCGGAAAATATTTGACACCGCCGGGCAAATGCTTAAAATGCGCGTCTCACTTGATCGAGACAGCACCGCTGACTTGGCAAGCCGCGAAAGCGGCAAGTGAATCGTTGAGAGACGATGGTTTGAAAGTGTGAAAGTTGGGTGGTTAGCTCAGCTGGGAGAGCATCGCCCTTACAAGGCGAGGGTCACTGGTTCGATCCCAGTACCACCCACCATTTTCACGCAGCATCACCGGACTACCCCGTCCGGTTTCAGGTTTCACCTTTACAGGTCTCAGGGCCGAAAGGCTGGAATTGATGCGGAGCGGTAGTTCAGTTGGTTAGAATACCGGCCTGTCACGCCGGGGGTCGCGGGTTCGAGTCCCGTCCGCTCCGCCATTTTTATTCCCGGGTGGTTAGCTCAGCTGGGAGAGCATCGCCCTTACAAGGCGAGGGTCACTGGTTCGATCCCAGTACCACCCACCATTTTTCTCCCCTTCGAAGTCATATCGCAACCGGGCCAGCAGGCTGTCGGTGTTTTTGCGTGCCTGTGTGGTTTGTAGGTCGGATCAGGCCCGGAGGGCCGTAATCCGACACCACTTATACCGGCGTTACTTGCCAATCAACGACTGCCCACACACCCGCACAACGTTTCCGTTCACGCCGTTCGAGCCGGGGTTGCAATACCATGCGATGGCCTCTGCCACATCCACCGGCTGACCGCCCTGGGACAGGCTGTTCATGCGCCGGCCCGCTTCACGGATGGTCAGCGGCATGGCCGCTGTCATTTGCGTCTCGATGAAGCCAGGGGCGATGGCATTGATGGTGATGCCATTCTTCAGCTGCTTTGCCATGGCTTCGACATAACCGATCACGCCGGACTTCGCCGTGGAGTAGTTGGTCTGGCCGAAGTTGCCGGCGATGCCGCTGATGGACGAGATGCACACGATACGGCCATTCTCGCGCAGAAGCTCACGATGCATCAGCTCTTCATCAATCAGTTCTTCGGCGGTGAGGTTCACCGCTATGGTCATGTCCCAGAAATGCTCCGGCATATTGCCCAGGGTCTTGTCGCGGGTGATACCGGCGTTGTGGATGACCAGATCGATGCCGCCGAAATGTTCTTCCGCGAAATCGGCAATCAACTTTGGTGCGCCGGCATCGGTAATGTCGCAGGCCAGGGCCTTGCCCTTGATGGCGTCGGTGACTTTCTGCAGCTCTTCCATGGCTGGCGGAATATCCAGGCCGATCACGGTTGCGCCGTCCCGGGCCAGGGTTTCAGCAATGGACGCGCCGATACCACGGGAAGCGCCGGTGACCAGGGCAACCTTACCGGACAGCGGAGCAACCGGATTGGTGGCCGGAGCCGCGGTGCTCTTGCCAATGCGGGCCACCTGGCCGGAGACATAGGCCGAGCGGGCAGACAGGAAGAAGCGGATACTGGAATCGAGCTGTTTGTCCGCACCTGGAGCCATCCAGAGCAGGTTTGAGGTCGCCCCTTTCTTGCCGATTTCCTTGCCGACGGCACGAACGAAGCCCTCAAGCGCTTGCTGTGCTGCGGCCTGGGCCGGTTTGCGACAGGTGGCTGGCTCCTGGCCAATGACCAGTACGCGGGCGTTGCCACCGAGTTTCTTGATGGTTGGGTGGTAGAAATCGTACAGCGCGCGCAGATCGTTAGGCGATTTCATGCCCGTGGCATCAAACACCAGGGCCGAGAATTTTTCATTGATATCACCGTTGACATTCAGGGGCTGGGCCTTGTTGCCAGCCTTGGCGGAATCCTTCAAAGTATCCGGACCATCCGCATGATGTACCTTGGCAGCGCTGGCTCCCAGCACGCTGCCGATGGCGCTGATGGCCTTGGCGCCACTGGCGGCGCCAACCAATACATTGCCTTCGATGAATGGCTGGTCGCTGCGCTTCCAGCGATTGAGGGGAACCGGGGACGGCAAGCCAAGGGATTGGGCCGCAGTTTTGCCCACCGGCGTGTTGACGAATTTGAGGTAGAGGTCAGACATAAGAGCGTTCCTTCGTAGTGTGTTCAACGGTGGCCATGCAATCGGATTCACCGTGAGCAATGGTTTTGAGTCGTTGTACAGGTTAAGGATTCAGGCGCCATTTGGATTGACTCAATGCCCTGACCGGATTGTCAGGCATGCCAATGAGCCAGACCCCGTTAGCGCTAGACTGCTCCGCAATGGATACACACGTTAATACAGGATCTCATCATGGCACAGGCACAGAAAACCACACAGAAGAAAACCACATCAGCCCCGCGCAAGCCAAAGGCCAAAGCGCCGGCCGGCGTTCGCCGGGTTGCGGTGATCGGTGGTAACCGGGTTCCGTTTGCACGTTCCAACACCGCCTACAGCAAAATCAGCAACCAGGAGCTGCTGACGTCCGCGCTGCGGGGACTGGTGGACCGTTATGGCCTGCAGGGCCAGCGTATGGGGGAGGTGGTTGCCGGTGCGGTGATCAAGCATTCCCGCGATTTCAACCTGACCCGCGAATCCGTCCTCAGCTCCGGCCTGGCGCCGGAAACCTCCGCCTATGATGTCCAGCAGGCGTGTGGCACCGGCCTGGAGGCTGCCATCCTGGTGGCTAACAAGATTGCTCTGGGACAGATTGAATGCGGCATCGCCGGAGGCACAGACACCACCTCCGACGCGCCGATTGGGGTAGGTGAGGGGTTGCGTGAAATTCTTCTCGACCTCAACCGCGCCAAAACCACCAAGGACCGCCTGAAGATTCTGGGTCGTTTCCGCCCGGGCCATCTGGTGCCGGAAATTCCGGAAAATGGCGAGCCTCGCACGGGTATGTCCATGGGCGATCACTGCCAGGTGACGGCTCACGAGTGGAAGATTCCCCGTGATGAACAGGATCAGTTGGCCTTCGAGAGCCACCAGAAGCTGGCCAAGGCCTATGAAGAAGGTTTCTTTGATGACCTGATCACCCCGCTGGCGGGCCTCGACAAGGACAATATCCTGCGCCCGGACACCACGCTGGAGAAGCTGGCGACCCTGAAGCCTTGCTTTGACCGCGAAAACGGCACCATGACTGCCGCCAACAGCACCGCCCTGACCGATGGCGCCTCCTGCGTGCTACTGGCCAGCGAAGAGTGGGCCAAGGCCAACAACATGGAAGTGCAGGCCTATCTGACCTTCTCCGAAGTGGCCGCCGTGGATTTCGTGGACAAGAAAGAAGGCCTGCTGATGGCCCCGGCCTACGCCGTGCCCCGGATGCTGGAAAAGGCAGGGCTGACCCTGCAGGATTTCGATTTTTACGAAATTCACGAGGCGTTTGCCGCTCAGGTGCTGTCGACCCTGAAAGCCTGGGAAGATCCCGCTTTCTGCAAGGACCGTCTGGGCCTCGACAAGCCGCTGGGCAGCATTGATCGTAGCAAGATGAACATCAAGGGCAGCAGCCTGGCAACGGGGCACCCGTTTGCCGCCACCGGTGGCCGTATCGTCGCTACCCTGGCGAAGCTGCTGGAACAGAAAGGCAGCGGCCGTGGCCTGATTTCCATCTGCGCTGCAGGTGGTCAGGGCGTGACTGCGATCCTCGAGCGATAAGTTTTTGGGCTCCAAAGGGAAAAATTGAATTTTCCCTTTGACAGACGCGGGTCCGACCCTTATTATGCGCACCTCGTTGATCGGGGGTTCCCCGGTAAACAACCAGTTTGATGCGGGGTGGAGCAGTCTGGTAGCTCGTCGGGCTCCCAATCCCGCAAAAGCCGAAGGGAGTATTTTCGACCTTCGGCTTATGAGCCCGCCCAGAGGCGGACTCGGATTCAGAAGATAAGTAAAGGTTTATTGCGGGGTGGAGCAGTCTGGTAGCTCGTCGGGCTCATAACCCGAAGGTCGTTGGTTCGAATCCAGCCCCCGCTACCACTTTAGAAAAGCCGGTCTTTGACCGGCTTTTCTTGTTTCTGAAGGGGGCTTTTGAGTCGGCAATAGCTCGCTAAGTACTTTCCATACATGGCCATTCAACTCGTTGACTATTTGTTGTCCGCGCGCCAGACTCATAGCGTAACCTTGGACAACAGCATGACCAACGACACTCATTACCCCATCCGCTCCCGGATTCAAATGCCTCTGGCCGTGCTGCCACTGTTGGCGCTGCTGCTTGCTTTTCTCTCCTCCATTACCCATCAGCACGCCGCTGCCACTAGCCTGAACCATGGGTTTGTCGGCACGCTCGATCATCTGGTTGTTGCCAGCCACAACGAATCTGTCAGGGCGCAGAGTGGTTACGTTGGCAAGGACTCTGCGGCGGATGGTGACCGGGATGCTCCCCAGTGGTGGAGCGCCGGTTCGATGGACTCCTGGGCTGGCCAGCGTGTTATTGCCAGTGTTTCCTACGTCGATGCGGGCGATCTGCCTTCAGCGGCCCGCTATGTAATTCCCCTTCTGCGCGCACCACCCCTGGCGTAATCCTCCGCTTGATGACGACTGTTGTTACGGGCAGTCGTTCCGGTTAACGAAGTTTGCTTTGAGGATTACCCATGAAATCCCTGCGTACGCGGGTCGTAGTCTACGGCCTGGTGATTGTGCTCGGGTTACTGAGCGCATTACCGAATCTTCTTTCCCATAATCTGTCCGGGAAATTACCGGACTGGTATCTGAATAACACCGTTTCTCTGGGGCTGGATCTTCAGGGTGGCTCCCACCTGCTGTTGCAGGCGGACATGCAGGAATTGTTCGCCAGCGAGCACGAAGCCATTGCCGAGGAGCTGGCCAGAGCGCTGCGTGAGGCAGGCATTCATTATGGTCGGGCCCAGTTTACCGGGGATCACATCGAGGTGCCGGTGCGCCAGCCGGATCAGCTGTCCGAAGCGGCCAGCCTTGCCCATAAACTGGCCCGGGACACCCCCGATGGCGTGCGCCGTTTTGATGTAGATCAGCAGGGCGGGCGACTGGTGCTGACGCTGACCGATGCCTGGCGGGAGAGTGTGTCCCGGGATGCGGTGGATCGGAGTCTGGAAGTGGTGCGCCGAAGGCTCGATGAAACCGGGCTGGTGGACCCCACCATCACCCGCCAGGGCAGCGACGGCATTCTGGTGCAGATGCCGGGTGTTGCCGATCCGGGTGAAATCCGTGAGTTGCTGGGTACCACGGCCAAAATGAGCTTCCATTGGGTGGCGCGGGAGATGTCGGGAAAAGAGGTTGCCACGACGACTCTGCCGGATGCCAATGGAGATGGCCGGTATCGACTGGAACAGCGGGTTGCCATGCCCGGTGAGCGTATTCGTGATGCCCGCATGGACTTCAACCCCGACACCGGTGAACCGGTTGTCACTTTCAAGCTGGACAACGACGGTGCGCGCCTGTTCGGCGAGATGACCCGGGACAATATTGGTCGTGCTCTGGCTATTGTGCTGGATGGCAAAGTGATCACGGCTCCGGTCATTCGTGGTGTGATCGGCGGAGGCAGCGGAGAAATCAGCGGCGCATTCACAACCAAAGAAGCCAGCAATCTCGCCCTGCTGCTGCGGGCCGGCGCCTTGCCAGCCCCATTGCATGTAGCGGAGGAGCGCACGGTTGGTCCTGACCTTGGTAGTGACGCCATCGCCATGGGCCTGACTACCGGTCTGTTGGGGGCCGCCATGGTGATTGCCTTCATGCTGGGGATCTACGGTCGGTGGGGGGTGATTGCCTGTGTGGGTCTGGCGGTGAACGTCGGGCTGGTCTTCGGGGTGTTAAGTCTGCTTGGAGCCACCCTGACGCTCCCGGGCATCGCCGGAATTATCCTGACTATAGGCATGGCTGTGGATGCCAATATCCTGATCAACGAGCGTATCCGGGAGGAATCCCGCAGTGGCAAACCGGCGTGGATGGCTCTCAGGGAAGGCTTTGGTAAGGCCTATACGACAATCCTGGACTCCAACCTCACCACCCTGATTGCGGTCAGCCTGCTGTTTCTGGTTGGCAGTGGCCCGGTCAGGGGCTTCGCAGTCACCATTGGTATCGGTTTGCTGACGTCCCTGTTCACCGCGATTGCGGTCACCCGACTGATTATGGAGTGGAGCATCCGGGGCAGGGTTCGGGAACCGCTGGTGATTTCCGGCATTGGCTGGCTGGACAGGCTCAGCGAGCGGGGCGTGAATTTTATGCGCGGTCGTGTGACCGGATTGGCGGTGTCCGCGGTGCTGTCGATTGCTGCCATTGGCCTGTTTGTCCAGCCTGGCCTGAAGTATGGTGTTGATTTTACTGGCGGGACCGTTGTTGAGGTACAGGCCGGGACAGTGACGGTGGACCAGTTGCGCACCACGTTGCAATCCCATGGCCTGGATGAAGCTGCCATTCAGGAGTTCGGCGCTGACGGGCGTTTCCTCGTCCGCCTGCCTGTTGAACAGGGAGAACCTGGGGCAACAGCGGCGCAGGTGGCGTCGCTGAAATCGGCAGTCACATCGGCCCAGCCGGACGCGGAGTTCCCCCGGGTTGATATGGTTGGTCCCAAAGTCAGCGGTGGCTTCAGTGATGCCACGATTCTGGCGATTCTGCTCGCCGGCGCGGGAATGCTGGCGTACCTCTGGGTTCGGTTTGAATCCCATTTCGCGTTGGCCGCTACCCTGACCATCGCACTGGACATCACCAAGACTATCGGCTTCTTTGCCCTGGCCGGCGTGGAGTTCAACCTGACGGCAGTCGCGGCGCTGCTTGCCCTGATTGGTTATTCCGTCAACGACAAGGTGGTGGTGTTTGATCGTATCCGGGAAAACTTGCGGAGAACGCCGGAGCGACCCATGCTGGCGCTGCTGAACGAGAGCATTTCCTCGACGCTGACCCGCACTGTGTTCACCTCGGTGACCACGTTCCTGGCGCTGCTGCCCATGGGGATCGCCGGCGGTGTGGCCGTAGCCAGTTTTGCCTTGCCCATGCTGTTCGGCATCGTGATCGGGACCAGTTCGTCGGTCTTTATTGCATCGCCGATTCTGTACTATCTGGGCCAGCGGCGAGCCCGGAAGGGCCTGGCCCAGTTGCGGCCAACGGCTGAGGAAGTTCGACGGGAACTGGAGCTGATACCTTAAGAGTCTGGTGATCGCAACATGGTTTCACCCAATAGGCATGATGAGAATTCTTCTTTTGATGCCAGCGGTGAATGTGTTAAAACTTATAACGCTTTGATTAATGTCAAAACCGGATATCGCCATGTCATCGACCACACGTTATAAGGGACTGTTACAGCTGGGGCTTTGCCTCCTGCTGATAACGGGCTTTACGCTGTGGTCGGCGTCCTGGAGCACGCCAGCCTTCCACGAAGGTCAGTTCGAGCTGCTCGGGGACAGCTCCCCACCGTTCCTGGTGGACAGCGGTGACAACTCTTCTGGCGATGATCCATACTCCGCCACGCCCCGAACCTCGTCAGACGCACCTGTTGACGCAACGTCATTGCAGGTCGGGATGGGCGTGGGCGTTGTCCGGCGCATCCGTATTGTCAGCTACCCGGTACTGCCCCAGGCACCACCCGCACTCACCTGATTCCGCTTCCATACACGCCAGTATTTTGATGATCCTCGGTTGAGGAGCTGTTGCGTGTGCCTGCAAGAATTAACGTGAGAACGTCCATTATGAGCAACCAGTTTCAATCCCTGCGCCTGTGCAGCCTCCATGGCACCTATTCCATTCATGGTCTCGAACCCTCGTTGAATCTGGATGTCCAGGATTCCGCAATTCATTTGCTGACGGATTTCCTGAACCGGAAACCTCCGGTCATGGATTCGCAGCTGAGCGTTCCCGAAGCCCGGTCGCGAATGAACCAGGCGGATACCGCGATCAAGCTGGTGGTCAATGCGGAGGGCGACTATGTTGGGGTCATCAGCCTGGATATCCTTAACGGTGAGGTGCCGCTGGGGCTCGCCTCTCGTCGGGGCGTCGCTGCAACCGATATCCTGGTCCAGGACATCATGATCCGGATAAACGACTTGCCCGCCATTCACTACCGCGACCTGATAGAGGCGTCGGTGGGCGAACTGGTGTCAACATTTGATAAGACCCACAAACCCTGGCTGTTGATTATGGATGATGACCAGGAGGACAGAGTGGCGCTCCGTGGCATGGTTCTGGCGGCTGATCTGGCCGCCCGTTCGCGGATTTCGCTGGATCTGAAGCCCCGCGCTACGTCGTTTTCGGAGATCGTGAACGCCGTGCAGGGACGGTTCTGAAGGCCTGTTCACCGGTGGCGCCGCGTGATCGCGGCGCCGTTTCATGCACTACAGGAGGTACCCAATGGCCATAAGCAAATTGCTGATTGCCAATCGTGGGGAGATCGCCGTCAGGATTGCCCGGGCCTGCAAGGAGTTGGGCATCCGTTCGGTGGCTATTTTTTCCGAGGCGGATCGTTACGCCTTGCACGTCAAGAAGGCCGATGAGTCCCATCGTATCGGCAGTGATCCGCTCGCGGGCTATCTGAACCCGCACCACATCGTGAACCTGGCGGTGGAAACCGGTTGTGATGCGCTGCATCCCGGTTATGGCTTTCTGTCCGAGAATGCCGAGCTGGCGGCAATCTGTCGGCAGCGTGGTATCACGTTTGTGGGGCCATCCGCCGAGGCCATTGCTGCCATGGGTGACAAGACCCGGGCGCGGCAAACGGCGTTGGCAGCAGGCGTTCCGGTAACACCCGGTTCGGATGGCAATTTATCCGATGTGGAAGACGCGGTGAACCAGGCCGCCGCCATCGGCTATCCGGTGATGCTGAAAGCCACGTCCGGAGGCGGCGGCCGGGGGATCCGCCGCTGCGATAATGAGAAGGAACTGCGCCAGAACTACGAGCGGGTTATCTCGGAGGCCACCAAAGCCTTTGGCAGTGCCGAGGTGTTTCTGGAGAAATGCATCATCGAGCCCCGTCACATCGAGGTGCAGATTCTCGCGGACAGCCAGGGCTCCGTGGTTCACCTCTATGAACGGGACTGTTCGATCCAGCGGCGTAACCAGAAGCTGATTGAGGTGGCGCCGTCACCCCAACTGAACGACGAACAGCGTGAGTACATCGGACAACTGGCGGTTCGCGTGGCCCGGGAATGCGGTTACGTCAATGCCGGCACGGTGGAGTTCCTGCTGGATCATGACGGCAGCTTCTATTTCATGGAGATGAATACCCGGGTGCAGGTGGAGCACACCATCACCGAGGAAATCACCGGCATTGATATCATCAAGTCCCAGATTCGCATCGCCGCCGGGGAGCCGCTGGAGCTGACCCAGGAAGACATCAGCTACCGTGGCTTTGCGGCCCAGTTCCGTATCAACGCGGAAGATCCGAAAAACGGGTTCCTGCCGAGCTTCGGACGTATCAGCCGCTATTACTCCGCCGGTGGCCCCGGGGTGCGGACCGACGCCGCCATGTACAGCGGCTACGAGATTCCACCGTACTACGATTCCATGTGCGCCAAGCTGATCGTCTGGGCCCGCGACTGGCCAGAACTGATTGAGCGTTCCCATCGCGCGCTGTCGGACATGGCCATTTACGGTGTGCAGACCACCATTCCCTATTACCAGCAGATCCTGGACCACCCGGATTTCCGGGCGGCCCGTTTTAACACCGGTTTCGTGGAACGCAACCCGCAATTGCTGGAATACAGCTCCAAGACCCGCCCTGAATCCGTTGCCGCTGCGATTGCGGCCGCTATTGCCTCCCAGGCGGGCCTGTAACCGAATATTGGAGAGAACGTTCATGAGTAAACGCAAGATTCATATTACCGACGTTATCCTGCGGGACGCCCATCAGTCCCTGATTGCCACCCGCCTGCGTACGGAGGATATGCTGCCGGCCTGCGAGTGGCTGGACCAGGCCGGTTACTGGTCGCTGGAATGCTGGGGTGGCGCTACCTTCGACGCCTGTGTGCGGTTCCTCAAGGAAGACCCCTGGGAACGCCTGCGCACCCTGCGCCAGGCTCTGCCCAATACCCGCCTGCAGATGCTGCTGCGCGGTCAGAACCTGCTGGGGTATCGTCACTACGGGGATGATGTGGTGGAAGCGTTTGTGGCGAAAGCCGCCGAAAACGGCATAGACGTGTTCCGGATCTTCGATGCCCTCAACGATGTGCGCAATCTGGAAACCAGCATCCGTGCCGTCAAGCAGACAGGTAAACACGCCCAGGGTACCCTGTGCTACACCGTCAGCCCGGTGCACAACACCGACACCTACCTGGAGCAGGCCAGGGCGATGGTGGATTTGGGCGTCGACAGTATTGCCATCAAGGACATGGCCGGACTGCTGACACCGGCGGCCACGGCGGATCTGGTGGGGCAACTCAAACAGCAGTTCACGGTGCCGGTGTTCCTGCATTCCCACACCACCTCTGGCATGTCGCAGATGTGTCAGTGGGCAGCAGTCGAGGCGGGGGTCGATCATATTGACACGGCGTTGTCCGCCTTTGCCGGTGGCACCAGCCATCCGCCCACCGAATCCCTGGTGGCGGCGCTGCATGATGCGGGCTATGAGACCGGGCTGGATCTGGCGTTGCTGGAGAAGGCCAACAACCATTTCCGCGACGTGCGCGGCAAATACCATCAGTTCGAAAGCGCCTATAACGGCGTTGATACCTCCGTGCTGTTGTCCCAGGTGCCTGGCGGGATGATGTCGAACCTGGCCAACCAGCTCAAGGAGCAAGGCGCACTGGAGCGTATTCGTGACGTGTTCCAGGAGATCCCCAGGGTGCGGGAAGATCTTGGCTACCCTCCACTGGTTACGCCCACTTCCCAGATTGTCGGTACCCAGGCGGTGTTCAATGTGTTGTCCGACAAGCGCTACGACACCATCACCAATGAAGTGAAGAAATACCTGCAGGGCTGGTATGGCAAGGCGCCGGCGCCAGTCAACGACCAACTGCAGCGCCGTGCGGTGGGCCAGGAGGAGCTGATTGATGATCGCCCCGCAGACCACATTCCCCATGAGCTGGCCACGTTAAAGACCGATATAGGCCAGCTTGCGGCGTCCGACGAAGACGTTCTGACCTATGCCATGTTCCCGGATCAGGGCCGCAGTTTCCTCCAGCAGCGTCAGGACGGCACGCTGAAACCGGAACCCCTGGAGCCGAAACCGACGGCGCAGTCCGCCGGTGGCGTGTCCAGCGAGTTCCGTATCACCGTGCACGGGGAAACCTATGACATTCATGTGACCGGAGCCAACCCGGTCAATGAAACCGAACGGCGCTTCTTCATGACCGTGGACGGCATGCCGGAGGAAATTCACCTGGAATCCGTCGGTGACGTTTCCGAAGGCTCTCCCAAGAAACGGCGGGCCAACGCCTCCCGCGAGGGGCAGGTCACCACAACTATGCCGGGCAACATCGTGGACGTGCTGGTACAGCCGGGAGACACCGTCAGTGCCGGCGATCCGGTACTGGTGATCGAAGCCATGAAAATGGAAACCGAGGTCAAGGCGACGGTTTCCGGCAAGGTCTCGGAAGTCTTTATTGCCAAGGGCGACCGAGTGGTTCCCGGCGAGGTGCTGATCGAGATCGAGTAGGGTGCCTACTCAAAGCCGGGGGGCGGGGTAAAACCCGCCAAACCTTCCTGCTCCAGCAGTTCCGCAAAACGGAGGGTGGTCAGGTCTTTCCCGGGGGCGCCAATCACCTGCACGTTGAACGGCAGTCCGTCATTGCTGCGCCCAACGGGCACCGATGTGGCAGGCAGGCCGAGAAGAGTGGCGAAGGCGATCCAGCAGAACTGGTCCATATAGGCCCTGGGCTGACCAGCGACGGAGATGCGGCGCTTGAACACCGGGTGACTGTGATCATGCGGTATCGCCGTGGTGGGGGTGACCGGCGTGAGCAGCACGTCAAATTCCTCGAACAGGGTGTCTATCTCTGCGCGCATTTTCTCCCGCGTTTCACTCACCGCTATCCACTGGTGGACTGGCTGGTTCACGCCTCGTCCGTATTCGCCGATGAACGGTGTGAGTGGGCCCAATAATTTCAGCCACTTTTCCAGGCGCGCCACCCAGAGCATCTGCCGCCGTTGGGCGGGCTTGAGGGACGTACTCAACAGGCTGCCCAGCAAGTTGAAGTAGGGCGGCAGGATATGTTCCAGGTTGAGCAGGGGGTGCCGGGCCTGTGCAACCAGGGCGCCCCGTTGTTCGAGTTCCCGCCCCAGGGTGCGGTAACCGTTGGTCAGCTCTTCCTCCACCGGGCAAAGCGGATCTTCCAGCCAAAGGCCAACGCGGGCCTGGTCCAGGGATGAAAAGGCGGCGGGCGCCATGTTTACCGACCAGCTGCGGGTTTCGAGTGGCGTGGGGCCGGCGATGACGCTCAGCAGCAGTTGCAGGTCCCTGGCGGTGCGGGCCAGCGGACCGCCTTCGGCCAGATCCGGGCGGGATTGTGTGCCGGGCGGCCCCGGAATATGGCCGCGGAAGGACACCAGCGCCCTGGACGGTTTGTGGCCGAATACCCCGCAGAAGTGGGCTGGCGTACGGATCGAGCCTGCCAGGTCGCTGCCCACCTCCAGCGGTGTCATGCCGGCGGCCAGCGCCGCTGCGGCGCCACCGGATGAACCGCCGGGGGTATGATCGCGGTTAAAGGGGTTGTTGGTCACGCCAAATAGTTTGTTGTAGCTCTGCAGATCGGTGGCGTAGATCGGCACGTTGGTCTTGCCGATAATGATGGCGCCAGCGTCCTCAAGGCGCTGGACCACATCGGCATGGTGTTGCGGCTGATGCTCCCGCAGTGTCGGGGCGCCCGCGGTGCAGGTCATGCCCGCCACTTCCCAGGTGTCCTTCAGGGTCAGGGGCAGGCCGTGAAGCGGGCCGAGGCTGGCGCCGGATACGCGTTTGTCGTCCGCCTCCCGAGCTTTCTTCAGCGCCTGTTGTTCGTTCAGGGTAACCACGGCATTGATGGTGTCGTTGTGATGCCGGATCTGGTCCAGGAAATGTTGTGTTACGGCTTCGCTGGTGAGTGTGCCGTTGCTGAGTTCCTGTACAAGCTCATGAGCTGGGCGATAGTGCAGGGCATGTTGTGATGAGGGCATGGATCTCGACTCTTTTGCTGTTGTTATGGCAATTCTTCGCGCCAGTGTTTGACTCGCACCTGGGCCTTGACCGCATCCAGGATTTCCAGGATCAGGTTGATCAATGCTTCGTTTGCGACGGATTCTGCCCGGGCGTCATCCGGATCAGGCATGAACACGTTGACGATGTCTTCGATGAAGGCGTGGTTGGACGCGGACGCCAGGTCCTCGAGGATCTGGTGAATAACGTTAGCAACGATATCGCCCACCGCTTCTTCGAGGGTTTCCTGGATGGTGGGGCCCACCACCGGCAGGTACTTCAGCCGTGACAGTTCAAGGTTTTGTTTGAGAGCACTGTCCACCCGGTCTTCCAGGTAGCTTCGCAGCGCTCCCCGGTTGGGTACATAACCTTCCTGGGCGGCCTGGGCCACCCGTTGTGAAATCCAGTCCGTCAGCAGGTCCTTGCGCGGATAGACGATGTCGTGCTGGATGCGTTCAAACAGCGGTGAACCTCGCTTTACCTCCTGTTGCACGCCGGACAGTACCTTGAGCACGATGCGGTCCGACAACTCTTCCATGAATGCCTCATAGTAGAAGTTCACGAACTGGTAGACGCGCATGTTGGTGACGTCGATGATCTTGTACTGATGCAGCCGGTAAACAATAGAGATAACCCGCAGGATCCGCAGGAAGCGGAAGCTGCCGACCGGGATACAACCCACCAGGTCATACCAGTGGATGAACGGGTAAAAATACCAGCGGTCGTAAACACTGGCCTTCACCGCGTATCCCCAACGAAGGAAGAACTCGGTGAGGAAGATGCTGACGAAGATCAGGTCATAGAACAGGAAGTTTTCATGGATTGGCTCGTAAAGGCCGTGAAACCCTGGCGTATTTTCCGCGAAAAAGCCTTCAATGGCGCTGAAGGCGTAGACGGAATCAAAAATGATCAGGGCCAGGTTGGCGATGAGCAGGCCCAGCATCAGGAAGTCGATGATGAGCCAGATCGTCTGGTGACTGGACTTGAGATTTTCCCGGTTGATTTTCAGCATTCAGGTGCCTGAATTCCTGTGAATTTTCACACAGGTTAGCCTATTTCAACTCTGCGGACGACTTCCCGAGCAACCGGCGGGCGATGATCAGCAACTGAATTTGCTGGGTGCCCTCGAAAATATCGAGAATTTTTGAGTCACGGGCCCATTTCTCAAGCAGTTCGGTTTCGCCGTAGCCCAGGCTGCTACACAGCTCCACACAGCGCAGGGTGATGGTGTTGCCTACGCGTCCGGCTTTGGCCTTTGCCATCGAAGCTTCTTTGGAGTTGGGCAGACCGTTATCAGCCATCCAGGCGGCCCGCAGGGTGAGCAAACGGGCGGCCTCCAGTTCTGCTTCGAGCAGGTGAAGTTCGCGGGTTACGGCGGGCTGGGTCCAGGTCTGGGAGCGGTAGCTGAGGTCGATACCGGTCCGTTCCACGATTTCAAGAGTACGCTCGAGTGCGGCGCGGGCCACACCAATGGCCATGCCGGCCACCACCGGGCGGGTGTTGTCAAAGGTCTGCATGGCGCCGGCAAACCCCTTGTCGACGCTGATTTCCGGATCGCCCAGCAGGTTTTCTTTTGGTACCCGACAGTTTTCGAAGCGGATGGCGGCGGTATCGGAAGCGCGGATGCCCAGCTTCTTCTCCAGGCGCTCAACGGTCATGCCGGGAGTGCCTTTCTCAACCACGAAGGATTTGATCGCGGCCCGCCCCTTGTTGCGGTTAAGGCTGGCCCAGACCACGACGGCGTTGGCCCGTTCGCCGGCGGTCACATAGATTTTCTCACCATTGATCACGTAGTGGTCGCCGTCCTCCCTGGCCGTAGTGCGGATGGCGGCGGAGTCGGACCCGGCTCCAGGTTCGGTAATGGCCATCGCAGCCCAGGTGTCGCCCAGCCGCGCCAGTTGTTGTTCGCTGGCAACGGCGGCGATGGCGGAATTGCCCAGCCCCTGGCGCGGGATGGATAACGCCAGGCCGACATCGCCCCAGCACAGTTCCGTCAATCCCAGTACGGTTTTCATATTCGTGCCATTGCGATTGCCCGATCCGCCGCCGTTGTCACCGGAACGAGCCAGCTTGCCGGCACCGGCTCCGCCATCCGGCGCGCCGTCGTTCATGCCGTCCATAATGGAGGCAAACATGTCCAGTTCCTTGGGATAGGCGTGCTCGGCGCGGTCGTATTTGCGGGAAATGGGGCGGAAGACTTCCTGGGCGACCTGCCGGGCCTGGCGAACAATCGGGGTAAATTTCTTCGGTATTTCCAGATTCATGGTGCTACTCCAGTATTGTTCAGGCTCAGGCGTGGACGCCGCCGGTGTGGGTGGCGACGGAGCGCAGGTCGCGATACCAGCGCTCAACCGGATGTTCTTTCACGAAGCCATGGCCACCGAGCAGCTGGACGCCGTTGGTACCGATTTCCATGGCTTTTTCACCGCACAGCAGTCTGGCCAGGCTGGCCTCCCGCTGGAAAGTCTGGCCGGTTTCCGCGCGACTGGCAGCCCGCCAGGCGAGCATGCGCATGCTGTCTGTCTCGATGGCCAGGTTGCTGATCATGAATGCCACCGACTGACGGTGGCTGATGGGCTCGCCAAACGCCTCCCGCTCATTGCAGTAAGGAATGACGTAATCCAGCACGGCCTGGGAGGTGCCGATAGCCAGCCCGCAGCGCAACAGGGCGCCGAGATCCAGAAAAGCCTGGTAATCAAAGTCGTCGTCGCCCAACAGCGCGTCGGTGGACACTTCAACGTTGTTCAGGGTGAGCGTTACCGGCTGGGCTGCCCGCAGTCCCATGGTGGGGGCGGCCTGGTGTGTCATGCCCGGGGTATCGGCTTCCACAATAAACAGACGCGGTCGGCCGTTGAGCGCAGCGGCGATCAGCAACAGATCGCTCTGGGCACCCAGGATGACACCGTTTTTCTCGCCATTCAGCCGGTATCCGCTGGCTGTGGCTTCAGCCGTGGTGGTCAGGTTGAGCGGGTCAAACAGCGCCCGTGGCTCGTCGATGGCGATGGTGGCAACCGGCGGACGTTCTTCGCAGAACGCCGGCAGGTAGCGTGACTGTTGTTCTCCCGTGCCCCAGCGGGTAATGGCCTGGGCGACGCTGAATGGCGCCAGCAGGGCAATCGCCAGCCCCATGTCACCCCACGCCAGTTGTTCTGCGATCAGAACGCTGGTGACGGGGGACCGGGTTTCGGCAACGCCGCCAAATTCCGTTGGTACGGCGTAAAGGGTTAATCCCAGTTCTGTTGTGGCGTCGAACACATCGGCGGGCAGGGCTCCGGCCTCGTCGGCATCGGCAGCGGCCGGTTTCAGGGTATCCCGGGCCAGGCGGTGCAGGCTGTCCACGATCATCTGTTGGTCGTCATCCAGCGTAAGATCAAACAGCGCAGGTGCAGGTTTGCCGGGTAGGCGTTTCCTGGGCAGCCAGCTGGAGACCCGTTTGAATTCACGGCCAGCGAGAGCAAGGGTACGGAAACCGACCCGGGTGCCATGATAGGCGGTTCTCTCGGTGGTGGTACGCAGGCCAAAGCGGTCCAGCAGCGGGTTGGCTGCAAGGCGGTTCATCATGGACAGGGCTAGTCCTATGGGATCCCTTGTCATCGTCAGTCTCCTGTGGAAGCGCGCGGGAACCCGGCGCTCCTGTTACTATCAGATAGATTGTTATTGGATAGAATCTGGTCTGATCATGGGCGTGTCGACGGCGGGAGCCATTGGCAAAACCCGCGTTGCTGGTGGTCGGTCCGGTCAATCCGTTAAACTTGCTCGTGCTGGCGCCTTCTTTCCTCATTCATAAGACGATTCAGAAACGGATGTTCTCTCATACCAGACAAGTTCGGTTTCCAGGCGCACTACTAGGGTGTCTGCTGTGGCTGTTTCCCGTGCCGGTCCTGGCGAATCAGGTGGTGGTGAAAGTTGAAGGTGACTTTCCTCAATTGCAGGACAATGCCGACGTATTTGTCGGCGAAGTTGAGGGGCGTAGTGCAGACAACCTGCGCCGCTACGCCAGTACCGCGAAGAAGCAGGTACAGCAGGCGCTGAAAGCCCTCGGCTACTACAGTCCCATCATTGAGTGGAGCGTGACGGAAGGTGAGGGGGAGGACGCGCTGTCCGAACTGACATTGACGGTGGTGCCCGGTGAGCC
Source organism: Marinobacter alkalisoli (assembly GCF_045449855.1). Classification (NCBI taxonomy): domain Bacteria; kingdom Pseudomonadati; phylum Pseudomonadota; class Gammaproteobacteria; order Pseudomonadales; family Marinobacteraceae; genus Marinobacter; species Marinobacter alkalisoli. The sequence continues at coordinate 13,350 of NZ_JBJJLC010000037.1, read as the reverse complement.
GGTGCGCATCGCTTCCCGCGAAGTGGTGATTGAAGGCCCGGCATCGGATGATGGCGATTTCCTGGGCGCCATACCCGAGTCACCGGTGGAGGGTGACGTGCTGGACCACGGTCAATACAGCTCCCTGCGGCAATCGATCCAGAACCGCGCCCGGGTGCTGGGCTATTTTGACGGGGAATTTGTCACCCGCAAGCTGGAGGTGGATCCGGAAAAAAGAACCGCGAACATTGTCATCCGTTTTCGCAGCGGAGAGCGGTACCAACTCGGGGAGGTGAGCTTCGCAGAGGGGCACGGGTTTGAGGACGACCTCCTTGAGCGGTTTGTGACCTTTGATTCCGGACAACCCTTCCACGCCGATGAAATTGCCCGGCTGAACCGGGATCTGTCCAACAGCGGTTACTTCTCCGGAGTGGACATTGATGCGTCTCCCGGCAATGCCGAGAACCGGGTCATTCCGGTCACAGTCAACCTGACGACCCGTCCGCCCAGGTCCGTTGCGGCCGGTGTGGGTTTCTCCACGGACGTTGGTCCGCGTCTCCGGGGCAACTGGCGAGAGCACTGGATCAACCCCATGGGCCATCGCCGGGGCGCGGAAACAGAATTGTCCGGCCCGCGCCAGAGCCTCAGTACCTGGTATGAGCTGCCCCTGGATCCGCCGATGACAGATTCCATCCGCCTGAGCGCAGGGTATCAGCGTGAGGATATTGAGGATGTGGAATCCGAAAGGCTCACCTTTGGTCAGCAGTGGCAGCATCAGCTGGATTCAGAGTGGATGCAGGTGGCCTCCCTGCGATGGGAGGGCGAACGTTTTCGGATCGGTGGCGGTGAAGAGGACACGAGTAGCCTGTTGCTGCCGGGGGTGGGCTATTCAAAACTGCACGCCAACTCGCCACTGGACCCTTCCCGGGGGTATCGGGTCCAGTTCGACGTGACCGGTGCGCACCGGGAAGTGTTGTCCGATGCCGATATTCTCCATGTGAGCTTCCTGGCCCGGGGGCTGTATACCCTGGCCAATAAACACCGGTTCCTGGCGCGCTTCCAGATGGGAGCGGTGGCCACCAATCGCTTTGATGACGTGCCGCCGTCGTTGCGTTTCTTTGCCGGCGGGGACCAGAGCGTGCGGGGGTACGGCTACGAAACCCTGTCACCGGAAGATGAGGAGGGCGTGGCCGTTGGTGGTCGTTACCTGATGGTGGGCAGTGTCGAATACCAGTATGAGTTCATACAGAACTGGCGGGTGGCCGCTTTTGTCGATAGGGGCAACGCGGTGGATGACCTGCTCGATCCGCTGGCGACCGGAGCAGGCATGGGCATTCGCTGGGTGAGCCCGGTGGGGCCTTTGCGCCTGGATATCGCCAAGGGGCTGGATGATGAGTTCGGTGGTGACTGGCGGATTCACTTCTCGATGGGGCCGGAGCTGTGACGGACGTGGAAAGGGATTCAGCAACAGAACCGGAGGGCCAGGCCCCCGCGGATAACGGCAAGCGCCGCAGCTGGCGTTTCTGGCTGTTGGTGGCGGTGCTGACGGTTGTCCTGCTGCCAATTATTCTGGTTGCCATACTGTTGCTGGTGCTCCGCTCCGAGGCTGGTACGGCGTGGGTGATTGATCAGGTGCCTGGACTGCAGACCGAAGGAGACCGGGGGTCTCTGTTTGGCTACTGGGAAGCCGAATCGGTCAGGTGGCAGGGTTATGGTGTCGGGCTTCGCATCGATGCGGTGGTGGTCGACTGGTCCCCGGGTTGCCTGTTCAGCAAGGAATTGTGCCTGGACACCCTCCATGCCGATGCCATTGATCTGAAACTGCAACCTTCATCGGACCCGGAAGAGCCCCGGGAAGATATCGATCTGCCGCTGGTCAATCTGCCGTTGGGCGTGCAAATCGGCGACGTGCGTTTGGGCCCGTTCACCGTGAATGATGGCAAGGTCTGGGACCGGCTGGAGATGCAAGCGGGCGGATCCGGGACCGACTGGGTGATCGACCGGGTGAGTTACCGTCTGGATGAGATTGCCGTGGACGCCGCCGGACGCCTGGAAACCCGTGGTGACTGGCCGCTGGACCTGAACGTGGATGTGTCGCTGCCGCCCCCCGCTGGCGACAACTGGCAACTGGCCCTGAACCTGACGGGCAGCGCCAGGGATCTCAGGGTGTCCGGACGCAGCAGCGGGTACCTCGCCGCCGCCATTGAAGGTCGGCTCGCACCGCTGGATAAGCGCTTGCCGGCCAGTCTCAATCTCCAGTCGCCGTCGTTCCTCGCACTGGATACCCTGCCATCGACCCTGACACTGGAAGACTGGCAACTGTCTGTCAATGGCAGCCTCGAGGAAGGCTTCGTTACCCGCTCCACGACCACATTGCCGGGTACCCGGGGGGGTATTGAAACCTCGCTCCGGGGCTTGCTGACCACTACCGGCGTATCGAACCTGGTGCTGGAGATGGCCGGGCCCGGTGAGGGTTCGGAACAAGGCACCCTGCAGGTTCAGGGGGATGTAAGCTGGGAGGAAACCCTGAGTGCGACCGCCCATATTGGTCTGGAGTCTTTCCCCTGGTACAGCCTGATTCCCGATCTCGAAGAGCCGCCGGTTGCCCTTCGTCGCCTGGAGGGCGAGGTCTCCTACAGTGATAACCGCTACAACGCCCGGCTCAACGCTGCCGTGTCTGGCCCCCTGGGGGATGCGGATCTGGAGACGGCCCTGGAAGGTGACCTGGAAACGGTGTCACTGACCAACCTGACGGTCAGGACCGGTGCCGGCTCCCTTACTGGTGATGCGGATATTGATTTTGCCGGGCAACTGGCCTGGAACGCCGGCCTGACCCTTGAAGAGTTCAACCCCGGATACTGGGCACCGATCCTCGAGGCCAGCCTGAGCGGCGATCTCAACAGCCAGGGGACACTGGCGGATGACGGGCTGCCGGACATGGTGGCCGACTGGGATATTTCCGGTACCTGGCAGGATGAGCCGGCCACGACCAGCGGCGAGCTGAAAGCCGCAGCGGGCGTCTGGGATATCGCGGGCCTGAACCTTGAGGTTGGCGAAAACCGGATCAGTGGTCGTGGCCGTTGGGGCCCCGAGATTGCCGGTAACCTGGACATCCAGGTGCCGGAGCCGGAGATCCTGGTACCCGGACTGGCGGGGGAGTTGGTGGCGTCTGTGGCGGTAAGCGGGAGTCCCGAAGATCCCCAGGGTGAGGTGAGCGTTACCGCAAATGACCTGGTATGGCAGGACGAGCTGGCAATCTCGAACGCAGAGGTCAAAGCCAGTCTCGCCAGTGGCCTGGTTGTGGACGCCAGCGCAAGAGTGGACGATATCCGCGCGGGTGGCCAAAGCCTGGAGCGACTGGAACTGGACCTGTCGGGCACTCAGCAGCAGCACCGGTTAACGGTGCACGCGCTCCACGACGAGGCCGATCTCGACCTGGCTCTGGCCGGCGGCGCTGGTGAAGCCTGGGACAGCTGGCGTGGTTCCCTCGACAGCGGTGAACTCGACCTGCCGGGCCAGTCCCAGACCTGGACCCTGGAACAGCCGGCGCAACTTGAGTATGACAACCAGGGCACGCTGGCTTTGGGCGCCCATTGCTGGCGCTGGCAGGACAGCTCGATCTGTGCGGAAGATCAGACACTGATGCCGAATCCGCAACTGGCTTACCGGGTGAGTAACTTTCCGTCCCGGTCTCTTGCCCCGCTGCTACCGGAAACCCTGCGCTGGCATGCGCGGATCAACGCCGATATCAATCTGGCAATGACGGATCAGGGCCCGGACGGCTCGATTGCCCTCGACGCGGGTGCTGGCGAGTTCGAGGTACTGGTTCAGGAGGACTGGGAAACATTACGCCACGAGACTTTTACCGTGAATGTGGATATGAAGCCGCAAGTGGCGGATGTGGCTGTGCGGCTGTCCGGGCCGGAACTTGGGGATTTTGCCGTCAACCTGTCGGTTGATCCGACAGCCGGGAATCGCACTGTCAGTGGTGATTTCAGTCTGGAGGGACTGGATATTGCGCTGGCTGGGGTTGTTGCCGGCCTGGAGGAAGTCGAGGGCGAAATCAATGGGCAGGGGCAGCTGTCCGGACCGCTGATGAAACCAGCGATCAATGGTGAAATCGCCCTCAGCGGTGGTCGTTTTGTGGATCCTTCGCTGCCTCTGCCATTGGAGGATGTGGTGCTCGCGCTGACGCTGAATGGTTACTCAGCGGATCTGAGTGGTCGCTGGAAGAGTCATGATCGCAGCGACGGCAGGCTGTCTGGCGAGCTGTCCTGGGAGTCATCGCCGTCTGTGGAGGTGACCATCACCGGTGAGCGGCTGCCAGTGACCTACGACCCCTACGCCCGGGTGGAAGTTGCGCCGGATATTACCCTGGCTTTCCGGGACGGAGATTTGTCGGTCACCGGACGGGTGGACGTGCCAAGAGGCGAAATCGAAGTGAAGGCGCTTCCGGAGCAGGCGGTGTCGGTGTCAGAGGATGAGGTGATTGTGGGGGTGGAGCAGGAAGAATCCGCCGTTCGGTCCCTCAACATGGATGTCACCGTGGTGGTGGGGGAGGACCAGGTCACCTTCGCCGCGTTCGGGGTGACCGGCGACCTTGAGGGCACGCTGCGTATTGGCAATGACATGGATACCCGGGGATCGCTACAGCTGAGGGATGGGCAATACGAGGCCTACGGCCAGGAACTGGAGCTGCGCCGGGCGCGGATAGTGTTTGTCGGGCCGCTCACCCAACCCTATCTGGATATCGAAGCGGTGCGCCATGTGGATACCGTGGTTGCCGGGATTCGACTCAGCGGGCCGGTCAGTGAACCGGAAACGGAGGTCTTCTCCGAACCGTCGATGCCCCAGAGCGATGCCCTGTCCTACGTCATCCTCGGACGACCGCCCCAGGGCCGGGGAGATGAAGGGCAAATGAGCCGTGCGGCAATATCGCTGGGACTGACGCAGGCCAGCAAGGTCACCCAGGGCATCGGGGATGAACTGGGTATTCGCAACCTGATGCTGGAAGCGGAAGGCACGGGGGACGAGGCATCCGTTGTTGCCAGCGGTTACATCACCGATGAGCTGAGCCTGCGGTATGGGGTAGGTATCTTCGAGCCCATTACCACGGTGGCGTTGCGCTATGACCTGGGCCGTTACTTCTATCTGGAAGCAGCCAGTGGTCTGGCTGCTTCCCTGGATATCTTCTACACCCGGGACTTTTAATCCAGCTCGAAGGTGGCGCTGACGCTGGCCTGGAGTTCCCGGTCTCCAACACTGGATACTGCATCCGAACGGGATTTGGCTTCCGCCATCATCATTGGCACAGGCCGGTGGCCGCCATTGACGCTGATGTTGACCACATCACCGCAGCTCTGGTCGAGCTGGCTGGCGACAAACTCACAACGGGATCTGGCATCGGCAATGGCTCGTGCCAGGGCCTCTTTTTCGAGTCCCTGTTCGTCGGAATGGTAAAAGTTCCCGGCGCCGAGGTGGTAGTCCAGCCCCAGTTTCTGGGCCTGTTCCAGCAATGGGTTGAGCAGCGTCAGGTCGTCAATCGTGAAGCTCACGGTTTGCGAGGCCACGGCCATTTTCCGGGGTTCCTGATCACGCTCCTGGACCGGCAGGGTGCGGGTATACAGGTTGACGTCGGCATCGCTGTAATCGTTGAGCTGGTCCCGGTACTCACCGATGCTGTCACGCCACTGCCCCATCAACTCATTGACCTTGTCCGAGGCCTTGGCAGGCAGGTTGTGCTCGGCACTGGCCGTGAACTGGAGCCGGGCGCTGTCGGGGGCGTATTTTACCGAACCCTCGCCGCTCAGGCTCACTTCCCCGGCCTGTGCGGCCAGCGGAATCAGAGCAGCGGCCAGGCCGGTTACGAAATGCCTTTTAAGTGCATAAAACATGGTCAGATCTCCGTTCTGGTTACAGTTGTCAGGTTGCTTCGTCGGTTTCTTCTTCCAGGCGCTCGAGCTTGCGTGCCCGGGCAGCATGGACAAAGTGGCTGAAGATGCGGCGATGGCCGCCGTGGTAAAGCAGGTATTCCGGGTGCCATTGCACGCCCATCAACCACTGGTGGCCGGTGTTTTCGATGGCTTGCACAAAATGGTCATTGTCCAGGGCAACCACTCTCAGGCTACGCCCCAGGCGTTTGATTGCCTGGCTGTGAATCCGGTTGGCGCCGATGACCGGGCTATGCATCAGGCGGCCGAGCCGGGAGTTCTTCACCAGCCTCACGGTTTGCATGGGTAGCAACAGTGGCCGGTGACGAGTGTGTATCCGCAGCGGGGTGACGTTCTGGCACAGCGAGCCACCGTGGAACACGTTGATGAACTGTGCGCCCCGACAGATGCCAAGTACCGGGATGTTGAGCTGTTCCGCCCTTGCCAGCAGCCGGTGATCGGTCTGGTCGCGCCGGTGGTCATAACGGGCGGTCACGGTCGGCTGCTGGCCATAAAGCTCCGGGTGAACGTGAGTGCCGCCCGACAGTACCAGTCCATCCAGCAGGGCAACGTCTACCCTGGAGCCGGGGCGAATATAGTGGATCTTCGCCCCGTGCAAGCGCAGCGCCAGGCTGATCAGGCGGTGTGCAGTGCTGCGCCTTGCGGGCCCACTGATGCCGATGGTCAGTCCCGGCTGTTCGGGTGCTTCGTGGATAGGGTCAGACATAGTCCCTGTTACGCAGCCATTGCTCACAGGTATCAAGCCAGCTCAGGGTGAGGTTGCGAAGGCTCAGTTTGCGGCTCTGCCGGAACATTTCTCTCAGCTCCGCCAGGTGCTCGGCGTTATTGGCCAGTTGCTCCAGTACCACCCAGTCATTCCAGACAGTGGAAAAGTGCCACCGTGGATTGTCGATATCACAGTCCGGCAAGCGGTAGTGCAGGGTCGGCCGGCTCTTGATGCGCTCATCTTCGACAAATTCCGCCAGCACTGTTTTATCCAGGTGGGCGAACAGTGGCAGCAGATCCAGCGCCTTGTTGCGGGTAGGGTTGTACTTCAGGTAGTCCCGCATCAGCTGTTTGATATCCGGAGCGTAGTCACCGGCAATCAGCATGTCCGTGTAGGTGCTGCTCCAGGGTTCAATATAACTGGTGAACTTGCGGCTGATGTCAATCTGGTGTCTGGATTTGAGCCAGTCATACAGGATGGCGAATGCCTGGAGATAACGCACCAGGGTGTCCGCCCCGAGATCCGGAAGTTCCGGGTTAAGCTGGAGGCCGAAGGCATAGTAAAGGGCCTCACGGCTGCCAAGGGCGCCAGCCTTTCTGAGTTCGTCGCACAGCACTTCCACCCGCTCAAGTGACGTAAAAGGCAGCGGCGGGCTGACAATCTCCAGCGGAACGATCTTCTCCGCTGCAGCATCGATGAACTCCATGGCCTGACCGCCAAGCTCCCGCATGGACTGCGGCAGCCTCTCATCCTGCAGGTCCAGATCCTTGATGGGGTCGGAATCCAGCTCGATAGTGAACTTGCCAAGATCGGTGTCCAGTTCCGCCACATAGCGGGAGGCTTGGCGGGCTTGCCCGGACAGGAGTTTTCCGCTTAGTTGCACCAGGGTTTCGTAACTCAGTCCCGACAGTTCGATTTCAACGCCAACACGGCGTTCTTCGCCGGATTCGGTCCTGAGAATGTCTGGCATCCTGCATGCCTTTTGGTCGCTCATTCCTGTGCCTCCTCAATGGGTTGGCCTTACCATATCACAGACCGTATGTGGTGCATCCCGGCGCATGCTGACAAAAAATACAGGAACTGACCTTTACACTGGATAAAACACTGTATATAGTCAAATCACTGTATATAAAGACAGGGATAACGGGGCAACCGCATGAAGCTGACAGCAAGGCAAACCCAGGTACTGGATATCATTCGGCGTTACGTTGACGAAACCGGGTATCCGCCTACCCGCGCGGAAATTGCTGCGGAACTCGGCTTTCGTTCCGCCAATGCTGCAGAGGAGCATCTCAGGGCGTTGGCCCGCAAGGGCGCCATCGAGATGGTGCCGGGGGCAAGCCGGGGTATCCGCCTGCCTGAAGCGGAGGAGGATCCAGGCCTGCCAGTGATCGGTCAGGTCGCAGCGGGCAGTCCGATCCTTGCCCAGGAACATATAGAGGATCACTGCACCCTGCAGCCGGATTTCTTCTCCCCGTCGGCGGATTACCTGCTACGGGTTCGCGGTATGAGCATGAAGGACATTGGCATTCTTGACGGCGACCTGCTGGCGGTTCATCGCACCCAGGACGTGCATAACGGACAAGTGGTGGTGGCCCGGGTCGGCGAGGAAGTGACGGTCAAGCGTTTCCGCAAGGACGGTGCAAAGGTGTACCTGATCGCTGAGAACGAGGAGTTTGATCCGATCGAGGTGGACCTCTCAGAACAGGAACTGTTCATCGAAGGGCTTGGTGTTGGTGTTATCCGTCGCTCGGACATGCACTGATCCGCAACGGTCAACTTGAAGGCGAGGCGTATCATGGAACAACTCAGTTTTAACCAGAATCTGGCCTATTCACCGGCAGCCTGTGGCTACCAGGCGTCTGCCAGGCATTCGGGGAAATCGTCCGTTGTTCGCACGGGACCGGCCAGGGCCCGGCGAGCAGACCCAGCGTCTGCGCCGGTCACTGGCAACGTCACCGAGATTATCCTGCCGGAAGGCCAGGTTGAGAATTTTCAGCTATTGTTGCCGATGCTGACCCAGCTCAACCAGGAAAAACGCTGGTTGGCCTGGATTGACCCGCCCCAGGCCCTGGTCAGTAAATGGCAGAAGATGCACGGTATCGTTGCCGGTGAATTACTGGTGTTGAGATCCACGCCGGATTACCCGGCGCGCGATCTGGCTGAGCGTGCACTCAGCGCCGGTACCTGTCACGCGGTCGTGATGTGGACCCGGAAGCTCAGCCGGGAAGCCCTGGAGACGCTGCAAAAGGCGTCCGCCCAAGGGAACAGTCACGGAGTCGTCTTGCGCCAGCGCTGATGATGCGCTGGCCGGGGTGAAGTCAGTGAAGTGTGTAGGAGGGCTGGACGTCCTGGGTTTCCAGTTCATCCTCTTCCCAGTCGATATCGTGGGTGACGTTGCCAACCGCCTCGATGCCTGCAGCAATCATGGCTTTGGCTACCGCCATGTCGCGGTCTTCCATCATTTCGCGTGCTTCTGAAGAGAAAGAAATGCGTACCAGCGGTGCGGCATCGTCATCAATGCGACGCAGGGCATAATCGCCATCGCTCAGTTGTACGATTTCAAAAAAAGATGGTGACATTCAAATAACCTTTCTGTTGATTCCTACCCTGCTGTGCCATGCGATTTACCACTCGCTGTGACGGTCTTCCAGGGTATCAGCGAATTGTTTGAGCGCGTCAAGCAATGTGTTAAGTGCTTGTGACGACCGATCCGGCCCCGTTTCCGCAGAAACCGCAATGATGTTCTCCGCGCTGACCGTTTTTCGTGTGGCCGGCGGTTTGCCCTGAGCGGCATCCAGTTGATCCAGAAGATTCCACCAACTTCCTGGCTGATGAGCCAATGCCAGCAGTTCCGCGATTTCCGGCAACTCGGTTCCCAACAGTGACGCCAGGGCTGCCAGAGATTCCGGCTCTTCGTTTTTCTGCTGGTAAACGCGGGCGATCATAACCAGCAACAGACTGCGGGCGCGCAACGCCAGCTCAATGGTTCCCTGGATCGCTGCTTCCCGTTGCAATGCCCGATACGAGTCAGCGGTGTTCGCGTCGCTATCCACCTGGCGCAGCAAGGTCCTGGCCATAAACAGTTTTTGCGATACCAGTGAATGCCACTGTGATGCCATGGTTTCCTGCCAAACGGGTTGGGCGCGCAAAAGCGAGACAAGAGTGCGCTTCAGATTAATTTGACAGTCTAACATTTTCAGCGATGGATTTCTTCCCCCTGTTGCTACCTATGGGTTTAACAAGAAAACACAAACATTCAGTTGAAACGATCGTTTGAATTTGGCAAAAAGGCCGCCCATTGAACGACATTTGCACGATTTTGGTGTGTTGCCAGGGTGGACCGCTTCGCAGTGTGTTGCGGGGTGTCATCGGTATGACGGAGGTAAGTAAGGGATGCGTAAGCAATTGGTCACAGGCGTTGCCGTATTGGCGCTGTTTGTAAGCGGTCAGGTGGCAGCGGCTGTCAGTGCGTCCGAGGCGCGGAAACTGGACAGTGAACTGACCCCGGTGGGGGCCGAAAAACAGGCGAACGCTTCTGGCAGCATTCCGGAGTGGAGTGGTGGGTTGTCGCAACCGCCGGCTGGCTGGAAGCGCGGCAGCATCGAAGTCAATCCCTTCCCGGAAGACGAGCCGTTGTTTGTGATTACCCGGGGTAATCTCGACCTCTACCGTGACAAGCTGACCGACGGCCATGTCCGTATGCTTGAGCAGTATGGTCCGGATTTTTTCATGCCGGTCTACCAGACGCGCCGTACTGCCGCTTTCCCTGACCAGGTGTATGACAAGTTCCGTGAAAATGCCGTCTCCGCCGAGTTGCTGGACAACGGTAATGGCGTCAGGGACACCAACATGACGAGCCCATTCCCGATTCCGAAGAATGGCCTGGAGGTGATCTGGAACCACATCCTGCGTTATCGCGGTGAGGAAATTTCGTTCCGTAGCGCCTCTGCAACGCCCCAGGTAAATGGTTCGTTCAATCAGGTGGTCAACGAGTACGATTACTTCTTCGCCTACAGTCGCAACGGCGCGGATCTGGATGACATCGACAACAAGATCTTCTACCTGAAGACCGACACCATCGCGCCGTCCAACCTGGCGGGAACCATTACGCTGGTTCACGAAACCCTCGACCAGATCCGCTCACCCCGATTGGCCTGGCGCTACGATGCCGGATCCCGCCGCCTGCGCCGCTCTCCGAACCTGGCCTATGAAACCGACTTACCGAACTCCTCCTCCCTGCGCTCGGTTGACCAGAAGGACATGTACAACGGTGCGCCCAATCAGTACAACTGGCAGCTCAAGGGCAAGCGGGAAATCTTCGTTCCCTACAATGCCTACAAGCTGCACGATGGAGAGGTGCGTCCCGATGATGTGATTCGCCCTGGCCATATCAACCAGGAACTGGCGCGTTACGAACTGCACCGGGTGTGGGTGGTGGAAGCCGTCCTGCGTACGGGCATCAGCCATATATACGCCCGCCGGGTCTTTTATGTGGATGAAGACAGCTGGCAGATCCTGGCGTCCGAGGAGTACGATGCCGAGGGTAATCTGTGGCGCGTTTCCGAAGCTCACAATATCAGTTATTACAGTGAGCCGGCGTTCTGGACTACCATGGAGATGACGTACGATCTTAAAGCCAAACGCTACTACATTGACGGCCTGGATGACGGCTTCCCCGCGTACGACTTCAACCCGGGGTTCCGTGGCAACCAGTTCACCGCCTCTGCCGCCCGCCGGGCTGCACGCCGGTAATGAGGGGCCGGGCGGGAGGGTATCTTCCGCCCGCAGTCGGGGCCGCTCTGGCAATCACAGGAGAGTCATGAATGACAGAAACCCCGCACCATCTCAAGGTCATGGACCAACTGATCGAGGCGCTTGCCGACGCACTGGCCGATAAGGACTGGGATCGACTGGCAGAGCTCAACAGCCAGGTAAAGGCCACGGTTGAGCCTGTGATGGCGCAACTGGAAGCGGGTGAGGTTCCGGTGGAGCCGGTCAGGGAGCGGCTGGAGCGCCTCCAGACCTTCTGTGATGCCGCCAGCGCGGGGGCAGCGGAAGCTCGTCAGGAGGCGGAACAGGCCCTGAAAGGAGTGAACCGTAACAAGAATGCAGCCCGCGCGTACCAAAGCGTTTCAACAAACCGTTCCAAATAGCGTCATAAAATTGACTCTCGGGCTCTTAAGGTCTTAAATACCGCACAAATCCTTCCAAGAGATTCATGTGGATGTCCAAAAATAACAAAGTGCTGGTGCTGAGCGAGGACGAATCCCGCCGCCACGATATTGTCACCATTCTGGAGTTTATTGGCGAAGAGCAGATAGTTGCAGGCGAAGAAGCTCTTGCACTGACGGCCAGCGGGGACACCGAGGCACTGGCTTCCATCAGCGTGGTCATCCTGAATGGCGAGGATCGGGAGATCAGTGAAACCGTGTCTGATCTGTGCAGCAAGCTTCAGGGTGTGCCCCTCCTGATGGTAGGCGATCCGCCGCTGAAAGGCGTATCCGAAGATGATCGCGGGCGTGTCATCACCCGGATGTCATGGCCTCTTACGTACACCAAATTCGTGGACTCGCTCTACCGCGCCCAGATCTACCACGACCAGTTCACCCGCTCCCAGAAGCGCGGCCAGCAGCGCGGCCTGCAACTGTTCCGTAGCCTCGTTGGCACCAGTCGTACCATTCAGTCAGTACGCGAGCTGATGCAGCAGGTGGCCGATAAGGAAGTCAGCGTATTGATCACCGGCGAGTCCGGCACCGGCAAGGAAGTGGTTGCACGAAACCTGCATTACCACTCCAGTCGCCGTGAAAAGCCATTCGTCCCGGTGAATTGCGGTGCTATACCCGCCGAATTGCTGGAAAGTGAACTGTTCGGTCACGAAAAAGGCGCATTCACCGGCGCAATCACGGCACGGGTAGGGCGGTTTGAAATGGCCGAAGGGGGCACCCTGTTCCTGGACGAAATCGGCGACATGCCCCTGAACATGCAGGTAAAAATCCTGCGGGTCCTGCAGGAGCGCACGTTTGAGCGCGTTGGCAGCAACCGCACCCTGTCTGCCGACGTCAGGGTGATTGCGGCCACCCACAAGAATCTCGAAGACATGATCGAAACCGGAGACTTCCGCGAAGATCTCTATTACCGGCTGAATGTCTTCCCCATCGAGATGCCATCTTTGCGGGAGCGCGTCGAAGACATACCGTTGCTGATCAACGAACTGATCTCACGGATGGAAAAGGAAAAACGCGGCTCGTTGCGACTGAACTCCGCCGCCATCATGAGCCTGTGCCGACACGACTGGCCGGGCAACGTGCGGGAGCTGGCCAACCTGGTGGAGCGCCTGGCGATCATGCACCCCTATGGCGTCATCGGCGTTCAGGAGCTGCCCAAAAAGTTCCGCTACGTGGATGACTATGACGAGAACCGCCCCATCGAGGATTCCGGCATGCCGTCCGGTATTCCGGGATTGGTGGGCCTGGATGCGCCGGCCTTGCTGCCGGTCAATGGCATCGACCTGAAGGACTACCTGTCGAACCTTGAAAAGCAGCTGATTCAGCAGGCGCTGGATGAGGCCAGTGGTGTGGTTGCCCGTGCTGCAGAGAAGCTGCGGATTCGGCGGACGACCCTGGTGGAGAAGGTTCGCAAGTATGGGCTTCGGGAGGGGGAGTCCGAGGACTCCTGAAGTTTGGGGGTGGCCGCTTTTGGAGGGGGCCGCGG
>NZ_JBJJLC010000036.1:0-18999 GCF_045449855.1 Marinobacter alkalisoli | reverse complement strand
TCAGACAAGCGGCGCTTTTTCAGAACACACCCCACCACCACGGCTCGTACCAAGTGCAGACCCTCCGCGAGTATGATATTTAGAATGGCAGGCCCATCTGAATTCCGGTGAGGGGTAGGGGGGAGGTCTTTTTTGAAAGCGCCTCTTGTCTGAGCGCAGCGAGTTGTGAGGCGGTTTCAAAAAAGACCTCCCCCCTGGCCCTCCACTCCCGAATGCGAGTCATCGCCACAGAGTAAGCGAATACAACGGCGTCAAAGGTTTGTAACCCACGGCGCCGTAGTCGTTTCTGGCTGACGTAAAATCGTCGTTTCCAGGCTGGTGATTTTCCTTTCCTGCTGAAATATAAGAAAAAATTTAAGTTGGCATGATGCTGGCTTAAGTCCCCCGAAAAGAAATCATCCGTAGAGTTTGACCCGGTGTTCGGGTGAGTCAGGGGACGAGTTTATGAGTCAGCTACAGTTTGTTGTTCAGTCTTCCGCGAAGCAGTCGCAGACCAACGCCGCGGCGGATGTTAACGACAAGGTTACCGCCCTGTTTCCGGAACAGGACGACGAGGCTGTGGGTTCGGCCCTCGAACTGTTTAACCAGATGTCGCGACAGATTACCGACTCCTACCGCACGCTGGAATCCCGGGTGAACCAGCTGTCCGGAGAGCTGACCGCAGAATCACTGCAGCGCCAACAGGAGTTGGAAGAGAAGGAAGAGCTCGCAGACCGTCTGTCGACGCTGTTGACTGCGCTGCCTGCCGGCGTTGTCGTGCTGGACAGCCAAGGTGTGGTAACCCAGACCAACCCAGCGGCAATCAGTCTGTTGGGAGAGCCCTTGGATGGTGAACGCTGGGTGGATGTGATCCGCCGCTGTTTCGCGCCGCGCCGGGACGATGGTCACGAAGTGTCCCTGAAAGACGGCCGGCGGGTCAGTATCGAAATCCGGACCATGGAAAACCAGCCGGGTCAGCTGATACTGCTGACCGACCTGACAGAAACCCGTCACCTGCAATCACAGCTTGCTCACGCCCAGCGGCTGTCGGCCATGGGTAAAATGGTGGCCTCCCTCGCGCACCAGATCCGCACGCCATTATCCGCCGCCATTCTCTATGGTGGCCATCTCAGCCAGGAAGACCTCGACGAAGAGATGCGCCAGCGCTGCGCGTCCCGGTTGATGTCACGGCTGACACATCTGGAACAGCAGGTGCGCGACATGCTGATCTTTGCCCGTGGGGAAACCCGGCTGGCAGAAGAACTGTCTGCTGAGACGCTGGTCAGTGCCCTGGGGTCCGCACTGGATGGATTGAAACTGGCGGCCGGCGTAAACGTTCATCTGGACAGTCAGGTCGACGACTGCCGGGTTATGTGTAATCGCGATGCCCTGGTCGGCGCCTGTACCAATCTGGTGAACAACAGCGTGGAAGCCGGTGCAACCCGGGTGGTGGTTCAGCTGGTGCCTGTGAACGGCGAATTGATGATTCGTGTTGCGGACAACGGTCCGGGGTTTGAAGCCGGCCAGGCCGGACAGCTGATGGAAGCGTTCTACACCACCAAGTCTCACGGTACCGGCCTCGGGCTGGCCGTTGTCCAGGCGGTGGTAAAAGCGCACCAGGGGCGGTTTTCCATTGAATCTCCGGAGCAGGAGAAGGGAAAGAGTGGCGCCGTGGCGACCCTGACCCTGCCGCTCGTTGGTTAATAAAGAACAATCATTGGAGGCAACCATGGCCAAGGCCCAGATTCTGATCGTTGAGGACGACCATGACTTGCGGGAAGCGCTGGTCACAACCCTGGAGCTGGCAAAATTCCGGGTGCGTGAAGCTGCCAACGCCGAAGAAGCGCTGGCGAGGCTGGCGGAGTCTCCGGTGGATATGGTGGTCAGTGACGTCAACATGCCCGGCATGTCCGGCCACGATCTTCTGGGGGAAGTGCAGCGGTTGTATCCCGGGCTGCCGATGATGCTGATCACCGCATACGGCCAGATCAGCCATGCCGTGTCCGCGATGCAGTCCGGCGCTATTGATTACCTGGTGAAACCCTTTGAGCCCCAGGTCCTGGTCGAAGCGGTCACCAAAGTGGTGGGCGGTCCCCGGGAGAAAGCCGGAGGGGACGAGCCGGTGGCCGAGGACCCGATCAGCAAACGCATGTTCCAGTTGGCGGCGAAAGTGGCTGCCAGTGATTCCACCGTCATGATTTCCGGCGAGAGCGGTACCGGTAAAGAGGTGCTGGCCCGCTACATCCATCAGCAATCGCCGCGCGCCGACCAGCCGTTTGTAGCGATTAACTGTGCAGCCATCCCCGAAAACATGCTTGAGGCCATCCTGTTTGGCCACGAAAAAGGTGCATTCACCGGCGCGGTTGCTTCGTCGCCCGGTAAATTCGAGCAGGCCAATGGTGGCACCATCCTGCTAGATGAGATTTCTGAAATGGACCTGGGGCTTCAGTCCAAGTTGCTGCGGGTGCTGCAGGAGCGGGAAGTTGAGCGGGTCGGCGGTCGCAAGACCATTACCCTGGATGTGCGGGTGGTTGCCACCACCAATCGTGACCTGGGGGAGTACGTCCGCGAGGGCAAGTTCCGGGAAGACCTTTACTACCGGCTGACGGTGTTTCCGATGCACTGGCAACCGCTGCGGGATCGCTCCCTGGATATCATGCCACTGGCCACGGCGTTGTTGAAAAAGCACTGCCGCAAGATGAAGCTCACCGGCGTCAGCTTTGCCGGCGATGCCCGTCAGGCGTTGGTCAGCCACCCCTGGCCGGGGAACGTGCGAGAGCTGGATAATGCTATCCAGAGGGCGCTGGTGCTGCATCAGGGCAACGTGATTCATGCCAATGACCTGTGCCTCGAACTGGGGATCAACGGTCGCGTGGATGGCAGTGCGCCGGTGATGGCTCAGGCTTCGGAGTCGGTATCCGCGCCAGCGGAGCAGGACGTCATGGCTGCCAGTAATGCCGCTTCACCGCTCGCTGCCATGGAAGAAAGCAGCCAGATTGCGCTTGGGGATGATCTGCGCCAGCGAGAGTTCCGTATCATCATCGACACGCTGAAAAAAGAGCGCGGTCGCCGTAATCGGGCGGCTGAGCAACTGGGTATCAGCCCCCGGACCCTTCGTTACAAGCTGGCCCAGATGCGTGATGCAGGCATCGATCTGGACTCGGAACTGGCCATGGCCTGATCCGGATTGTCTCCACTCCTTCCTCAGGGCACCTCGCGGTGCCCTTTTTTCTGTCAAATCCCCGTCGCCTTTCTGGCTTTTATATCAATGTGTGTCTGTAATTTAATGAAAAATATGAAATAAATGTTATTGGCCTGCCGTTTGCTTTAAACGAGATAACAGAATCAGAGTTCAATGGGGCGTTGCTGAAGCAGGCAATACCGGGGAGTGAATAATGGTCGAACGTGCAGATATCAACAATGTGCTGTCGGAAATCCGCAACATGCGTTCGCAGATGATGCAGAACCAGCGTGTTGAGCAGGACAATGACGTTCGCGGTAGAATTGATGGCCCCCAGCGTGTTGAGCAGGGCCGGGAAACCTCAAGTTTCAGCGATATGCTCAGTCAGGCTGTGGGCAGCGTGAATGAGCTGCAGCAAACCTCGAACGACCTCAAGACAGCCTACGACATGGGTGATCCCAACGTGGACATTAGCCGTGTGATGATCGCCTCCGAGAAAGCCTCGGTTTCCTTCGAAGCGCTGACCCAGGTTCGTAACCGGGTAGTGAAGGCTTACGAAGATATCATGAACATGCCGGTGTAATAGCGGAGCAGAGCCATGGCCAGCGTACCTGCAGAAACCTCCAGCGCCAACGTACCGGCGGCTTCGGATATCGATAACAGCGAAGGCCGCAGCGATCTGCTGTTCGGTTTCAATCGCCTGAATCTGCTGCGACAGATTGGCCTGATGGTGGGGCTGGCCGCGAGTGTCGCCCTCGGCGTTGCCGTCGTGCTCTGGGCCCAGGAGCCGAACTACCAGCCGGTGGTCGGCGATATGTCCGGTTACAATCCCCAGGACGTGACGTCCATTCTCGATCAGAGTGGCATTACCTACCGTATGGATCCCCGCACCGGCGCCCTGCTGGTACCTTCCGATGAAGTCTACAACGCCCGCCTGAAACTGGCGGCCGAGGGCGTGACCGACGAGCAGACCATGGGGTATGAGTTGCTCGATCAGGACCGTGGCCTGGGCACCTCGCAGTTTATGGAAACTGTCAGCTTCCGTCGCGGCCTGGAAGGCGAACTGGCCCGCACCATCGCAGCCATGCGCGGAGTCCGGTCCGCCCGGGTTCATCTGGCGATTCCGGAGCGCTCGGTGTTTGTCCGCGACGCCCGCACCCCGACGGCTTCGGTATTCCTTGATGTGTTTGCCGGCCGTAAGCCGGAAAAAGAGCATATCGCCGCCATCGTCAACCTGGTGGCGGGCAGTATTCCCGAAATGAGCAAGGACAACGTCACCGTCGTCGACCAGAACGGCAACCTGCTGACCGGTCGTGAAGCAGACGGCGACAGTCGTCAGATCAAGGACCAGTTTGACTACACAACCCGCATTGAAGAGCGTCTGACCCGTCGTGTGGCCTCGCTGGTGGGGCCGATTGTGGGTGATGGTCGTTTCCGGGCGGAAGTCTCCGCAGATCTGGACTTCTCCTCCGTGGAGCAGGCGGAAGAGTTATTCAACCCGGAACAACAGGCGGTTAGAAGCGAACGGGAAATGAGCGAGCAGCGCACCAGTGGCGGGGCCGGTGGCGTGCCGGGTGCGTTGGCCAACCAGCCCCCGGGCGAGGCCCAGGTGCCGGAGCAGGCCGGGCAGGCCGGAGAAGGTGAAGACGGCGAGCCCGCGCCACAGCCGGTAAACGTACGGCGCGAGTCCACCCGCAATTACGAGATGGACCGCACCGTCAGCTATATCCGCCAGGAACTGGGCCGGGTGGAGCGGGTAACCGTTGCCCTGGCGGTGGATGATATGAAAGTGGTTGATCCGCAAACCGGTGAGGTCAGCTACGAACCCTGGCCGGAGCAGGAACTGCAGCGGCTGAACATGCTGGTACGCGACGCCGTGGGCTACTCCGCCGCACGGGGTGACAGTGTCACAGTGATGAACACCGCCTTCGCCGCCGAGGAGGAAGTACAGTTCGAGGCGCCGGGTTTCTGGGAACAGCCCTGGTTCTGGGATCTGATGAAACAGGTACTGGCCGGTCTGGTCATCCTGGTGTTGGTACTCGGGCTGCTGCGCCCGACGCTCAAGAGCCTTTCCGGCGCCGGTAGGAATGAGCGTGGGGGCGATGCCGGCGGTGATTATGGTGGCGGTCTTGACGGCATTGAAGGTGGCGATGAGTTGCGCCAGGCCATGTCGTCCCAGGATGAGCTGCTTTTGCCGGGCGCCACAGACAGCTATGATAGGCAGTTAAATGCACTGAAAGGCCTGATCGCAGAAGACCCGGCGAGGGTTGCCCAGGTGATGCGCCAGTGGGTGAATGTCGATGACTGAAGAAACCAACCGTCCGGTGGAGGGCGCCCAGCAAGCGCCCCAGAAGCCGCAGCGCAAGATTCCCCGTGTTGAACAGGCCGCTATTCTGCTGATGTCACTGGGTGAGGCAGACGCCGCGGAAGTTCTGAAACACATGGGCCCCAAGGAGGTTCAGCGTGTTGGTGTGGCCATGGCGCAGATGAAGGACGTCAGCAAGGACGACGTGACCTTTGTGCTGAATCAGTTTGTCGATGCGGTGGGTGGCCAGACCGGCCTCGGCGTTGGCAACGATGACTACATCCGGACCATGCTGACCCAGGCATTGGG
Organism: Marinobacter alkalisoli; assembly: GCF_045449855.1. Classification (NCBI taxonomy): domain Bacteria; kingdom Pseudomonadati; phylum Pseudomonadota; class Gammaproteobacteria; order Pseudomonadales; family Marinobacteraceae; genus Marinobacter; species Marinobacter alkalisoli. The sequence continues at coordinate 13,225 of NZ_JBJJLC010000036.1, read as the reverse complement.
AGACGATAAAGCATCGAGCTTGATTGACCGTATCCTGATCGGTGGCAATACCACGGGTCTGGATACCCTGAAATGGATGGAGCCCAGGGCAGTTGGCGATATCATCCGTTACGAGCACCCGCAGATTCAGGCCATCGTGATTTCCTATCTGGACCCGGACCAGGCCGCTGAAATTCTCCGTACACTGGATGACAAGGTGCGGCTAGACGTGATGATGCGGGTGGCCTCGCTGGAAAGCATCCAGCCCCAGGCCCTGCAGGAACTGAACAATATCCTCGAAAAGCAGTTCTCCGGTGGTTCCGCTGCCCAGACCAGCCGTATTGGCGGCGTCAAGCGCGCAGCCGATATCATGAACTTCATGGACCGCAGTGTTGAAGGCAACCTGATGGATTCCATCAAGGATATGGACCCGGACCTGGCCTCCACCATCGAGGACCTGATGTTTGTCTTCGATAACCTCAAGGACATCGATGACCGGGGTATCCAGGCGTTGCTGCGTGAAGTGTCATCCGAGGTATTGGTTGTTGCGCTGAAAGGCGCCGATGACGGGGTGCAGGACAAGATCTTCAAGAACATGTCCAAGCGTGCGGCCGAACTGCTGCAGGATGATCTGGAAGCCAAGGGGCCGGTTCGCGTCAGTGAGGTCGAGGCTGCCCAGAAAGACATCATTACCATTGCCCGCCGTATGGCCGAAGCCGGTGAGATCACCTTGGGCGGAGCCGGCGAAGAAATGATGTGATGAAAGATTCCGACAAGAGCCTCAACCGGATTCCCAAGGAGCAACTGACGGCCTACGAGCGCTGGGAGTTGCCCCTGCTTGATGCCCGGGGAAACGAAGTTGCCCGGGAAGAGGAACGGGATGTCAAACCGTTGACGGCGGCGGACATCGAGGAAATCCGCCAGGCTGCCCGGGAAGATGGCCACGCTGAAGGTCGCGATGCCGGCTACCAGGCCGGCTTCAACAAAGGCCAGGAGCAGGGCCACAAGGACGGTTACGATGCCGGCTTTGCGGAGGGCCGGGAGCAGGGCGCGGAACAGGGTCTGGAAGAAACCCGCAAGGAAATGGAATCCCGCATTGACCGGCTTGAACATTTGCTGGGAGAACTGCTGATTCCGATCCGTCGTCACGAGGACGAACTGGAGACTGCCCTGGTCAACCTGACCACCATTCTCGCTCGCACCGTGGTTTACCGCGAACTGTCCATTGATTCTTCCCAGATCCGGCAGGTGGTCCGCCAGGCCATGACCTCGCTGCCGTCCACCACTGACAACGTGCGTATTCTGGTTAATCCGGAGGACGCGGACTGGGTCAGGCAGGTGGCGGAGCGTTTTGAGGCGACCAATTCGGTAGTGGAGGATGACCGCATCCTGCGCGGTGGCTGCAAGGTCGAAACCCGCCACAGCCTGGTGGACTTCACGGTGGAGAAGCGTTTCCAGAAAGCGGTTCAGGGCATGCTGGAACAGCAGCTCGGTAACGAAGAGGCTGGCGAAAGCGAAGAGCTGGATACCATGATGGGTGACCTGACTGACTTCCACCGGGACGTGCTGGACTCCGACAGTGACGACGGCAACGGGAGCGAGGACGATGACCGGGAACCTGGCTGACCGTCTGAAGCGACTTCAGGGATTTGTTGACCGCGAATCGACCCCGGAACTGTCCGGACGCCTGACCCGCATGGTGGGGCTGACCCTGGAATGCGTGGGCTGCCCCATGGTGGTGGGCGACCGTTGCGTGATCCAGGGGCAGGGAAGCGGCAGCGTGGAAGCCGAAGTGGTCGGTTTTGAGGATGACCGGGTGTACCTGATGCCATTGACCGCCATTGAAGGTCTGCGCCCTGGCGCCAGGGTAGTGCCCTTGTCGGCGGCCAGCCGCGTGCCGGTTGGTCCCCAGATGCTGGGCCGCGTTGTGGATGGCAGCGGTGAACCGCTGGATGGCAAGGGACCACTGCAGGTGGAGTCCAGAGTGTCCCTCAACGGCGATATTATTAACCCGCTGGACCGGGCGCCGGTGCGCGAATCCATGGATGTGGGCATCCGCGCCATCAACTCCCTGATGACCGTTGGCCAGGGGCAGCGCCTTGGTCTGTTTGCCGGCAGCGGCGTGGGCAAGAGTATGTTGCTGGGCATGATGACCCGCTTTACCGATGCGGATATCATCGTGGTTGGCCTGATTGGCGAGCGGGGGCGCGAGGTCAAGGAATTCATCGAGGATATTCTGGGCGACGAAGGCCTGGCCCGTTCCGTGGTTGTGGCCGCTCCCGCGGATGATTCCCCCCTGATGCGGCTGCGCGCTGCCATGCTGACTACGCGAATCGCCGAATATTACCGCGACAAGGGTAAGCGGGTACTGCTGCTGATGGACTCCCTGACTCGCTATGCCCAGGCCCAGCGTGAAATTGCGCTGGCAGTGGGCGAGCCCCCGGCCACCAAGGGCTACCCGCCATCGGTCTTTGCCAAGCTGCCGCAACTGGTGGAACGGACCGGTAACGGACGCCAGGGCGGTGGCTCTATTACCGCATTCTACACCGTGCTGACCGAAGGGGACGATCAGCAGGATCCCATTGCCGATGCCGCCAGGGCCATTCTGGATGGCCACATCGTGTTGTCCCGTCGGTTGGCGGAGGAAGGTCATTATCCGGCGATTGACGTGGAAGCTTCCATCAGCCGGGTCATGCCCCAGGTGACCGGGGAAGAGCACTTCACCCGGGCTCAGCGTTTCAAGCAGGTGTATTCCCGTTACCAGCAGGCCAGGGATTTGATCAGTGTCGGGGCTTACGTCAAGGGCTCCGATTCCGAAACCGATTTTGCCATTACCCATATAGCCAACATGACCCAGTTCCTGAAGCAGGGGCTGAATGAGAGCGCCCCGCTGCAGGACAGCATTGACCAGTTGTTGGCGGTGGTTCCTGAACGTCGCTCACCGGAACGCCGGAAATCCGGCGCCCCGGCACCGGCGAGAGGGGCTGAATGATGCTCCGGTCCCGGCGTCTGGCGGTGGTGTTGAACCTGGAAGAACGCAAAGAGCAGGAAGCGCTGGAAAGGATGGGTGAAGCGCGAAACCGCTATGAGGCTCAGCAGGAGCAGATCGACAACCTGAACCGCTACCAGCAGGAATACCGGGACCAGATCCGCCAGAACCAGCAGGGAGTGGTGCCAGTGACCCGTCTCCAGGCCTGGCAGGCATTTATCGCCCAGCTGGATCAGGTGCTCAGGCAGCAACAAAAGCAGCTGGACATACTTGCGGAACGCCTGGATGAATCCCGGCGGCAATGGCAGGAAGCCTGGGAACGACGTCGCGGCATGGAAAAATACATAGAGACCTGCCGGCGGCAGGAACACCGCGAGCAAGACCTGAAAGAACAAAAGCTTGCGGATGAAGCGGCCGGGCGCGCCTTTGCCCGGCGACGGAGATAATTCCACGGTTTTGTGCCGGTGTCGTGGGTGCAAATCGGCCCGACTACGCTATCCTTATCTGTACAATATCTTTTCGGAAAATTCCCGCGGAGGATCAGGAATGCCTATTCACACGCGCCGCAGCGAGGATGGTCAGACGCTGATCATAAAGATTGACGGCCGGTTTGATTTCAGCACTCATCAGGCCTTCCGTGATGCCTATGAACATGGCGATCAGCATATCAGGGGGTACGTGGTGGACCTGTCCGAGACCACCTATCTGGACAGCTCGGCCCTCGGGATGCTGTTGCTGCTTCGTGATTACGCCGGTGGCGACAGCGCCGCCATCAGTATTGAAAACTGTAACAGCGATGTTCGTCGAATCCTGGCCATTTCCAACTTCGAGCAGTTGTTTGCTATCCGCTGACAGCGGCAGGGTAAACCCTTCGGGAGGTCCGATGTGGATGACGCACAAACCGGCAATCACTCCCTGCTGATCCTGATCGCTGATGATAGTGACAGCGATCGTCTGATCCTCAAGGCCCTGTTACGCCGCCTTGGCCATGACGTTCTGGACGCTACCAACGGTGTCGAGGCCGTTGAGCTGTTTCGCCACGCGTCTCCCCAGCTTGTTTTCCTGGATGCCATGATGCCGCAAATGGACGGCCTGGAAGCGGCAAAGAATATCAAGGCCCTGGCGGGGGAGCGGCTTGTCCCCCTGATCTTTCTGACCTCCCTTTCCGATGCCGATGCGCTGGCCCGTTGCCTGGAAGCCGGTGGTGATGATTTCCTGACCAAGCCCTACAACCGGGTGATCATTGAAGCCAAGATCAACGCCTTCAACCGTATGCGCCTGATGCACCAGACCCTCAGTCACCAGCGGGATCTGATCCACGAACGCAACCGCAAGCTGACGGAGGAGCAGCACGTCGCCAAACGGGTCTTCGACAACATTGCCCACACCGGTTGTCTGGACGCTGACAGCATTCGTTTCCACGCCTCTCCGATGTCTATATTCAATGGCGACATTCTGTTTGCCTGCCCGCGTCCCGCTGGCGGCCTGCAGATACTGATCGGTGATTTTACCGGACATGGATTACCGGCGGCGGTCGGGGCCATGCCGGTGGCCGAGATTTTCTATGGCATGACGGCCAAGGGGTTCAGTGGCAGCGATGTGCTGCGGGAGATCAACCAGAAACTCAAGCGTATTTTACCGGGGGGCATGTTCTGTTGTGCCGTGATGATCCAGGCGGATTCCTCCCTTAACCAGGTGCAGGTGTGGAACGGCGGGTTGCCCGATGGCTGGTTGGTCCGTCAGGATGGTAGCCGCAGGGCGCTGCCATCGTCCCAGCTGCCCTTGGGGGTGTTGGATGCGAATAGTTTTGATGCCTCAATGACCATCATCCAGACCCGTCCCGGGGACACCCTGATGTTCATGACTGACGGAGTGCTGGAGACTGAGGGTTCCGATGGGGACATGTTCGGTGACCGTCGGGTGATCCGCGCACTGGATGGAGTCGTTGACGGTCTCCATCCTTTTGATGCGGTGATTGAGCAGGTGAGGGCATTTTCCGGTGGCCAGCTTGATCAGGATGACTTGACCCTGGTGACCCTGGATATGGCCGAAGGCGAAGACTTTGAAGCCATGTCGGAAGAAATCCCGCTGTCAGCGCTCGAGGGGCCGGCAGAATGGCACTGTGTCTACGAAGTCAGGGACAGGACCCTCGGCCAGTTCAGTCCGTTGCCACTGTTGCTGCATATCTGCATGGAGGTGCCCGAGCTGAGACGCCGGAGTGGCGAGGTTTACACCCTGCTGTCGGAGTTGTACACCAACGCCCTGGAGCACGGCATTCTCAGACTGCCGTCGGAATGGAAGAAAACCGCCGATGGGTTCGGCCATTACTACGCCGAGCGGGAACGCCGACTGAGTAACGTCAGGGAGCATTACATCAAGTTCCGATTAACCCATTCAATGACGGATTCGGGAGGACGTCTGATCGTGGTCTGTGAGGATAGCGGTCATGGATTCGACTACCAGAGTCACACCAATACCTGTGATGAAGCGTCTGGTTACGCCGGTCGTGGGCTGATGTTGTTGCATCGGCTGGCGGACTCACTGACGTTCAGGGAGCGGGGCAATCACGTTGAAATCGTATATGATTGGCATTTTGCAGAGGCCGGAGACCGAAAAGGCGCGGCCATCACTCAATCCGGGGGTTCGTCATGAACGACAAGCCGCATCTTGACGAGGAAGCACTGGCGGAGCTTCAGGATGTTATGGAGGACGAATTTGACGTATTGATCCGTACCTACATTAACGATTCCATTGATCGTATCGCATCCATACGCCAGGCGCTTGACGCTGGTGATGCCGATGCACTCGTCAAAACCGCCCATAGCTTTAAAGGCAGTTGCGTTAATATTGGTGCGCCCCGTCTGGGCGCCCTGTGCCTGGAGGTAGAGGATGCCGGGCGGGAGCAACGCTTTAACGAGGTTACATCGCTCATGGAGGCGATTGATTCGGAATTCCGTCAGGTGCGGGACATGCTGGAGGGCTTTCTCGTCGGCTGATTATCGACGCCGTTCAAGGATGGCATTGCTTTTGCTGAGTACCGGGTAACGAGGATTTCCTGAACTCCAACCCTGAAAAGCGGCAAGAGGTTGCCATGTCCCAGATGGTTTTACCACAAACCCAGGCCCCAGGGGGGCAACCCGATACCGGCAGCAAGAAAGCGCCGGCGGGTCATGAAAAATCCGGCGACAGCCAGTTCGATTCTGTTTCCCGGGCGGAACAGCGGCGCATGGACCGCAAACAGGCGGACCGGCGTGAACAGGCGGAACGTCGCGAGGATGCCCGCAACAGCCCCGACAACCGAAAGGAAGCTCCGGTGGACGCCAGGTCCCGGGCCGATGGCGCACGCGGTAAGCGTACCGAAGACGGGGCAGAGAGCCGTTCTTCCGGTACTGTCCGAGAGGCAGCAGCCTCAGGGGAATCCGTGGCGCCAGCTGATGGTCTGGGGGAAAAACCGGCAGATGTGGAAATACCGGAAGAACTCGCAACCCTGACCTTTGCTAACCTGCAAGCGATGCTGGAGCCTGCACGGGGGACCTCCGGCATGGCAGGAGCCGCAACGCCGTTACCAGGCAAGGCGACCGGCCAGGCACCCCTGATGCAGGGGCTGGCCGGCATGATCGCCGGGTTGCCGGGCATGCCTGGCGGCAAGCCGGGCGAGACAGCGGGTGCGGGGCAGGGCATGTCCGCCGGCTTCCAGCTGACGGAAGCCCTGACCGCACTGACGCCGGACGCCGGTCGGACTCAGGACAACACCACTCTGTTGGCCGCTGGCCGGCTGCAGACACTGGCTGATGTCCCTGGTCAGCAACTGGCCAATGCGGCCGCCAGGCTGCCGGCCGATGCCACTGGCCTCAAAGGGTACGCCACCTCGGTTGATGTGCCGGTAGGGCATGCGGAATGGGGCGACAAAATGGTGGGGAAGCTGACCTGGCTGACCGCCAACAAACTGTCCGTTGCCGAAATTCACCTGACCCCGCCGGATATGGGGCCAATGGAAGTCCGCGTTCAGGTCCAGCAGGAGCAGGCGAATATTACGGTACACGCGGCCAATCCGGCAGTGCGGGATCAACTGGAACTTCACAGCCACCGCTTGCGGGATATGCTCAGTGAGCAGGGGTTGTCGCTGGAGCAGTTCGATGTGGCCGATTCCCCCCAACGGCAGGCCAACGGGCAGGATGCCGATGGTGATTCAGACAACGCCGAAGGCCGGGCCGGTGATGAACTGGCGGGCGTGTCTCCCGAAGAGGCCGAGGCACACGTCAATGCCCTGGATCTCACCTGGAAAGGCGAAGTGGATATCTTCGCCTGATGTACTGTCCGGGACCCCTGGGTCCCGGCCTTGATTCTCCTTTGCCGATCCCTTCCCACAACGCTAAACTGCGGTCCTGAATCGGGGTGTTGAGTCTGTTGGCCCGGCCTTTGCTTTATTCCCCGTATATACCCAAAAAACCATCCGGATGACGGATTTCTGGCGATTGGAAGGTTATGGCTGAAAACAACACACCTGCGGCTCCACCGGCCCAAAAGGGCAAACTGAAGCTCATTATGCTGTTGGCCCTGGTGATTATCCTGGCCGTGGGGCTGTCCGTGGTGGGCACCCTGTGGTTCCTCGGCGGTGGGCTGCCGGGCATGGGGGGAGGCGAGGCGTCCTCTGAGGAAGCCGAGGTCAGCACCTTCAAACCCAGTGTCTACCTCGATATCGAGAAGGCGTTGGTGACGACGGTCCAGGCCGAAGGGGGCCGCCAGCGCTATGCCCAGGTCTTTCTTTCCCTGGAGGCGGATGGCGAACCGGCGCTTGCGGCCGCCGAGCTGCATCTGCCGCTGATTCGCAGTCGGCTGGTAACCTTGCTGGGAAGCAGTAACTTCATGGAACTGCAGACGCCGGAAGGCAGGTCGACATTGGCTGACAGCATGCTGCAGACCATTAACCAGGTGCTGGAAAACGAGGGGGAGTCCCCTCTGAAGCAGGTACTTTTCAGGAATTTTGTAGTGCAATAGGCCCCGGTAACGGGTGGCTTGTCAGGGCAGGAAAACGTATGCAGGACCTACTGTCACAGGATGAAATCGATGCCCTTCTCCACGGTGTGGACGATGGGGATATCGATACCTATGAGGAAACCGACGAAGCCGGTATAAAGTCCTACGACCTTGCCAGCCAGGACCGGATTGTCCGTGGGCGAATGCCCACCCTCGAAATGATCAACGAGCGCTTTGCCCGCTATACCCGGATCAGCCTGTTCAATCTGCTGCGCCGTAACGCCGATGTATCCACCGGCGGTGTCCAGATCATGAAATTCGGTGAGTACATTCACACCCTGTATGTGCCCACCAGTCTTAACCTGTGCAAGATCCGCCCCCTGCGCGGAACTTCCCTGTTCGTACTGGACGCCAAACTGGTCTTCAAGCTGGTGGACAACTTCTTCGGGGGTGAGGGCCGCCACGCCAAGATCGAGGGCCGGGAATTCACGCCGACGGAAACCCGCATTGTGCAGATGGTGCTGGACCAGGTGTTCCATGACATGAGGGAAGCCTGGCACGCCGTTCTTAAAGTGGATTTCGAATACCTCAGTTCCGAGGTGAATCCGGCCATGGCGAACATTGTCAGCCCCAGCGAAGTGGTGGTGGTGAGCACCTTCCACATTGAGCTGGACGGCGGTGGCGGTGAGCTGCATATGGCGTTGCCGTACTCCATGATCGAGCCCATTCGGGATGTGCTGGATGCCGGGGTGCAAAGCGATATTGATGACGTTGATGAGCGCTGGGTCAACGCCCTGCAGGAAGACATCAAGGACGTCAATGTGCCCGTCAATTCCATGGTGTGTCGGCGGCGGATATCCCTGCGCGACATAGCAAACATGAAGGAAGGAGACATCATTCCGGTGGAAATGCCCGAGTTTCTGACGGTGACCGCCAACGGCATTCCGATCTACAAGGCCACCATGGGAACCCGTGACGGAAAACTGGCGCTGAGAATTCACGAGCGGGCAACGCTGCCCAGGGTCAAGAAACAACTGAAGGTGGGACGCAATGGCTGACGACAACAAGAAAGACGAGCAGGAGCTCAGCGAAGACGAAAAACTGGCGGCCGAATGGGAATCCGCCATGGAAGAGTCCGGTGATGGCGACGATTCCCGCGAGGACGAGTGGGCGGCGGCCATGGCCGAAGCGGAAGGCTCCGGGGACGACGAGGCGAGCGGTGACAATGTCCGCACCGCGCCAATGGAAGAGTTCCAGGAATCCGCCGAGGTTACCCAGGGCTCGGGGCCGGCGCCGGATCTGGATGTCATTATGGATATCCCGGTCACCATTTCCATGGAAGTGGGCAATACCCAGATTCCCATCCGTAACCTGCTGCAGCTGAACCAGGGCTCGGTCATTGAACTGGATCGCCTGGCGGGTGAGCCGCTGGACGTGCTGGTCAACGGCACGCTGATTGCCCATGGCGAAGTGGTCATGGTGAACGAGAAATTCGGCATCCGCCTGACCGACGTTATCAGCCCGGGCGAGCGCATCAAACGGTTGCAGAAGTAACATGGCGCGAATGAGCGGAATCGTCAGCCTGCGCCGGTGTCGTCCTGCCGCGGTTGTCCTGATGGCGCTGGCGCCATTGCTGGCACTGGCGGAAGAGGCCCCGGCAACGGAGGAAAGCGGCCGTGCCCCGGACACCCTCGTCACCATGCTGAGCCTTGGGGGCGGGCTGCTGGCGGTGATTGCTATTATCTACGGCTGTGCGTGGATTATCCGCCGCATGAACGGCATGACCGGAATGAACAACCAGGCCATGAAAGTGGTGTCGGTCATGGCGCTGGGGGCCCGGGAACGGATTGCCCTGATCGAGGTAGGGGGCAAGCAGATACTCGTGGGTATCACCCCGTCGGCCATTCGCACACTGCATGTATTCGAGGAACCGGTCGTGACCCCGGGACAGGGATCTTCCAGTGAATTCGCCCGCCGGTTGCAGGGCATGATTGGCAAGTCCTGGAACTCTCCGTCATCGAAGGAAGGCTGACCCGATGATTGCGCTTTACCTGAAACGCGGCCTGGCGCTGATCCCTCTGCTCCTGCTGGCTGGCTGGAGCCCGGCGGCGCTGGCGGACCTTCCGGGCATTCCCGCCTTCACCATGACACCCGGCGAAGAACAGGGGGTCGAAGAATACTCGGTAACCCTGCAGATTGTCGCGCTGATGACCGCGCTGACGTTCCTGCCGGCCATGCTGATGATGATGACATCCTTTACCCGCATCATCGTCGTCTTCGCCATCCTGCGCCAGGCCCTGGGTTTGCAGGCGACACCGTCCAACCAGATTCTTCTGGGGCTGGCCCTGTTCCTCAGTATCTTCATCATGAAGCCGGTTCTGGAAGAAGCAAACCGGGTGGGCCTGCAACCCTACATGTCGGAAGAAATTACCTCCCTGGAAGCGGTCGAACGCGCCAGCATGCCGTTCCGCGAATTCATGCTGGGCCAGACCCGGGAAAGCGACCTCGGACTGTTTATGCGCATTGCGGACGAACAGTATGACTCGCCGGAAGACGTGTCCTTCTGGGTACTGCTGCCCGCGTTCGTCACCAGCGAGCTGAAAACCGCCTTCCAGATTGGCTTTATACTGTTTATTCCCTTCCTGATCATCGACATGGTCGTGGCCAGCGTGCTGATGGCCATGGGTATGATGATGCTGTCACCGATCATCATCTCGCTGCCATTCAAGATCATGCTCTTCGTGCTGGTGGACGGCTGGGCGCTGATCATGGGTACACTGGCCGCCAGTTACGGGATATAGGAGCCGCGTATGACCCCGGAAACCGTCATAGACATCGTCCGTGAAGCCCTGTGGATGATCGTGCTGCTGGCCGGCGTCATCATCGGCCCCGGACTGGTGGTCGGTCTGGTGGTCAGCACCTTCCAGGCCGCCACCCAGATCAACGAACAGACCCTCAGCTTCCTGCCGCGGCTGATGGTCACCCTGATCGTCATCATCGCCGCCGGCCCGTGGATGCTGACCAAACTGCTTGATCACGCGGAAGGCTTGATAACCAGCATTCCCTACCTGATTGGCTGATTGATGATACCCACCGAAATCAGTGCTGACCTGATCGGCCAGTGGGTTGGCCAGCACCTTTGGCCACTGTTCCGCATCGGCAGCTTCCTGATGGTCATCCCCATCTTCGGCACCCAGCTGGTACCGGCCAGAGCGCGCCTGGGCCTGGCCCTGCTTATCACCGTCCTCATCGTGCCCCTGCTCCCGCCGGCGCCCCAGGTGGAAGCGTTCAGCGCCGACGCGGTGGTCATCACCCTGCAGCAGATCCTCATCGGCGTCGGCCTGGGATTCGCCATGACCGCGCTGTGGCAACTCTTCGTCATCGCCGGCCAGATGATCGCCATGCAAATGGGCCTCGGCTTCGCCTCCATGGTCGACCCGGCCAACGGCGTCAACGTCCCGGTGCTGTCACAGATCTACACCATTACCATCACCCTGCTGTTCCTCGCCATGAACGGTCACCTGGTGATGTTCGAAGTCTTCATCGAAAGCTTCCGGACACTGCCCGTCGGCTTTGAAGGCCTGGGCCAGGTCGGGGTCTGGGAGCTGGCCCATCGCATCAGCTGGATGTTTGTCTCCGCCATGCTGCTGGCACTACCGGCCGTCTCCGCCGTACTGATTGTCAGCATTGCCTTCGGCGTGATGACCCGCGCCGCGCCCCAAATGAATATTTTCGCCCTGGGTTTTCCAATTGGCCTGATTTTTGGACTGTTCTCCATATGGGTGCTGCACGCCAATTTTCTGCCGCACTTTGAGCAGTACACGAGGGAAACCTTCGAGTTTATGAGAAACCTGCAAGGGCAGCCTTGAGGGCCACTATTGCAGCGATGCGGACTCCAACTCCGGAGTTTGCAGAGGGCGGTGGGGCAAGCTTTCCAAAACTGTGCGGAGCCATGGATGGCGGAGCCCAAGCGTACATGGACGTATTCACAGCGTGTTTTGGAAAGCTTGCCCCACCGACCGACACTCCAAAACTAAAGATCAACAGGCATGGCTGAAGAAAACGACAACAGTCAGGAAAAAACGGAAGAAGCCACCCCCCGAAGGCTCGAAAAAGCCAAGGAGGACGGCCAGACCGCCCGTTCCAAAGAGCTGGCCACCATGGCCGTGCTGATGGCCGGCGCCGGCGGCCTGCTGATGTTTGGCAGCAGCCTGGGCGCTTCCCTGGAAGGCATCATGCGCGACAGCTTCGTACTGGAACGCTCCGCCATCTTCGACACCCGCCATATGAGCATCCAGCTCCTGGCATCCGCCAAAGAAGCGGCACTGGCCCTGTCACCCATCCTGATCTTGCTGCTGATCGCCGCCATCGCCGGCTCCATCGGCATCGGCGGCCTACTGTTCAGCGGCAAGGCCATAGCGCCAAAGCTCAACCGCATGGACCCGATCAAAGGCCTGAAGCGCATGTTCTCCATGCGGTCCCTGATCGAACTGGTCAAAGCCGTCCTGAAAGTCGGACTGGTACTGGCACTCGCCATCCTGGTCCTCAACCTGCGCACCGAAGACCTGCTGAGTATCGCCGAAGAACCGGCTATACCGGCCATGGAACACGTACTCTGGACCCTCGGCTGGACCTTCTTCTTCCTGTCTGCGGCAACCATCATCATCGCCGCCATTGACGTGCCCTTCCAGATCTTCGACCACCAGAAGAAGCTGCGGATGACCAAGCAGGAAGTAAAAGACGAGTTCAAAGACACCGAAGGCAAGCCGGAGGTGAAAGGCCGAATCCGTCAGCTGCAACGCGAAATGGCCCAGCGCCGCATGATGCAGGACGTACCCGGCGCAGATGTGGTGATCACCAACCCGACCCACTACGCGGTGGCCCTGAAGTACGATCAGAAATCCATGGCGGCGCCGATCGTGGTGGCGAAGGGGGCCGATGAGATGGCCTTCAAGATTATGGAGATTGCCCGCGAGAACAAAGTCGAGCTCTTGCGGACGCCGCCGCTGACCCGGGCGGTGTATCACAACACCGAAGTCGGCGGGGAGATTCCCGATGGCCTTTACATGGCCATTGCCCAGGTACTGGCCTACGTGTTCCAGCTGCGGCAGTTCCGCAAGGGGCGCGGTGATCGGCCTGGTATGCCGGACTTCCCGATTCCGCCTGATATGCGGAGGGATGTCTAAGTCTTTTTGTAGCCTGATGGTTTCGGGGGAGGGCATTTGTTGGTGGCCCTGCCAAAAAACCGCTACAAGCACGTCCGTGTGCGCTTCTCTCCGG
>NZ_JBJJLC010000035.1:0-6114 GCF_045449855.1 Marinobacter alkalisoli | reverse complement strand
CACATGAATGTGCCGCAAGGAGCGTGTTTTGGGAGACCGGTCCCAACACAGCCTGCCCTCATGACTATCAGGCTGGGTGAAGAGCTTGCAGTTACACCGAACAAACGGCTATCGTTCAAAGTTGATTCAGCAACCGGGTGAACGATGACCAAGCCGTTTCAGTTTAACGCCAGCGACGTCAACGTCGAAAAGCGCGAAACCGTCTTTCAGGGCTTCTTCCGCATGGACAAGCTGTGGCTGACACACCCGCGTTTTGACGGCGGCGACATGCCCGTATTCACCCGGGAACTGTTTATCCGTGGTGATGCCACCTGCGTGCTTCCTTATGATCCTGAAAGGGACGAAGTAGTATTGCTGGAACAGTTTCGCCTCGGTGCCATGGGCCGTGACCAGTCGCCCTGGCTGCTGGAACTGGTCGCCGGCATGAACGAAGATGGTGAAACACCGGAAGAAGTTGCGCAAAGGGAAGGGCAGGAAGAAGCTGGCCTGACCTTCAGCAAACTGGACAAAATCTGCGATTATCTTGTCTCTCCAGGCGGTAGTACGGAACTCATACACCTGTATTGCGGCCGTATCAGCACCGAATCTGCTGGCGGGCTGTTCGGAATTGAGCACGAGCACGAAGACATTCGTGCCCACGTGTTCAGTTCAGAGGAAGCGATGGCCATGATCCAGGATGGCCGCATCAACAACGCGGCTGCGATCATTGCGTTGCAATGGCTTCAACTCAACCGCACCCGATTGCGGGAAGGATGGGTTTGATGGGGGAGTGGACCATGAAGCCCAGGCGATACGTGCCAGACCTCCGGCGGCTGGGAGCGCTGTGCGATGGCAATTATCTGCGCCTGAACCAACTCCGGAAGCTGGAGTCGGCTGGAAAGCCGGTGTCCGAGTTTGAACTGCACCGGGAAGAGCAGTATCTCGGCCGTGTTCGGATCAAGGTGCTCCAGACCGCACGGTTTACCGAAACTCTCCTGCTGGAGCAGATCCACAACGCCGGCCGATGGCTCAATAACCCCCAATTGACGGTGCGTGTCTATCACGACGCTGCCATGACAGAGGTGATCAGCTGTTACCGGGATCGCCAGATCGCGCCGGTCAACGATTACCCCAACCGTTATATGCACCACCCGGATGAAAAGGTCCAGGTGAACAGTTTTCTGGCTGACTGGCTGGATTACTGTCTGCGCTTCGGGCATCTGCCCATGGAGCACTCCCTCTGGTCGGCTGGTGAGGGCGTTGACTAGAGGTTGCGGTTGAAGAGTGGACTAAGGTGTGATGGCGAAGCGCAGCGGCTGTGTCATAGTTGTCAAATGATGCAATATGTCCTGTAACTATAGGCATAATGTGATCATGGTTCAGTTCAGAGGTGAGCAAACGGATTACTCTCACCGTATAGTCGGTCTAAAGCCAAGCGTGTTGACCAGTTACGAAACAGAGCGCCATGACCAGAAAGGACAAATCCCGGGCTCTCCGGGTGCTGCAGATCACTGACCCCCACCTCCTGGCCGATCCCGCTGGCGGGTTGCTCGGCGTGAATACCCGGGACAGCCTTGATGCCGTTATTGATAAGGTCATTAAAGACCACGGTCAGCCGGACCTCATACTGGCGACCGGGGATATTGCACAGGATGGATCGGAAGAGGCTTACCGCGTTTTTGGTGAGAGGTTGGGCGCCTTCTCCTGCGCCTCGGCCTGGATAGCGGGCAACCACGACAAGCCGGATGTCCTGGCGCGGGTGGCCAGTGAGTATCAGGCGAACCGCCGGCATATTATCCAGGGTGGGTGGCAATTCATCTTGCTGGACTCGTCTGTGCGTGGGCAGGTGTATGGTGAACTGGCAGAGTCGGAACTGGAGTTTCTTGCATCGACCCTGGAGCAGGGCCCGGATTTACCAACACTGATCGCGCTGCACCATCACCCGGTGGATATCGGATCGGAGTGGATGAAAGATATCGGCCTGCGCAACCGGGATGCGTTCTGGCGCGTCGTTGAATGTTTTCCTCAGGTCAAGATCGTTTTGTGGGGCCACATCCATCAGGAACACGACCTTGAGAGACACGGGGTCAGGTTACTGGCCACGCCATCCACCTGTATTCAGTTTACTTCCGGTTCGCGCGAGTTTGCCGTGGAGGCATTGCCGCCCGGCTACCGCTGGTTCGAGCTTGAAGCTTCCGGAGGGGGGCGGACGGAAGTGCGACGGGCAACCGACTTTGAGTTTGATCTGGACATCAATAGCACCGGTTACTGATCACGGTTTGGAAAGAGGCCCAAAGGCCTCCCTCCTGATTTCAGGCTCTCCGCAATTCTCGGGCGGCGTCGACCATCTCCCGGAGTGCCGGGATGACCTCCTCCCAGCTCCGCGTTTTCAGTCCGCAGTCCGGATTTACCCAGAGCCTTTCCGTGGGTATCCGTTCTGCCGCCTTCTGCATGAGTGACACGATGTGCTGCTTTTCCGGGACGTTGGGCGAGTGGATATCGTACACGCCGGGGCCAATGTCGTTCGGGTACTGGAAGCCCTTGAAAGCATCGAGCAGTTCCATGTCCGAGCGTGATGTTTCGATGGTAATGACATCGGCGTCCATGCGGGCGATGGCTTCGATGATGTCATTGAACTCCGAATAACACATGTGGGTGTGGATCTGGGATTCGTCGCTGACGCCGTTGGCGCTGATACGGAAGGCCTCGATGGCCCAGTCCAGGTAGTTCTGCCAGTCCGATTGTCGCAATGGCAGGCCTTCCCGCAGTGCGGCTTCGTCAATCTGGATGATACGCACGCTGGATTGCTCCAGGTCCAGGACTTCCTCTCGGATCGCCAGTGCCAGTTGCAGGCAGGTGTCTTTTCTGGGCTGGTCATCCCTCACGAACGACCAGTTGAGGATGGTCACCGGGCCGGTGAGCATGCCCTTCAGTGGCTTGTCGGTCAGTGACTGGGCGTAGCGGATCCAGTCCACTGTCATCGCCTGTGGGCGCTGGATGTCGCCAAAGAGGATGGGCGGCTTCACGCAGCGGGAACCATAGGACTGCACCCAGCCGAACTGGCTGAAAACATAGCCTTCCAGTTGTTCGCCGAAGTATTCCACCATGTCGTTGCGCTCGGCTTCGCCGTGTACCAGTACATCCAGTCCCAGTGCCTCCTGCTCCCGTACGCAGCGGGCGATTTCGTCACGGATGCGGCTGGTGTACTCCCGCTCGCTGAGGTCGCCCTTACGGTACTGCAGGCGGGTCTGGCGGATCTCCCGGGTCTGGGGGAAGGAGCCAATGGTGGTGGTCGGGAATGCCGGCAGGTCCAGCTGTTGTTTCTGTCGTTCCAGGCGTTGGGCGTAGGGGCTTTTACGCTCTCCCAGCTCTGGTGTGATCGCGGCAACGGCCCGGGTGACATCGGGGTTATGCACGCGAGTGGAGTTTCTGCGGCTGGCGATGGCCAACGCGTTCTTTGCCAGAGGTTCGACTGTGGCCGCACGCCCATGGCTCAGGGCGCTGGCCAGGGTTTGCAGCTCATCCAGTTTTTGTACCGCAAACGCCAGCCAGGAACGAACCTCCGGATCCATGGCGGTTTCCGATTCAAGGTCCACGGGGACGTGGAGCAGTGAACAGGAAGGGGCCAGCCAGAGACGTTCGCCGAGGCGTTCATGCACCGGTTCGAGCCAGTCCAATGTGGCTTCAAGGTCCGTTTTCCAGACATTACGACCGTTTATGACGCCAAGGGAGAGTATTTTGTGGGGCGGTAGCCAGTCGGTGACCCGGCTGACTTCGCCAGGGGCGCTGATGGCATCCAGGTGCAGGCCGGCGACCGGCAGTTCGCAGGCCAGTTGCAGATTTTCCTTCAGCTCTCCGAAGTAGGTGGTCAACAACAGTTTGACCGGGCAGGCCTTCAGTTGGTGATAGGCGAGATTAAAGGCATGCCGCCAGTCGCCGTTGAGTTCGGTGACCAGCGCTGGCTCGTCGATCTGTACCCAGTCCACACCCTGTTCCGCCAGCAGGTTGAGCAGTTCGGCATACACCGGCAGCAAATCGTCCAGCAACGCCAGCCGGTCACTGTCATCCTTGCTTTTGCCCAGCCAGAGATAGGTGACGGGGCCAATGATAACGGGTTTGGCATTCACGCCCTGGGCCCGGGCTTCGGCCAGTTGCGCCAGCAGACGTTCCGGATTGAGCTGGAACCGGGTGCCGCTGTCGAATTCCGGCACGATGTAGTGGTAGTTGGTGTCGAACCACTTGGTCATTTCACCGGCATGAATGGCGCAGCAGGCGGTGTCGTTGGCGGATCGGCCCCTGGCGACCCGGAAATAGCGGTCCAGGTCCGTACCGCTGGTGTCCTGGGCGCGGGCAGGCAGGTGACCGAGGGTGAAGCTCATGTCCAGGACCTGGTCGTAGTAGGAGAAGTCGCCAACCGGGGCGAACGTCAGTGACGATTGCTGTAACCAGTGGCGACGCCGCAGGTCGGCTGCGGTAATGTTCAGCTCCTCGGCATTGAGCTGCCCTTTCCAGAATGCCTCCTGGGCGAACTTGAGCTCCCGCCTTGCGCCTACCCGGGGGAAGCCCAGATTGTGTGTCGTAGTCATGATGTTGTCCTTGCGTGTGTTCATGGGGTTTCGGGAAGAGCCACCAAGACTACGCATCTGGTACGATGAAAAATAATGGTATTATTTCAACAATCCATGAATTTAATTCACATTAATGGCGAAAAGGTTGCGGGCCATGATTGAGCGGAATCATCTGGAAATTCTCCGGGAAGTGGAGCGCCAGGGCTCGCTGACGTCAGCGGCCGAGTCGCTGCATCTGACCCAGTCGGCGTTAAGCCACGCGGTCAAGAAGCTGGAGTTGCAGTTGGGCACGCCGGTGTGGGAACGGGAAGGACGCCAGTTGCGGCTGACCCAGGCTGGTCAGTACTTACTGTCACTGGCCACGCGGTTGTTGCCGCAGTTCGAGCATGCGGAAATGCTGATCGGGCAGTTTGCAAAAGGGCAGCGCGGCACCCTGCGGATCGGTATGGAATGCCATCCCTGCTACCAATGGCTGCTCAAGGTTGTGGGGCCCTATCTGGAGCAATGGCCCACGGTGGATGTGGATGTGAAGCAACGCTTTCAGTTCGGCGGCATCGGGGCGCTGTTCGGGCACGATATTGATATTCTGGTAACGCCGGACCCATTGCACCGGCCTGGCCTGGTGTTTGAACCGGTGTTCGATTATGAGCAGGTGCTGGTGGTGGCCAGCGGGCACGAACTGGCCGTGAAAGAATGGGCGGAACCGGCGGACCTGGCGGAGGAAACCCTGATTACCTACCCGGTGGAAGTCGAACGGCTGGATATCTATACCCGGTTTCTGCTCCCGGCCCACGCCAGTCCGGCCAAACACAAGACCATAGAAACCACGGACATCATGTTGCAGATGGTGGCTGCTGGTCGGGGGGTGGCGGCTTTGCCGCGGTGGTTGGTGGATGAGTACGCGGAGAAAATGTCGCTGAAACCGGTTCGGTTGGGCAGCCAGGGCATTCAGAAGCAGATCTTTTTGGGCCTTCGTGACCGTGATCGCGAGGTGGATTACCTGAATTCCTTCATGAATACCGCTCGAGGGGTTCGCTGGTATTAGCGTCTTCGGTTAAACTGCGCGAAAAATCAATAGGGAATCTGATCATGAGTGATATACCTGCAGATCTTAAATACATCGAGACCCATCAGTGGGTTCGCGTTTCCGACGATGGCACGGCCACCGTGGGCATTACCGATTTCGCCCAGGAGCAGTTGGGGGATGTGGTCTACATCGGTTTGCCAGAAGTTGGCGTTACTGTGAATGGCGCTGAAGAGGCCGGTGTGGCGGAGTCCGTCAAGTCGGCATCGGATGTGTTCAGTCCGGTTACCGGTGAGGTGATCGAGGTGAACGAGAGCCTGGAAGATGAGCCGGAGAAGGTGAACGAGGATCCTTACGGTGATGGCTGGCTGTTCAAGGTGCGCCTGGAAGATAAGGGCGAGTTGGATGGTCTGATGGACGCTACTGCCTATGCGGAGCATGTGGCTGCCGAGGAGTAGTTCTCGGGTTCCGTGCAGGCATTGAGTGGGTCGGGCCTCCCAAAACACGCTGTGAATACGTCCCTGTACGCTTGGGCTCCGCCAT
>NZ_JBJJLC010000034.1:0-87642 GCF_045449855.1 Marinobacter alkalisoli | reverse complement strand
AGTTTTGGGAGGCCCGACCCACTCAATACCCCCAAGTGCGGAGTTGAATCCGCTCGCTTGTGTATAATTCCCCCTCTTTTTTTACAACCCATTAGGTAGCCGTTATGAATTTCCCCGTCCTTTATCTCCGCAAAGGCGCTGAGCGCAGGCTGAAAGCCGGTCACCTGTGGGTCTACAGCAACGAAGTGGACACCCGCCGATCACCGTTAACGGACTTCGAGTCCGGTGCGCAGGCGGAATTGCGGGCGGCTAATGACAAGCCGCTGGGCACGGTGTTTGTGAATTCTCACGCGCTGATCTGTGGCCGCCTGATCAGTCGGAATGCCAGCCACGGCATGACGCCGCAGCGTCTTACCCAGCGGATGGAGGCGGCCCTGGCGCTGCGCGACCGGTTGTTCGACAAGCCCTTCTACCGTTGGGTGTTCGGCGACAGCGACGGGCTGTCGGGGCTGGTGATTGATCGCTTTGACGATACCGTGGTGGTGCAGATTTCCACCGCCGGTATGGAGTTGATGAAGGACGCGATTGTTCGGGCGGTCCAGCGTCTGGTGCATCCTGCTGCGATCATCCTCAAAAACGATGGCAAGATGCGTAAGGTAGAAGGTTTGGATGCCTACGTTGAGCAGGCCCACGGGGCGGAAGCCAGTCTGCTTAAGGTGGAAGAGAACGGGGTGCGTTTCGAGGTGCCGTTGGAAGGCGGTCAGAAAACCGGCTGGTTCTATGATCACCGCATGAATCGTCAACGTCTGCAGGCCTATGCGCCCGGTAAGCGGGTGCTGGATGTGTTCAGCTATGTCGGGGGCTGGGGCATTCAGGCGGCCTGTGCCGGT
The DNA here is from genome assembly GCF_045449855.1 of Marinobacter alkalisoli. Taxonomy (NCBI): domain Bacteria; kingdom Pseudomonadati; phylum Pseudomonadota; class Gammaproteobacteria; order Pseudomonadales; family Marinobacteraceae; genus Marinobacter; species Marinobacter alkalisoli. The sequence goes on along the minus strand of NZ_JBJJLC010000034.1, from coordinate 86,812 downwards.
GCCACGCAGGTGACCTGTGTGGACAGTTCTTCCTCGGCGATTGAGTCGGTTCACCATAATGCCAGGTTAAATGGGCTGGATAACGTGGAAACCATTGAGGGCGACGCGTTTGAAGCCTTGAAGGCGCTGGCGGATGAGAAAGAAAAGTTCGACATTGTGGTGCTGGACCCGCCGGCGCTGATTCCCCGCCGCCGTGACCAGAAAGCCGGCGAGCAGGCCTATGCTCGACTGAATCAGCTGGGGCTGCGGTTGCTGGAGCGGGATGGGCTGCTGATATCCGCATCCTGTTCGATGCATCTGTCCCAGGACAAACTGGTCGATATCATTCGTGGCAGCGGCCGCAAGATTGATCGGTTTGTCCAACTGCTGGAGCAGGGCCACCAGGCGCCGGATCATCCGGTGATTCCGGGCATTCCGGAAACGGATTACATCAAATCGTGCTTTGTGCGGTCTTTGACTGGTTTTTTCTAGCCTTCAAGTTTCGGGCAAGCCCACCAGCGGGTACAGTGCTCCGGGATACGCTGTGAATACGTCCCTGTACGCTCGACAAAAACATCCCTGTTTTTGACGATCCCGGAGCACTGTACCCGCTGGCGGGCCCAAAGTTCGGCAGTTAGTCTCTGAGAGACATCACTTTCCAGCCATTCTCCACAGCCAGCTTTGCCAGTGTCGGGTCCGGGTCAACGGCCACAGGGTTGTCGACTTTTCTCAGCAATGGTGCGTCGTTATGGGAGTCGCTATAGAACCAGGCGCCTTCCAGTGTCTCGCTGTTCGAAGCCAGCCAGTCGTTCAGGCGGGTTACTTTGCCGTCCTGAAAGCTGGGGGTGCCTGCCACTTCACCCGTATAGCGGCCATTGACCAGTTCCGGATCGGTGGCGATCAAATGCTCGATGCCCAGGAGCTCCGCAACCGGTTCGGTGACGAAGCGGTTAGTGGCGGTGATGATCATCAGGGTATGGCCCTGATTTCGGTGCTTTTCCAGCAACCGGAATGCTTTATCCTGCAGCATGGGGCGGATCTTTTTGTTCATGAAGCGGTCGCGCCAGGCCAGCAAGTCCTCCATGGAATGCTTTGCCAGGGGCCGCAGGGCAAAGCCGAGGTAATGCAGGATGTCCAGTTCGCCGTTCAGGTACTCCTGATAGAAGCGATCGTTGGCCTTGCGGTACTCTTCGGCATCTACAATGCCTTCCTCCACCAGGAATTCGCCCCAGGCGTGGTCGCTGTCTCCCGCGAGCAGGGTGTTATCAAGGTCAAAGATCGCAAGCGTCAAGGGTGTTACCTCCGGTCATGGCAGGGGTTGGTGGAAAGGTCACAGTCTACCATGACACATCGGTGACGGCTTCGTTTGCCGAACCCTTGGGATTCTGTAAGAATGATAGCAACTTGGACAATTCCGACCGGTCAATTTTTGCACTGGTCCGCCGACTTTTAAGAGGACTGTGCCGTGATCGACTCAGACGGTTTCAGACCCAACGTCGGAATCATTCTGGCCAACCACAGAGGCGAGGTTCTCTGGGCTAGGCGAATAGGGCAGGACTCCTGGCAGTTCCCGCAGGGCGGTATCCAGTACAACGAATCGCCGGAAGACGCGTTGTATCGGGAACTGGGGGAAGAGATAGGCTTGAGTGCGGCGGATGTCGAAATCATCAGCTGTACCCGGGGCTGGCTGAGGTATCGCCTCCCGCGGCGGATGGTGCGGCATAACTCGCATCCCGTGTGTGTGGGACAAAAACAGAAATGGTTCCTGCTGAGGATGTTATCGCCGGATGCGCAAGTGCGCGTTGACGGCACCGATTCGCCGGAATTCGACGGCTGGCAGTGGGTGAGCTACTGGTACCCCTTGGGGCAGGTGGTCTCATTCAAGCGTGAAGTGTACAGACGTGCGCTGAGGGAGCTTGCACCGCGACTGTTCTACAATATGGAGCAGTGGCATCGGAGCGAGCAGAACCGGCGCTTAAAGGACCAACAGAAATGACGGGCTGAAACCGCCATGCTGAGCATACTGCGAAATCTGGTACAAGAGGTAAACAGCGCCCGCGACCTGCAGGAAGCGCTGGAGATCATTGTATCGCGGGTGCAGAAAGCCATGGGAACCGAGGTCTGCTCCGTCTACCTGCTGGATCCGGCGACCAACCGCTATATCCTGATGGCCACCGAAGGGCTCTACAGCAAGGCAGTGGGGCAGGTCAGCCTGGCCTATTCCGAAGGTCTTGTCGGCCTGGTTGGCTCCCGCGAGGAGCCGATCAACCTGGAAGATGCGCCATCCCATCCCCGTTATCGCTACTTTCCGGAAACCGGTGAAGAGCGCTTCCGTTCTTTTCTTGGTGTGCCCATCATTCACCACCGCCGCGTGCTTGGTGTCCTGGTGGTCCAGCAGCGTGAGAGTTCCCGCTGTTTTGATGAGGGCGAAGAAGCTTTCCTGGTTACGGTATCCGCGCAGTTGGCCGGCGTTATTGCTCACAGTGAGGCAACTGGCGCCATCAGCGGTCTGTCCCTGACCGGGGAAGAGACCAAGGATGTCAGTTTCAGCGGCGTGCCCGGCGCGCCCGGTGTGGCCATCGGCAAAGGCGTGGTGGTTTATCCGGCGGCGGATCTTGATGTGGTTCCCGAAAAGCCGACGGATGATATCGATCTGGAGCTGGAGCAGTTTGCAGGAGCTGTGACCGCAGTCCGCGAAGATATCGAACGGGTCGCCAATCGCCTTGCCTCCCAGCTACGCCCGGAAGAGCAGGCGCTGTTTGATGTGTATTTGCGGATGTTGGGTGATGACGCCATGCCCGGCGAGGTCGCCAACAAGATCCGTGAAGGTTTCTGGGCGCAGGGTGCGTTGAAGCAGGTCGTTCAGCAGTATGTGCGCCACTTCGAGATGATGGATGACCATTACCTGCAGGAGCGGGCGGTGGATATTCGCGACCTCGGTCGTCGGTTGCTGTCGCACCTGCAGGAAGGTGAACAGAAAGACCAGGTTTACCCTGAGCGAACCGTCCTGGTGAGTGAAGAACTGACGCCTGCCATGCTGGGTGAGGTGCCGAAGGGGCAGCTGGTGGGCCTGGTGTCGGTCAAGGGGTCCAGTAACTCCCACGTTGCTATCCTTGCCCGTGCGATGGGCGTGCCCACTGTCATGGGGCTGGTGGATATCCCGGTTAACCAGCTTGATGGCCGGGAACTCATTGTTGACGGTTTCGAGGGGCAAATTTTTGCTTCGCCCTCCGACGATCTCCGGTCCTATTACCAGGAAATCTGTGACGAGGAAGACGAGCTGATCAAGGGGCTCGAGGTCCTGCGTGACAAACCCTGTGAGACCACCGACGGCCATCGGGTATCGTTACTCGTCAACACCGGTCTGATGACCGACGTAGTCCGCTCCCTGAATCACGGTGCGGAAGGCATTGGTCTTTATCGCACCGAAGTGCCGTTCATGATCAAGGATCGCTTTCCCTCCGAGCAGGAGCAGCGTGAGTATTACCGCGAACAGCTCGAGGCCTTTGCGCCCAGCCCGGTGACCATGCGCACTCTGGACATCGGCGGTGACAAGGCGCTGACCTATTTCCCGATTGAGGAAGAGAACCCCTTCCTGGGCTGGCGCGGTATCCGGGTGACCCTGGATCATCCGGAAATATTCCTGGTGCAGGTGCGGGCCATGCTCAAGGCCAGTGAGGGCCTGAACAACCTGCAGATCATGTTGCCGATGATCAGCAACATCTCGGAAGTGGAAGAGTCGCTGCACCTGATTTACCGGGTATACCACGAGGTCAGGGAGGAAGGTTACGAGATCCACATGCCCAAGGTTGGCGTCATGGTGGAAATTCCGGCCGCGGTTTACCAGATCCGTGAGCTGGCGGACCGGGTGGATTTTCTCTCGGTTGGCTCCAACGATCTGACCCAGTACCTGCTGGCGGTTGATCGCAACAACCCCCGGGTTGCCCAGTTGTATCATTCTTACCACCCGGCTGTGCTCCAGGCGCTGGTTCGTATTGCCCAGGACGCTCATTCTGTCGGTAAGCCGGTTGGTATATGCGGTGAGCTGGCCGGTGACCCCGGCGGCGCCCTGCTGCTGATGGCCATGGGGTACGATTCCCTGTCGATGAATGCCGCGAGCCTGCCCAAGGTCAAATCAGTGATTCGCAGTATCAGCCGTGAGTGGGCCAGCCAGCTGCTCGAGGACGTGTTGCTGCTGGATTCGCCGCATGTCATCAAGAGTTGTGTGGACCTGGCATTGCGCAATGCCGGGTTCGGCCGTTACCTCCGCCCCGGAAAGTCGACCTCGAAAGCGTTGGCCGCGCAGGCCGCTTCCTGAGTTGCTGATGGGTTGGCGCCGGATAATAGGGTGTAAGCTCTAAAACCGGTTGGTATCGTGCGGAAACGCAGTAAATAAAAAAACCCGGAAGGGAAAGTTGTATGACGTCAGCGACCACTGAGACTGAATCGAAACCCCGCATCGGCCTGGCGCTGGGCGGTGGCGGCCCGTTGGGCGGCATCTATGAGATTGGTGCCCTGCGTGCGCTGGACGAAGCTCTCGACGGTCTCGATTTCAATAACATCGATGTCTATGTCGGTGTGAATGCCGGTTCCTTCGCGGCAGCGAACCTGGCGAACCAGATGACAACCGCGCAGTTGTGTCGCATTTTTGTACGCAATGAAGCCGAGGTGCACCCCTTTCACCCGGAAGTGTTCTATCGCCCGGCCCTTCGCGAGATTGGCGGCCGCCTGCTGGCCGTGCCCGGGTTGCTGACAACGGCGGTCCGTCGCTTCATCAACAATCCTTACGATCAAAGCCTGCTGGAAGCGATGACTATTCTTGCTCAGGCAGCGCCTGCGGGACTGTTTGACAACGAGGGGCTGCACGAGTATCTGCAGCGTGCGTTCACCATGCTGGGGCGCACCAACGATTTTCGCCAACTCAAGCGCAGCCTCTACATTGTGGCGGCGGATGTCGAGAGCACCGACGCCGTCTGTTTCGGAGCGCCAGGCTTTGACCATGTGCCGATCTCCCGTGCGATACAGGCCAGTATGTCCTCTCCCGGCCTGTATGTGCCGGTAAACATTGATGGCCGCTACTACGTGGACGGCACTCTGCGTAAAGGCCTTCATGCTTCGGTGGCGTTTGAGGATGGTGCCGACCTGGTGTTTGCGGTGAATCCGCAAGTGCCGATTGATGCAAGCACTGCCGTCAGGGCCGGGACCATGAAGCCGGGTGAGCTGACCCGTTCGGGCATGCCAAACCTGCTGGCGCAAATGTTCCGGACCATGGTGTATTCCCGCATGCAGTCCGGCATTGCCCAATACGCGCGGGATTACCCGGACAAGGATATTCTGCTGTTCGAGCCCACCCGTGACGATGCCAAGTTGTTTTTCTCCAACGTGTTCAGTTTCCAGTCCCGTCGGATGGTGTGTGAGCACGCCTACCAGATGACCCGTCGTGACCTGCTGGCCCGCGCGGACGAGTTGGAGCCGAGGCTGGCGAAATACGGCATCAAGCTGCGCCGTGACCGCCTTGAAGACGAGCAACGCACCATCAGTACCAGTCTGTATGGGGAAATGTTGCCGTTGTATGTGGCGAAGGGGCGTAAAAAGCAGGCGCAGAAAGGCAAGCTGGCGAGCGGGCTGGAGAACGTGACCCACCTGTTCTCACGCGCGGAGTAAAAGCTGGCTGGTAGGGTGTAGGGTGCGCGGACTTGTTGTTGGATTACGCTTTGCTAATCCAACCTAACTACATGGCCGCATGCCCTACCTGTAGGTCGGATTAGCGAAGCGTAATCCGACCTCATTAGCGTTAGAGTATATAGCGGCTCAGATCTTCATCTTCCGCCAGTTCCCCAAGCTTCTCATCCACGAACGCCGCTGTTACCTCAAAGCCGTCGGTAACGTTGTCACCGGCTTCGTAGGACAGGCTTTCCAGCAGCCGCTCAAGCACTGTATGCAGGCGGCGCGCACCGATATTCTCGGTGGTTTCATTCACTTTCCAGGCCACTTCCGCAATCCGGGTAATGGCATCTTCAGCGAAGGTCAGTTTCACGCCTTCTGTGCCCATCAGTGCCTCGTATTGCTGCACCAGCGAGGCATCCGGCTCGGTCAGGATGCGCTTGAAGTCATCCGGGGTCAGAGCCTGCAGCTCAACCCGGATCGGCAGGCGGCCCTGGAGCTCCGGAATCAGGTCTGACGGCTTGGACAGGTGGAACGCGCCAGAGGCAATGAACAGGATGTGATCCGTGCGGACGGCACCGTATTTAGTGCTGACGGTGCTGCCTTCGATCAGTGGCAACAGATCCCGCTGTACGCCTTCCCGGGAAACATCGGACGACGTGTTCTCGGAGCGTTTGGCGACCTTGTCGATTTCATCAAGGAACACGATACCGTTCTGTTCGACCGACTGAACCGCCTTCTGCTTGATCTCTTCCTCGTTCACCAGCTTGGCGGCTTCCTCGTCCTGAACCTGCTTCAGGGCATCCGCCACTTTCATTTTGCGGGTTTTGCGCTTGTCCGAGGACATATTGGAGAACATGCTTTGCAACTGGCTGGTCATTTCTTCCATGCCAGGAGGTGCCATGATCTCAACGCCCGCGCCGCCACTGCGCAGGTCAATCTCGATTTCCTTGTCATCCAGCTCGCCTTCGCGCAGCTTTTTACGGAACAGCTGTCGGGTGGAGGATTCCCCGTCGGTGCGCTGACTGTCTTCCTTGAAGTCCCGGGCCGGTGGCAGCAGGGCATCGAGGATGCGCTCTTCCGCAGCGTCGAGGGCGCGATGCTCGTGACGCTTCTTTTCTTTCTCGCGAAGCATCTTCACTGCCATGTCCGCCAGATCACGGATGATGGATTCCACATCGCGGCCGACATAGCCCACCTCGGTAAACTTGGTGGCCTCAACTTTCAGAAACGGGGCATCAGCAAGTTTTGCCAGGCGGCGGGCAATCTCGGTTTTGCCCACGCCGGTGGGGCCGATCATCAGGATGTTCTTTGGGGTGATTTCCTCGCGCAGGCTGCTGTCCAGCTGCATGCGACGCCAGCGGTTCCGCAGCGCAATGGCAACCGCCCGCTTGGCTTCTTCCTGACCTACGATGTGTTTGTTGAGTTCGTGAACGATCTCACGGGGAGTCATTGCAGACATGGTTGCTCCGAATCAGTCGTTGGCAGAAAGCACTTCAAGGGTGCGATTGTGGTTGGTGTAGATGCAGATGTCGGCGGCAATATCCAGGCCTTTCTCCACAACCTCACTGGCTTTCAGGTCGGTGTTTTCAAGCAGGGCGCGGGCCGAGGCCTGCGCGAATGGGCCGCCGGAGCCGATGGCAATCAGGCCCTGTTCCGGTTCGATAACATCGCCGTTGCCGGTAATGATCAGCGAGGCGGTTTTATCGGCGACGGCCAGAAGTGCTTCAAGTCGGCGCAGGGCACGATCCGTTCGCCATTCCTTGGCCAGCTCTACCGCTGCCCGCGTCAGATTGCCCTGATGTTTTTCCAGTTGCGCTTCAAAACGCTCGAACAGGGTAAAGGCATCGGCGGTGCCGCCGGCGAATCCTGCCAGTACCTTGCCGTTATACAGGCGGCGAACCTTGCGAGCATTGCCTTTCATTACGGTGTTGCCAAGGGAAACCTGGCCATCGCCACCCATGGCGACTTCGTCATCGCGCCTGACGGAAAGTATGGTAGTCATGTGGGCTCCAGTTGCCTGATAGAAAACGGTATTCAGCAGTTATGGAGGCGGGTGGTTTTTTTTCAAGGGCGCTGGAGCGGCTGGCTGACCGGGCAGTCATGCAAAGAGGGCCATTCAGCCCTCTTTGGGGATTTTTCGCACCAGCGGTTCGATATTAATGGAGACCAGCTTGTCGATGGCGGAATTCATCTGGCTGCGGGAATTGAACGGCCCCACGTTGACCCGGAACCAGGTGCTGCCGTTATCCAGGTCAATGCGCTGGACGTTGGCCCGCAGTCCCTGGAAGGCAATCTGAGCGCGCTGGCGCTCGGCGTCCTGTTGACTGCGGAACGAGCCGGACTGGATCACGTACCGAAAATCCTGTTGGGCCGGGCCGGGGGTGTACTCTTCCACTTTGGGAGGTACTACCTCGCTTTCAGGGAGCATTTCGTAAAAGCGGTATCGCTGCTTTTTTTCCTCGCCAGATGCGCTTTCCTGCTCCTTGACCGGTGGAGCCACGGGGGCTGCCGTCCCACTGCCTTGCCGGGCGGGCTCCGGGGCGGGGAGTGAGTTGAGGTAGGCAATAAAGCCAATAAAGCCCCCGACTGCCGCCAGTGACAGGATCCACTTCAGAGACAGTCCCCCCCGCTGCCCGCGAGCCGGTGTTGGCTGCGCTGAGCGGCGGTTTGACGGCTTGCTGCTCCGCGGCGCCCGGGCGTTGTTCCTGGCGCCCTTGCGGGGCGATGCCGCGGCCTTGCCTCTGGGATTCTTGCGAGCGTAATCTCGGGACATATCCTGGTGCTTCCTGTCTTACATTTCTTCCGGGGCGCTGACGCCCAGCAGCTCCAGCCCGTTGGCGATGACCTGGCGTACGGCCAGGTACAGGCTGATGCGGGCGTCCCGCACGGCGGTGTCCTCAATCAACACTTTGTGGGCGTTGTAGTAGGTGTGGAACTGTCCCGCCAGGTCCCGCAGGTAATGAGTCAGATGGTGCGGTTCCCGCTGCGCTGCGGAGTTGGCAATCAGTTCCGGGTATTTGGCCAACTGATTCGCCAGTTCCTTTTCCTCATCCAGAGTCAGCAACGACAGGTCGCCCTGGCACTCGTTCCAGCCCCGGTTGACGCCTTCCTCGGCCAGCTTGCGCAGCACACTGCAAATACGCGCATGGGCATATTGAATGTAGTAGACCGGGTTTTCATTGGTCTGGGAGCGGGCCAGGTCAATGTCGAAGGTCAATTGCGAGTCGACCCGGCGAGCCGCCAGGAAGAACCGGGTGGCATCCCGGCCGACTTCGTCAATCAGGTCACGCACGGTGACATAGCTTCCGGCGCGCTTCGAGATTTTCACTTCCTGCCCGGAGCGGGTCACCATCACCATCTGGTGCAGCACATAATCCGGCCAGCCTGCGGGGATGTCCGCCTGCAATGCCTGGAGCCCGGCGCGGACCCGGGTGATGGTGGAGTGATGATCCGCACCCTGCTCATTGATCACGGTGGTGAAACCGCGCTGCCATTTGTCCAGGTGGTAGGCCACGTCTGGCAGGAAGTAGGTGTAGCCACCATCCTTCTTGCGCATCACGCGATCCTTGTCGTCACCGAACTCGGTGGTTTTCAGCCATAGGGCACCCTCGTGCTCGTAGGTGTAGCCGTTTTCCTGCAGGCGCTGAACGGTGGCTTCCACCTTGCCTTTCTCGTACAGGGAAGACTCGAGGAAATAGACATCAAATTCGACGCCAAAGGCCTTGAGGTCAAGGTCCTGCTCCCGGCGCAGGTAGGCGACGGCAAACTCGCGGATAGCATCCATATCCTCCGGGTCAGCCTTACCGGTGACTTCCCGGTCATCCGCCGTGACGGTTTCGCCGGCAAGGTAGGCCTTGGCAACATCGATGATGTAATCGCCACGATAGCCATCGGCCGGCCAGTTGGCATCCTCGGGAGTCAGGCCCTTTACCCGTGATTGCACCGACAGGGCGAGGTTGTTGATCTGGGCGCCGGCGTCGTTGTAGTAGAATTCGCGGGTGACGTCATAGCCGTTGGCTTCCAGTAGCCGGCACAGGCAGTCACCAATGGCCGCGCCACGGCCATGCCCTACATGCAGTGGGCCTGTGGGGTTGGCGGATACGAACTCCACCTGCACCTTTTCGCCCTGGCCGTTGCGGTTACGGCCAAACTGATCCGCTTCCTGCAGAATGGTATTAACCACACCAAAGGCGCTGGCGGTGCTCATGAAAAAGTTGATGAAGCCGGGCCCGGCAATTTCCACCTTCTCCACCGCTGAGCTCTCCGGAAGTCGTTCCACCAGGGCATCGGCCAGCTGTCGTGGTGGGCAGCCCGCTGCCTTGGCAGCCACAAGAGCGATGTTGCAGGCATAGTCACCATGGGATTTGTCCTTGGTGTTGCCCACTTGCGGGGTGAACGACTGGTCCGCCGGCAAGGTGCCTTCGGACTGCAGTGTGGCCAGCGCGGACTGGAGCAGATCGGATACGGTCTCTTTCATGCTGTCGGACGACTCGGTTTACAGGAGAATTGGAGTAAGGCGGGACGCCGCCGGGAATCGAAGGCAGGTATTATCGCGGAAACTGGAGCCGCAAGCAAAAGGCCCGTTCGCTTCAGCCGGTTTCCTGGGGGTCTACATCAATCATCCACTTCACGCCCGCCGGCAGTTTCTGCTGATCAAGGTTCTGGCAGAGATGACCCAGCACGTGGTTGAGCCGCTTGCGATTGTCGCAACACAGCACCAGTTGTGCGCGATGGCGATCAGCGCGTCTGGCGATGAGCGCGGGAAGTGGTCCCCAGACCTCAATACCCGTCACGCGGGCTAGTGGTTTGATCATATCCAGCAATGCCAGGCTTTTTTCCATGGTATCTGCCTCGGCCCGGAATATGGCCATGGCGCGAAACGGGGGGAATTGCCCGGTTTCCCGTTCTGCCAGCAGCTGGTCGGCCAGGGTGAGGTAATGGCCGCGGCACAGGGATTTCAGGATCGGGTGGTCGCTGTGGCAGGTCTGAACCAGTACCTGCCCGGATTTCTCGCCACGACCGGCGCGCCCGCTCACTTGGAGCAGGGTCTGAATCAGCTGCTCCGGCGCCCGGAAATCCACGCTGAACAGGCCGCCGTCGGCATTCACTACAATGACCAGGGTAACATTCGGGAAGTCGTGGCCCTTGGCCAGCATCTGGGTGCCGACCAGGATGCAGGGCTCCCCGGTATTTACCTTTTTCAGGATGCCCTGAATGCTGCCCTTGCGCTGGGTGCTGTCCCTGTCCACCCGCACCACTGGCGTCTCGGGGAAAGCTGTCGCCAGTATGTCCTCGGTTCTTTCCGTGCCCTGCCCAACGGGTTTGAACGCCTCACTCTGGCATTTGGGGCAGTGCTCCGTGGCGGCGGTCTGATAATCGCAGTGGTGACAGCGCATGGCGCGGTCCCGGCGGTGGTAGGTCAGGCGTGTATCGCAGCGGGGGCATTCCACCATGTGACCGCAGTCGAAGCACATCATGACCGGGGCGAATCCGCGCCTGTTCACGAAAACCAGAGCTTGCTGTCCATCGGCCAGACATTGATCAATGGCCTGCAGGGCGGGGCGGGACAGGCCGCCTTCCAGAGGGCGGCTGCGAATGTCCAGCAGGTTGATGGCGGGTGGACTTGCGTTGCCTGCCCGTTCTTCCAGTCTGATGAGCTGATACTTTCCGGTCAGCGCGTTCTGATAGGACTCGAGGGACGGTGTTGCGGAACCAAGGATGACCGGGCACTGATTCAGGTGTGCCCGGTATACCGCCATGTCCCGCCCGGAGTACCGGAAGCCTTCTCCCTGCTTGTAGGAGCTGTCGTGTTCCTCATCTACGATAATCGTTTTCAGTCCGGTAAAGGGCAGCAGTACTGCAGAGCGGGTACCGATCAGGATGACCGGCTCGCCATGGCGGATTTTCAGCCAGGTCGACAGGCGCTCGCCATCATTCAGGGCCGAGTGCCAGACGACGATTCGTTGACCGAAATAACGCTGGAACCTGGCGACAGTCTGTGGCGTCAGGTTGATTTCAGGTACCAGCACCAGTGCCTGGGCGGAGGAGCTCAACTGCTGTTTCAGGTAGTGCAGGTAGAGTTCGGTTTTTCCGCTTCCGGTGATGCCGTACACAAGCGAAGCGGAAAAACCGGTGCCGGGGGCTGGAATCTGATCCGCAGCCGCCTGTTGTGCCGGTGAGAGAGTCGGGCCCGGTTGCGTGCTGGCAGTGTCGTTTGGATTCTCAGCGGGCTTGACGGCTTCTGTTTCCTCGATGAGTTCCCGCTTATGCAGTGTCCTGATTTGCTCCCGGGTGAAGCCGGCAGCCGTCAGGTTCGAGGTGCTGGCGCCATGCGGGTGCCTCTGTAACCATGCCAGCAGTGCTCGCTGGCGGTAAGAGTTGCCGGCGAGTGCCTCCGGGCCGGCGGTTGCTTTCCACCAGGTGTCCTGCTTTGCCGCTGCGGGGCGACCACGGCGCAGAGCCGGGGGAAGGGCAGTGAACAGACACTCTCCCAGGGGGTGCTGGTAATAGTCCGACGCCCATGCCAGCAACTGGAAGGTTTCGGCGGGCAGTGCCGGCCAGGGCTCGTACGCCGAATGCACCGGCTTCAGCGTGATTCCCTGAGGTGGTTCCACGCCGGTTTCGACAATCAGTCCCGTGGCTGACTGTCTGCCAAAGGGGATGCTGACGCGCTGTCCCGGTTCGAGCTCAAGGTTGCCCGGTATCTGGTAATCAAAGAGCCTTCGCAGTGGGCGGTTGAGGGCGATACGCGCGGTTGATGGGGAGCGTTCTGGCACATTGGAACTCCGCTGTGGTGAAGCTGTCACGGTATTTGCGTATCCTTGATGTTGCCTGCGCACAGGCCCGGGCAATGAATCGGGCTGATAGCCCCGGGGTTGGGACTTGCCTGCCGTAGCGTTTGCAAGTAAGATTCGCGGTCTGTTTCCGGCAGGGCATGATTGTGCCCCGTCTTCTCAATTGATTCAAATATGCGGTGCCTGGCACCCGGAGCATCAAGCTCCCGTGATCAGGTAGCGGCATGACCGACAGAGGTTCGCCATGAAAGAAGGTATCCACCCCAAGTACGAAGACATTACCGCTACCTGTTCCTGCGGTAACGTGATCAAGACCCGCTCTACCATCGGACACGACCTGCAGCTGGACGTGTGCTCCCAGTGCCATCCGTTCTACACTGGCAAGCAGAAAGTGATGGATACCGGTGGTCGTATCGACCGTTTCCAGAAGCGTTTCGGCGGCCGCATTGGTGGCAAGAAGAGCTGATTCAGCTTTCGGTACAGAAAAAGCGCCTGCAATGGCGCTTTTTTTATGTCTGAATCTCCTCACCGGGTTCGTTCATCTATCATTTATAAGCAGTTTGCCCTATTGACTGGTCAGTAAGTGTGCAATCGGCCCTTGTTTGATATGAGCCTTCGCGCCATAATGGCGCGCTCCGCTGGGACGGGTCCCGGCGGTTTATTACCTCTCAAACGTGACAAACGGAACAGTGGCAATGTCTCAAGATCTGAAAGAAGCAGCCCTTGAATACCACGCCAAGCCGCGGCCTGGTAAGGTGAGTGTTGAAATCACCAAACCGACCCAGACCTCCCGCGACCTTTCCCTGGCGTACAGCCCTGGGGTTGCCGAACCGGTCCGCGAGATCGCGAAGGACCCCGAGAACGCTTACAAATACACTGCCAAGGGTAACCTGGTAGCCGTTATTTCTGACGGTTCTGCCATTCTTGGTCTGGGTAACCTCGGTCCCCTGGCGAGCAAGCCGGTAATGGAAGGCAAAGGCGTACTGTTCAAGCGCTTTGCTGGTATCGACGTCTTTGATATCGAGGTCGATTCTGAAAGCCCCCAAGCGTTTATTGAAACGGTAGAGCGTATCGCTGATACCTTCGGTGGTATCAACCTGGAAGACATCAAGGCGCCGGAGTGTTTCGAAATCGAGCGTGCTCTGATTGAGAAGTGCAATGTGCCTATCTTCCACGATGATCAGCACGGTACCGCCATTGTAACGGCGGCCGGTATGATCAACGCTCTGGAGCTTCAAGGTAAAAAGATAGAAGAAGCAAAAGTGGTGTGCCTGGGTGCAGGTGCCGCTGCAATTGCTTGCATGAAGCTGCTGATCAGCTGCGGTGTTCGCTCAGAGAACATCTTCATGCTTGACCGTAAGGGTGTGATCCACTCTGGTCGCGATGATCTGAATCAGTATAAGGCCATGTTCGCCAATGACACTGACCGGCGTACACTTGATGATGCAATCGACGGTGCTGATGTCTTCCTGGGGCTTTCTGGTCCGGATCTGCTGGCGGCGGATCAGCTGAAGAAAATGGCGCCAAATCCGATCGTTTTCGCCTGTTCCAACCCGGATCCCGAGATCAGTCCGGAAGTTGCCCTGGCAACCCGCGATGACGTGATCATGGCAACCGGTCGTTCGGATTACCCGAACCAGGTGAACAACGTGCTGGGTTTCCCGTTCATTTTCCGTGGTGCCCTGGACGTACGTGCCACCGCCATCAATGAGGAAATGAAGGTCGCGGCAGTGCATGCGATTCGCGAGCTGGCGAAAGAGCCGGTGCCACAGGAAATCTGTGAAGCGTACGGTGTGGCAACTTTTGAGTTTGGTAGGGAATACATCATTCCAAAGCCGCTGGATGTGCGTCTGCTGGAAGTGGTTCCGGCCGCAGTTGCCCGCGCGGCGGTAGATTCCGGTGTTGCTCGCAACCCGTATCCCGCCCACTACCCGCTGAAGTCGATGGAAGACATTCAGTAAGTTCGTGGTACGTGACTGAGCACAAAAAAACCGGCGGTGATCCCGCCGGTTTTTTTGTGTCTTGATGTTATCAGAATATCTGCCGCGATAGGTCATCGTCGCCGTTGTCGCCATTGCCGGCTTCATCCCGGGGGTCCAGGGGAGGGGGTGCTTCCTCTTCTCTGAAGAGCTCGAACACACCGTCCTGCCCCGGTCTTGCGCGTTTGCCGGTGTCCGGGTCAATGCGCACGTTGACAATGCCGTTGGGGCGGGGCATCAGCGAAGAGGGTGCGCCGTCGAGCGCGACTTTCATGTAGTCGATCCAGATCGGCAGCGCCGTGCTGGCGCCGAATTCCCGGCGGCCGAGAGGGGCGGGCTGGTCAAAGCCGACCCAGGCCGTGGTGGCGATGTCGTGGTTGTAGCCGGCAAACCAGGTATCCCGCTGTTCGTTGGTCGTGCCTGTCTTGCCAGCCAGGTCGCTGCGTCCTAGTGCCGAGGCCCGGCGACCCGTGCCCATCTTGATTACATCTCTCATGATGGAGTGCATGATGTATACGCTGCGCTCATCTGCCAGGCGTCGGGCTACCTGCACGGCGTGTGGTTCGTCTGCCGGGGTTTCCGCGTTTGCTTGCTGCATCTTGTCGTCACAGTTCCTGTCGCAGAGGATAACCTCCGGAGCGCGGAAGAGTTCCTCGTTATTGACATCCGAGATGCTGCGAATCAGGAAGGGCTGGACGTCATAGCCGCCATTGGCAATAACCGCAAAGCCTCTGGCCAGCTCCATGGGGGTCAGAAGCCCGCTGCCCAGCGACAGTGAGAGATCTTTCTGCATGTCGCTGGTGGGGATCTTGAGCTGTTCCAGGTAATCCAGGGTGGTCTGGATGCCCAGATCGCGAAGCAGCCGGACGGACACCAGGTTCCGGGACTGATACAGCGCCTGACGCAGGCGGGTAGGGCCGTAAAACTGGCCGGAAGAGTTCTGCGGGCGCCAGGATGTCTCCAGCTCTTCGTCGTCAAAGACGATGGGGGCATCGTTATAGATGGTGGCCGGCGTCATGCCGCTTTCCAGGGCAGCAAGATAGAGGAAAGGCTTGAAGGTGGAGCCTGGCTGCCGTTTTGCCTGGGTCGCCCGGTTGTATTTGCTCTGGCTGAAGCTGTAACCGCCGGCGAGCGCTTCAATGGCGCCGGTGTCCGAGTCAAGGGAGATCAGGGCGCCTTCCACTCGTGGGACTTGTGCCAGTTCCACCTTGCGGATATCGATGGTTTCAATCTGCCCGTTGCCTTCAGTGTCCGGTTGCTGGCTGTCGGCCATGGCATTCAGTGCGGGTTCCGCTGCCGGTTTGACGTAGACCACGTCGCCAACGCTGACGACGTCCGAAGGTTTCTCCGGTTTCGGGCCGGTCAGGTTTTCGGTGCGATAGCGGCGGGCCCAGGTCATGGTTTCAAAGGCCATGGTTGTTTTGCCAAGGGTGCGGGCAAAGAGCTCGACTTCTTCCTCGTCGTCATGGACGCGAGTCACGATCGCGGGAATCAGTGATTCAACCCTTGGGTAATTGGCTATCAGTTGTTCAAGATTCTCTGGCTGGAGCTCCGATTGCTCTATCTGACCGATGGGGCCGCGGAAGCCGTGCCGACGGTCGTATGCTTCGAGACCGTTGCGTAAGGCGAGAGTAGCCTGCTGTTGTTTTTGGCTGTCAACGGTGAGGGTGACCTTGTAGCCATCGGTGTAGGCCTTGTCTCCGAATCGCCGCACCATTTCGGTTCTTGCCATTTCGGCAACAAAATCAGCATCCACTTCGGTATCGGCGGTATTGTAACTGGCCGTCAGTGGCGCCGAGGCAGCAAGCTCGTAGGCGTCGTCGGTGATGTAGCCGAGGTCCCTCATGCGACCCAGAATCCAGTTGCGGCGAATCTGTGCCCGCTCCGGGTTGGCCAGCGGATTGTAGGCTGAAGGCGCTTTCGGCAATCCGGCCAGCATCGCCATCTGGGCGAGTGACAGATCAGCGACAGGCTTGTCGTAATAGACCTGTGCCGCTGCCGCGATCCCGTAGGCGCGATTGCCAAGGTAGATCTTGTTCAGGTACAGCTCGAGAATGCGTTCCTTGCTTAGTTCACGTTCTATCTGAAGTGCGAGAAGTATCTCATTGAACTTCCGGATAAAGGTCCTGTCGCGTGACAAAAAGTAATTTTTTGCAACCTGCATAGTGATGGTGCTGCCCCCGGACTGGATCTCACCAGTGGACACCAGTTCGATGGCAGCCCGCAGCAGGCCTTTGAAGTCGACCCCGAAGTGCTCGTAGAAACGGGCGTCTTCAGCGGCCATAAAGGCATGTAACTGAATTGTAGGGATCTGTTCGATTGTGACCGGTGCCCTTCTCTTTTCACCGAATTCTGCTATTAATCTGTTGTCCGCGCTGTAGACCCTCAGCGGTGTCTGCAACTTGATATCAAGAAGCTGATCCACGGGGGGAAGTCCGGGGCGGAGGTAAAGATAAAAGCCTGACGCCACGATTGTCGAAAGGCTTAAACCGGTGACAAATAACCAGGCAAACAGGCGGGATGTACGTAACAAATGAGACATTTTTTTCTGACAACTGTTGGATATAGGTCTATCATTTGAGAAATTGCTTTAGGAAGGACGAGTCGCTTCACCGTTGCAATGTTCCTCAATTTAAGAAGAACTCGCATTGTAGACGGAATACTGAAGAAATTCTCTTAAATAAAAAACACATATGTTACTTAACCGGGTGCATGTAACCAGGTATAGGGTGAGCGCGTGTTCGGATTGTTAGGAAAAAAATCCAGTGCCGTGCTGGGGGTGGACGTCAGCTCCAGTTCGGTCAAGCTGTTGGAACTCTCAAAGCACGGCGACCGTTACAGGGTCGAAAGCTATGCAGTGGAGCCTTTGCCGGCAAACGCTGTTGTTGAGAAAAATATAACGGATGTCGAGGCGGTCGGCGAAGTCCTCAAGCGCGTCGCCTCCAAATCCCGCACAGGTGTGAAACAGGTCGCTGTGGCTGTTTCGGGCTCTGCCGTCATCACCAAGGTTATCCAGATGGATGGCGGCCTGAATGAGTTTGAAATGGAAGACCAGATCGCGCTGGAAGCGGATCAATACATTCCATACCCCCTGGACGAAGTCGCCATCGACTTCGAAGTGCAGGGCCCTTCTGAAACCAATCCCGATCAGGTGGATGTGCTTCTTGCGGCATGCCGTAAGGAGAACGTGGATATTCGGGAGGATGCGCTGGAAATCGCCTCGCTGACAACCAAGGTTGTCGATGTTGAGGCCTATGCGCTCGAGCGGGCCTACTCGCTCATTGAGCCCCAGCTCGATTCCCAGGGCGAAGAGCTGATCGTCGCCATCGTTGACGTTGGCGCCACCATGACCACGCTCAGTGTTCTGGCGGAAGGCAGAACAGTGTATACCCGGGAGCAGATTTTCGGTGGCAAGCAACTGACTGAGGAGATCCAGCGGCGTTACGGTTTGTCGATTGAAGAGGCCGGGCTCGCCAAGAAGCAGGGGGGGCTGCCGGATGACTATGAGTCAGAGGTCCTGACCCCGTTCCGGGAAGCGGTCGTGCAGCAGGTTGCCCGCGCCCTGCAGTTTTTCTTTGGTGCGAGCCAGTACAACGCGGTGGACTACGTGATTCTCGCCGGTGGTACTGCCTCGATACAGGGGCTGACAGAAATGGTCGAAGAGAAAACAGGAACTCCGACCCTGGTCGCCAACCCCTTTGCCGATATGGCGGTAGGTTCCAGGGTAAACGCATCGGCACTCGGTAATGATGCTCCGTCGCTGATGATTGCGTGTGGGCTGGCGATGAGGAGCTTTGACTGATGGCAAAGATTAACCTCAGACCCTGGCGCGAAGAGCTTCGGGCCGAGAAACAGAAGCAATTTGTGGTGATGATCCTGGGCGCTGCCATCGTGGCTGCAGGCCTGGCGTTCCTTTGGAAAACGGACATGGATAACCGGATTGCCTATCAGCAGTCCCGTAACGCCTATATCGAAACTGCGACCAAACAACTGGACGAGCAGATCAGGGAAATTGAGAACCTGAAGAGAAAGCGTGACGAGCTACTGTCTCGCATGCAGGTGATTCAGGATCTTCAGGGCAAGCGCCCGGTGATCGTCCGCGTGTTTGACGAGTTGGTGAGGACGTTGCCAGATGGCCTTTTCTATACCGACCTCAAGAAAGCCGGTGATCGCGTCGATATTGTCGGCATGGCTGAGTCCAATAGC
This sequence comes from Marinobacter alkalisoli, assembly GCF_045449855.1. NCBI lineage: Bacteria > Pseudomonadati > Pseudomonadota > Gammaproteobacteria > Pseudomonadales > Marinobacteraceae > Marinobacter > Marinobacter alkalisoli. The sequence goes on along the minus strand of NZ_JBJJLC010000034.1, from coordinate 68,187 downwards.
CGGATTTCCACATTGATGAGGCGTTTTGACGAGTCGGACTGGTTTACCGATCCGAATCTCTCAAATGTCGCAGCAGCGGATAACCGCCGGGCGGGCTACAGTCAGTTCAACCTGTCGGTCCAGCAACAAACTCCAGAGCCCGAAGGGGAGGATAAGTAATGAGCCTCGCGGACTCACTTAAAAGTCTCAACGAGTTTGATATCAATGACCTTGATGTCAACAATGCGGGCATTTGGCCGGCGCCGGTAAAGGCAATTGTCGCCCTGCTTATTTTTGGCCTGATTCTGGGTGGCGGGTATTGGTTCTTCGTGAAAGACCAATACGCGCAGCTGGAGCGTGTGGAGCGCACCGAGCAGGAACTAAGGAAGAAATACGAAGAAAAGGCCTACCAGGTTGCGAACCTTGAAGTTTTCAGGGCGCAGATGGAGGAAATGGAGGAAACCTTCGGGGCATTGGTGCGGCAACTGCCAAGTGAAACCGAGGTGCCGGGGTTGCTGGAAGACATTACCAACACAGCGCTGGGCAGTGGCCTGGCGTTGCAGGAGGTCAAGCTCCAGCCCGAACAGCGTCGCGATTTCTATTCGGAGTTGCCGATTAACATCCGGGTGTCGGGTTCCTACCACGAGCTGGCGTCGTTCGTCAGTAGTGTGGCGAGCTTGCCGCGTATTGTGACGCTGCACGATTTAACCATTAAACCAACTGGCGGGGACGGGGAACGACTTGATATGCAGGTTGTTGCCCGCACCTACCGCTACCGGGCTGGAGAATGAGCATGGCAGGACAGCATGCGGGAAAAGCCTGGCTGGGTATTTGTCTGGTATCCCTTTTGACAGCTTGTTCCCAGGGAAATGGTTTCTCTGATCTTGACAAATTCATGGCTGATACCAGAGCCAAGCCAAGGGGCCACGTTGAGCCGTTGCCCGAATTCAAGGCGTACGAAGCGTTCAGTTATTCGGCTGCAGACCGTCGGGCACCGTTCGAACCCCCGATTGATGTTCAGCTGACCATGGTTGATGACGAGCCGGTGAGCGATGTCGAGCCCGATCTCGATCGCCCGCGGGAAGTGCTCGAGAACTTCGATCTGAAAAGTCTGAATATGGTGGGTACGCTCACGGATACATCCGGTGGCCTTTTTGCGCTGATTCGCGATAATGCGGGCGGTGTACACAGGGTCCGCTCCGGAAACTACATGGGGCAGAATTACGGCAGAATTGTCGGAATCAGTGAAACCCGTGTTGAGTTGATCGAAATCGTTCCCAATGGCCGGGGCGGATGGGTCGAACGTCCTCGTTCCCTGTCCCTCGATGAAGACGAAGGCTAAGGAGCGGCAATATGAATACTGAAAGAACCATGCATGAACAAAAAAGTTTGGGGTCGAGGCTAGCGATGTTCAGAAAACTCAATGTATACGTCGGCGTGATTGCTCTGGGGTTGTTGTCCGGCCTGGCCAATGCGGTCACGCTGGAAGACGTGTCGTTTTCATCGTTACCTGGCGACAAGCTGGAAGTAACGCTGGAATTTGACGGCCAGCCCCCGGAGCCAACGGGGTACACCATCGAGCGACCGGCCCGGATCGCGGTGGATCTGAAAGACACCACCAGCGGACTGAGCAGTCGGAGTATGGGGCTCGGTTCCGGAAATGCCCAGAGCATGACTGTGGTGGAGACCAAGGACCGCACCCGCCTGATTTTCAATCTGGTGGAGCTGTCTCCCTATAACACGGTTCGCGAGGGTAATTCCCTGGTGATGACCATTGGCGGGGAGGGCAGCGGGTCCTCTGCAATGACCTCCGGTGGCTCTTCTCAGCCGTCGGCAAGCTCATCATCTGCTTCCAGTCGCGATGGTGCGCTGGCGGGCGTTGATTTCCGTCGCGGAAAAGACGGTGAGGGGCAGGTTGTTGTCGACCTTGGTCGTTCCAGTACACCTGTTGATCTCTCCGAGTTGGGCGGCAAGATTCGTCTGACAATGGATGGCACGACGGTTCCCGAGAATCTGCGCCGTCGTCTGGACGTGACTGATTTCGCCACGCCGGTGACCCGGGTGGATACCTTTATCGAAGGTGGCAATGCCGTTGTGGAAATTCGTCCGGAAGGGAATTATGACTACATAGCCTACCAGTCGGGCTCCCAGTTCACCGTAAGCGTCGAGAAACTGTCTGAAGAAGAGGCGGAAGAACGTCGTGAAGAAAAGTTCCCATATACCGGCGACAAGCTCTCGCTGAATTTCCAGGATATTGAGGTCCGTTCGGTCTTGCAGCTGATTGCCGACTTTACCGGCCTGAACCTGGTAGCCAGTGATACGGTGAGCGGTAGCATCACACTCCGGTTGCAGAACGTGCCCTGGGATCAGGCTCTGGATCTGATTCTCAAGACCAAGGGCCTGGACAAGCGCCAGATTGGCAATGTTCTTCTGGTTGCTCCGGCTGACGAAATTGCCGCACGTGAGAAGCTTGAGCTGGAAACCAGCAAGCAGATTGCCGAACTGGCGCCGGTGCGTCTGGATATCATTCAGGTCAACTATGCCAAGGCCGCGGACATCGTGGCCCTGATCCAGGCTGACGAAGAGCTGATTTCCTCGCGAGGCTTTGTCTCCTCCGACGCCCGCACCAACACCATCAGTGTTCGGGAAACGGCCGAAAAACTGGAAGAGATTCGCCGTCTGGTCACCACCTGGGATGTGGCGGTTCGCCAGGTATCCATTGAGGCCAGGATCGTGCGTGCGCAGACCAACGTAGCCGAGAACCTCGGTATTCGTTGGGGTGGTGCGGCGTATGATGTCCGTGGTGACAATGTGGTCGCGATTGGCGGTTCCCAGGGGTCTGTAGAGGAAGCCCGTCAGGCATCGCAGGATGGTAACGCCACGGCGATTACTTTCCCGGGCGCATTGGCGGTGGATCTGGGTGTAACCGGCGACGGCGCATCCTCATTTGCCGTCGGTTGGGGCAGTGACGACTTCCTGGTGGATCTGGAGCTGTCCGCACTTGAAAGCGATGGCCAGGCGGAAGTGGTTTCCCAACCGCGTGTGGTGACGGCTGACCGTCAGACGGCGAAGATCAAATCCGGTGAAGAAATTCCCTATCAGGAAGCTTCTTCCAGCGGTGCTACGTCGGTCTCCTTCAAGGAAGCTGCCCTGTCACTGGAAGTGACGCCGCAGATTACACCGGACGACAAGATCATCATGGATCTGGTGGTGAACCAGGATTCCCGTGGTGAAGTCACAGCGGGCATTCCGGCCATCAACACCAATGAAGTTACCACTCAGGTGTTGGTAGGAAATGGCGAGACGGTCGTTCTGGGTGGTATCTTCCAGTCAGAAGTGGCAACCCAGACCACCAAAACACCGTTCCTCGGCGACATTCCCTACCTGGGGCGGTTGTTCAAGCGCACTGAGCATATCGATGAGCGCAGTGAACTGCTGATCTTTATCACTCCGAAAATCATCAAGAGTGACCTGATTCAGTAAGCTCTCTGGCAATAAAAGCCGCCGCTTCAAACCGGCGGCTTTTTTGTGCCCGAAAATCCGTGAAACTTATGGATTTCGCTGCCCTGTGCTATTCTCACCCGCCAGAACGTCTATGAGCTGAAGTTATGTCACTGCCAAAACGAATTGTCCTGGTTGGCCCCATGGGAGCGGGCAAAAGCACGATTGGCCGTATGCTTGCCAGAGAGCTGGGCTATCGTTTTCTGGACTCGGACCGGATTATTGAAGAGCGTTGCGGCGCCAATATCCCCTGGATTTTTGATGTGGAGGGAGAGGATGGCTTTCGTCAGCGCGAAACAGCCATGCTGGCAGAGCTGTCGGAACTGCCTGATACGGTTCTCGCCACCGGGGGCGGTGCTGTCATGAAGCCGGAAAATCACGAGCTCCTCAAGCGGGACGCTACCGTGATTTATCTTAGAACCTCAATAGAACAGCAGGTTGAACGAACGCGGAGAGACCGGAACCGGCCGCTGCTACAGAACGACGACCCCGAAGCCGTGCTGCGTAAGCTGTTTGCTCTGCGGGACCCCATCTACACGGAATTGGCTGACATTGTCATGTACACCGACCGGAAGAGTCCGAGGCTGGTGGTGCGTCAACTGGTAAACCGGATAAACCCGAAAACTCCGCGTCATCGTCGACAAGTAAGAAAGGAAGGTCGAAATCATGTGTAACGCCAGTCGAGAGCTTCAGGTTGACCTGGGCGATCGCAGCTACCCCATTGTTATAGGCGACGGGTTACTGGGGAAAATGGATCTGACGCCATACGTTGCAGGCAGTCAGGTAATGATTGTTACCAACGAGACAGTTGCCCCGCTGTACCTTGAAAAGGCCAGGGCCAACTTCCCCGGCAAAACGATTGATGCGGTCGTGCTTCCCGACGGCGAGAAATACAAGGACTGGCAGACTCTGAATCTGGTTTTCGATGCCTTGCTGGAGAAGCGCCATACCCGTAAAACCACATTGGTTGCCCTGGGAGGGGGGGTGGTTGGCGATATGACCGGGTTCGCTGCGGCCTGTTACCAGCGCGGGGTGCCCTTTATCCAGATACCGACCACCCTGCTGTCGCAGGTGGATTCCTCGGTGGGAGGAAAAACCGGTATCAATCATCCGCTGGGCAAGAATATGATCGGTGCCTTTCATCAGCCGGAAATGGTGCTGATAGACACGGACTCTCTGCAAACTCTGCCGCCCAGGGAAGTTTCGGCCGGTCTGGCCGAGGTGATCAAGTACGGCCTGATCCGGGAGACCGGGTTTCTGGCGTGGCTGGAATCAGAAATGGATCGGCTGTTGGCTCTGTCTCCCGAATCACTGGTTGAGGCGATTTACCGTTCCTGCGCCTGCAAGGCAGACGTTGTGGCCCAGGATGAGCGTGAAGGCGGACTGCGGGCCATTCTGAATCTGGGCCACACCTTCGGCCATGCCATCGAGACTTATGCCGGCTACGGTAATTGGTTGCATGGCGAAGCGGTTGGCGCGGGCATGGTCATGGCGGCCGACCTGTCATGGCGGGAAGGCATGATTGCCGGGGCGGATGTCACCCGCACCCGTGACCTGGTCGCCAGGGCGGGCTTGCCATTGGCGCCCCCGGCTGGAATGTCCCCTGCAGATTTCATGGATTTGATGTCGGTTGATAAAAAGAACGTAGACGGCGCCCTGCGTCTGGTTCTGCTCAGGGCCCTGGGGGATGCCTTTATCACGGCGGATGCCGGTGCGGAACATCTTGCCGCCACCCTGGAGAGTTTTTGTGAGGGGCTGGCTGATTAACCACGCACCAAATGAACCGAGCGCGACAGGGAATGACAGTGAACGATTCAGGACTGAATAGCCTGGAAGGCGGCGGTTTGTTTCCGAGGCTTCAGGAACGTTATGGCCTGAGAGCCAATCCGCTGGAAATGGAAACGCCTTTTTTCCCGGACGCGATGCGCCACCACGCCCTTGAGACGCTCCGGCACCTCTGCGGCTTCGGCGATCTTGCCTTACTGCTGACCGGAGGCGCGGGCGCTGGCAAGACCCGGTTGCTGGCTGAGTTGGTTCGAAGTGAATCGTCCCGTCTGGATTTCCATCGATTGTCTTCCGCATCGTTAACAAGTCTCCCCGCTCTGGCCCGGGGATTACTGTCGATTGCCCATAAGAATCTGGAATCCTCCGAGAGTCCCCGCGATGCCATTTATGGGTTTTTCCGCTGGTCTGAAACCCGGGCCCGTAAAGGCCAGCGTATGGTTTTGTTGGTTGATGATGCCGATCGGGCGTCACCCGAGTCGTTGCGTCTGTTGCTGTCGGCTTTTCTGGCTGCCGAGAGAACGACCGCCGCTGTGCCGGTCTTCAGCGGCGCCAATGAACTGATTAGCATGCTGGGGCTGAGCGATGAGTCCACGGGGATCCACCAGGTACACCTGCGCCCATTGACGGCAGAGGAAATCCGGTCGTACCTGAAGCCGCGCGTACATCGGGCCGGTGGTCGCGTGGACGACCTGTTAAGCCCTTCCAGGGTAAGGCAGATCCATCAATTGAGCCAGGGTAGCTTCTCGCGTCTTCAGCGAATTACCCCAGTAGTCTGGCTGGACATCACGCCGGCTTCCAAAGCCGGGCGGTCGATAAGCCTGCAACCGCTTCTTGGCCTGAGATGGCCAGCCCTGGCTCTGGTGCTCCTTGGTGCTTCCTGGTGGATTGTGTCGCAACAGTACGATGATTCGGTGGATCGGGAAGCGCAGGTAGCAAGTGAGCCGGACCGAATCCGGAAAAGTGTCACGATTGGCCCCGAGAGCCCGGAGACCGGCTCGACCGTTGGGGAAAATAATAGCGAAATAGCTCTGGTGCAACCGGAAGTGGCGGTCAATACTGTTGAAGAGCCAGAGCCAGAGCCAGAGCCAGAGCCAGAGCCAGAGCCAGAGCCAGAGCCAGAGCCAGAGCCAGAGCCAGAGCCAGAGCCAGAGCCAGAGCCAGAGCCAGAGCCAGAGCCAGAGCCAGAGCCAGAGCCAGAGCCAGAGCCAGCAGCGGACCCCCGGCCCGAGGTTCCGGTGGAGGATGTTGAAGAGTTTGTTCCGGCACTGGCCAGCCGGTTTGTGCCGGTTGATCAGGTTCGTGCCCGGGCCGGCCTGACGGCCCAGTTTGTGGCCGGATTCCGCGAGCAGACGGCAACGGATTTTCTTGAGCAATACCCGGGGCAGGAGGAGCTCTGGTACACCAGGTCCACTCGTCAGGGGCGGGACTGGTTTGTGGTTTTCTATGGTGATTTTGACGGTGTGGGTGCTGCCCGTTCTGCCTTGAGCGAGTTGCCCGAGGATTTACGCTCCCGCGAAACGTGGATTCGCCCATTTAGTGGTTTTTGACGCTATTATGGTCCCTTTGCGGGGCTTTCGGCCGGCTTGTTGCGGCTCCGATAAAGTCTATTTAAATCAACGGAGTTAGTGAGCTTTTGGCATTTCCTTACCCCTAAAATAACCGGTCTTTAGATTGAGTACGTATTTCTACGTGTGTAGAATGTCCTCCCCCCATTTTCAGTGTCAAAGGGTGACTTTAACGGTATTTGCTTATAACTCTTTGATTGAAAAGCATTTCTATGTGAGAGAACGCTTATGATGACAGGTTTGTATCATCCCGAAGAATTCAGGGACAACTGTGGTTTCGGACTGATCGCCCATATGAAAGGCGATGCCAGCCACAAGTTGTTGCAAACTGCCATCGAGTCGCTGACCTGCATGACCCACCGCGGTGGTATTGCGGCAGACGGAAAGACCGGTGATGGTTGCGGCCTGCTTATTCAAAGTCCCGATGCCTTCCTGCGTAAGGCCGCCAAGGCGGCGTTTGGCAAGGAACCCGGAGACCTGTTTGCCGTTGGTCAGGTTTTCCTGAACCCGGACGAAACCAAGGCAAAAGCCGGGCGGGAAGCCATTGAGAAGCGTCTGACCGAGCAGGGCCTGGATATTCTGGGCTGGCGGGAAGTGCCGACGGACAACAGTTGCCTGGGGCCCATGGCTCTGGATTGTCTGCCTCGTATCGAGCAGGTGTTTGTGGCACCGGCTGATAAGGCAGAGAAAGAGTTTGCAATCAGCCTGTTTATTGGCCGCCGCTACGCTGAGCGCGACATGGCGGATGATTCCGAGTTCTATATCTGTAGTCTTTCCCACCGCACGCTGGCCTACAAAGGCCTGATGATGCCGGCTGATCTGGCGAACTTCTACAAGGATCTTGGTGATCCGGATCTCCAGACCGCCATTTGCGTCTTCCACCAGCGCTTCTCCACCAATACCATGCCGCGCTGGCCGTTGGCTCAGCCATTCCGTTTCCTGGCGCATAACGGTGAGATCAATACCATCGATGGTAACCGCAACTGGGCCATTGCCCGTGCGGCCAAGTTCAGCTCTCCGGACCTGCCGGACCTTCAGACCCTGCAGCCGCTGGTGAACCTGACCGGTTCCGACTCCTCCAGCATGGACAACATGCTGGAAGTGCTGCTGGCCGGTGGGGTAGATCTGTTCCGTGCGGTGCGGATGATGATTCCGCCCGCGTGGCAGAACGTGGACACCATGGATTCCAAGCTGCGGGCCTTCTACGAATACAACTCCATGCACATGGAGCCATGGGACGGGCCGGCCGGCCTGGTGTTCTCGGACGGCCGCTACGCGGTCTGTATGCTGGACCGGAACGGCCTGCGCCCGGCGCGCTGGGTCATCACCAAGGATGATTTCATTACGCTGGCATCGGAAATCGGCACCTATGGCTATAAGCCGGATGACGTCGTGGCGAAAGGCCGGGTAGGGCCGGGCCAGATGTTGGCCGTTGATACCCAGACGGGCGAAGTCCTTCATACCCCGGACATTGACGAGCGCCTCAAGAATGCCCACCCGTACAAGCAGTGGCTGCGGGAGAATGCGCTGCGGGTTGAATCCACGTTGAATCAGGACACCCCTGAGTTCCGTTTGATGGACGCCGACGAACTTCTGGTGCACCAGAAGATGTTCATGGTGTCCTTCGAGGAGCGTGATCAGGTACTGCGTCCGTTGGCGGAGAATGGCCAGGAGGCCGTTGGCTCCATGGGCGACGATACGCCGATGGCGGTATTGTCCAGCAAGGTTCGTCACGTTGGTGACTACTTCCGTCAGAAATTTGCCCAGGTCACAAACCCGGCGATTGATCCGCTTCGGGAAGCGATTGTCATGTCGCTCGAGACCTGCCTGGGTTCTGAACGCAATGTCTTCGAGGAAACACCGGAACACGCGGACCGGATCATCCTGACCACACCGGTGCTGTCGCCAGCCAAGTTCCTCAAGATCGCCAACAATGATCGCCCGGGATTCGAGGTTGCCTACATTTCCATGGGGTATAGCCCGGAGATGGGACTGGAGCAAGCCATACGTCGTGTCTGCGAAGAGGCCGAGGAAGCGACTCGCAATGGCAAGGTACTGCTGATCCTTTCTGACAAGGATCTCAAGGAAGGTGAACTGCCGGTGAACGCCCTGATGGCAACCGGCGCGGTTCACCACCACCTTGTGGCACAAGGCCTGCGCTGTGATTCCAACATCATTGTGGAAACCGGCTGGGCACGGGATCCCCATCAGTTCGCCGTCCTGTTCGGCTTCGGTGCGACAGCGGTCTACCCGTACCTGGCGTATCAGGTGCTGAATGACCTGATCCGCACCGGTGAACTGCTGATGGATCCGATCGAGGCCAAGAACAACTATCGCAAGGGCATCAACAAGGGGCTGCTGAAGATCCTGTCCAAGATGGGTATCTCGACCATGACCTCTTACCGTGGCGCCCAGTTGTTCGAGGCCATCGGCCTGGCTGATGAGGTGGTCGACCTGTGCTTCAAAGGCGTGCCCAGCCGTATCCAGGGTGCCGGATTCTTTGATTTTCAGCAGGATCAGGAGCAACTGGCAGCGGTAGCCTGGAAGCCCCGCAAGCCGGTTTCCCAGGGCGGCCTGCTGAAATACGTCCATGGTCAGGAATACCATGCCTTCAATCCGGATGTGGTCGGCAAGCTCCAGGAAGCGGTGATCAGCGGTGAATACGGTCACTACAAGGAATACGCGGGCCTGGTAAACGAGCGGCCAGTGGCGACCCTGCGGGATCTCCTTGGTTTCCGTCAGGACCTCAAAGCCATTGATATTGCCGAGGTTGAACCGGTTGAGAACATCTTCCCGCGCTTCGATTCCGCAGCCATGTCCCTGGGGGCGCTGTCCCCGGAGGCGCACGAGGCGCTGGCGGTCGCTATGAACACCCTGGGCGGGCGTTCCAACTCCGGTGAGGGTGGTGAAGACCCCGTCCGTTATGGCACCGAAAAGCGCTCCAAGATCAAGCAGGTGGCGTCCGGTCGTTTCGGTGTCACTGCCGAGTACCTGAGAAGTGCGGATGTCATGCAGATCAAGGTTGCCCAGGGCGCGAAGCCCGGCGAGGGCGGCCAGCTGCCAGGTGGCAAGGTCAACGACCTGATCGCGCGGCTGCGTTACTCCGTGCCCGGCGTGACGCTGATTTCGCCACCACCGCACCATGACATCTACTCGATCGAGGATCTGGCACAGCTGATTTTCGATTTGAAGCAGGTGAATCCGAACGCGCTGGTGTCTGTGAAACTGGTCTCTGAGCCGGGTGTGGGCACGATCGCAGCGGGTGTGGCCAAGGCTTACGCCGACCTGATCACCGTGTCTGGTTACGACGGTGGTACCGCCGCGAGCCCACTGACCTCCATCCGTTACGCCGGTTCCCCGTGGGAGCTGGGGCTGACGGAAACCCAGCAGGCCCTGCGCGCCAATGATCTGCGTGGCAAGATTCGCCTGCAGACCGACGGCGGCATCAAAACCGGTCTGGATGTGGTGAAGGGCGCTATTCTCGGCGCCGAGAGCTTCGGCTTTGGTACTACGCCGATGGTGGCGCTGGGCTGTAAATACCTGCGCATCTGTCACCTGAACAACTGTGCCACCGGTGTGGCCACCCAGAATGAGCACCTCCGTGAAGAGCACTTCAAGGGTACGGTGGAAATGGCCATGAACTTCTTCCGCTTTGTTGCCGAAGAAACCCGCGAGTGGATGGCCAAGCTGGGTGTCCGCAGCCTGGAAGAGCTGGTGGGTCGGGTGGACCTGCTTGAGCGCCTGCCGGGTGATACAGAACGTCAGAAGAAGTTGGATCTGAGCCGCCTGCTGGCCAACGATCACATCCCTGCGGACAAGCCACAGACCTGTCAGGTGGAGCGCAACCATCCGTTTGATGAAGGCGTGCTTGCCGAGCAGATGGTGAAAGATATTGCCGGGGCTATCGAAGAGAAGTCTGGTGGCGCATGGTCCTACCGTGTGACCAACTGCGACCGCTCCATCGGTGCGCGCCTGTCTGGTGAAATTGCCGCGAAGCATGGCAACCAGGGTATGATCGATGCACCGGTTACCCTCGACCTGACCGGTACTGCCGGGCAGAGTTTCGGTGTCTGGAACGTCAGCGGTCTCAACCTGATTCTGGAAGGCGACGCCAACGACTACGTGGGCAAAGGGATGACCGGCGGCAAGCTGGTGGTCAAACCGCCCCGTGGCAGCAGCTTCAAGACCAATGAAACGTCCATCGTCGGTAACACCTGTCTCTACGGTGCGACCGGTGGCAAATTGTTTGCCGCTGGTACGGCCGGCGAGCGTTTCGCGGTGCGTAACTCAGGAACCCATGCGGTTGTTGAGGGCACTGGCGACCACTGTTGTGAATACATGACCGGCGGGCTGGTGACGGTTCTCGGTTCAACCGGCTACAACTTCGGTGCCGGTATGACCGGTGGCTTTGCCTATGTGCTGGATATGGATAACACCTTCGTGGACAAGTACAACCACGAACTGGTGGAAATCCAGCGCATCTCACGTGAGGACATGGAGTCCTATCGTAATCACCTGCGTGGTGTTATCCGTGAGCATATCTCGGAGACCGGCAGTCAGTGGGCAGAGCACATTCTTGAAGATTTCGACGACTACATCGGCCGTTTCTGGCTGGTGAAACCCAAGGCGGCCAACCTGCGCAGCCTGCTGGCGAGCACCCGCGCGCGTCCGGAGTAAGCGCCGGAAGGATCAGGGTTTGGGGTACCCGCCAGAGAGCGGTGCCCCAGTCGAAATCGAGTTGATGAGAGCATCATGATGAAAGAACGACTGAATAACGACTTCCAGTTTGTCGAAGTAGGGCGCGTAGACCCGAAAAAGGTACCCGCGAAGAAGCGGAAGAAAGAATTCGGGGAAATCTATCACCCGTTCACTCAGGAAGAGGCTGCGCCACAGGCCCACCGTTGTCTGGAATGTGGCAATCCTTACTGTGAATGGAAGTGTCCGGTACACAACTACATTCCGAACTGGCTGAAGCTGGTATCCGAAGGCAACATCATGCGGGCGGTGGAGCTGTGTCACCAGACCAACTCCCTGCCGGAAGTCTGTGGTCGGGTTTGCCCGCAGGACCGTCTGTGCGAGGGTGCCTGTACCCTGAATGACGGTTACGGCGCGGTGACCATCGGCTCTGTCGAAAAGTACATTACCGATACCGCGTTTGCGCTCGGCTGGAAGCCGGACATGTCCGCCGTGAAGTGGACCGACAGCAAAGTGGCCGTGATTGGCGCCGGCCCCGCAGGGTTGGGTTGTGCCGATGTTCTGGTGCGCAACGGTGTGAAGCCGGTGGTGTTCGATATCTACCCTGAAATTGGTGGCCTGCTGACCTTCGGTATTCCTGAGTTCAAGCTGGAAAAGTCCGTCATGACCCGCCGTCGCCAGGTGTTCGAGGAAATGGGTGTGGAATTCCGCCTGTCCACGGAAGTGGGCAAGGATGTGATGATGGAAGACATCCTCAGCGAATACGACGCCGTGTTTATGGGCATGGGCACCTACACCTACATGAAAGGCGGTTTCCCCGGGGAAGAGCTTGAAGGTGTGCACGACGCCCTGCCGTTCCTGGTCTCGAACGTCAACCGTCGCCTCGGGTACGAGGAAAATGCGGATGACTTCATCGACATGAAGGGCAAGCGCGTTGTGGTCCTGGGTGGCGGTGACACCGCGATGGACTGTAACCGTACGTCCATTCGCCAGCAGGCCGAGAGCGTTACCTGTGCCTATCGTCGGGACGAGGCGAACATGCCGGGTTCCCGCAAGGAGGTGGCGAACGCCAAGGAAGAGGGCGTGAAGTTCATGTTCAATCGTCAGCCCATTGCCATCCTTGGTGAAGACAAGGTGGAAGGGGTGAAGGTTGTCCAGACCCAGTTGGGTGAGCCTGACGAGAACGGCCGTCGCCGCCCGGAAGTGGTTCCGGGCAGTGAAGAGGTGATTCCGGCCGACGCTGTGCTGGTCGCTTTCGGTTTCCGCCCGAGCCCGGCAGACTGGTTTGACGAGCAGAGCATCAACACCGATGATTCTGGCCGTGTCGCGGCACCGGAGGAAACGGAGTTTGCCTTCCAGACAAGCAACCCGAAGATTTTTGCCGGCGGTGATATGGTCCGCGGTTCAGATCTGGTGGTAACCGCTATCTGGGAAGGCCGACAGGCCGCCGAGGGCATCCTGGACTACCTGGATATCTGAGGGCGGACCTGATTCAGATCAGAAGGGCGGCTTGCTACGGGTAAGCCGCCCTTTTTTATTGCTGTAAACGGGGTATCATTGCAGCCCACATTTCACAGACCGAGAACAGACTGGAAATCCTATGACCGAGCTGAAGAATGACCGCTTCCTGCGCGCGCTGATGCGCCAGCCCGTTGATCGCACACCGGTGTGGATGATGCGTCAGGCCGGCCGTTACCTGCCCGAGTACCGTGCGACCCGCGCCCAGGCGGGGGATTTTCTCAGTCTTTGTAAGAACACGCCTCTGGCCTGTGAAGTCACCCTGCAGCCCCTGAAGCGGTATCCCCTGGATGCCGCCATCCTGTTCTCCGACATCCTGACCATCCCGGACGCGCTGGGGCTTGGTTTGTATTTCGAAACTGGTGAGGGTCCCAAGTTTAAGCATACGATCCGCTCTGAGGCCGACGTTGCAGCCTTGCCGACCGTGAAGGCCGAGGTGGACCTGGATTACGTGATGAACGCGGTATCCACCATCCGTGGCGCCCTCAACGGCAGTGTTCCGCTGATCGGTTTCTCCGGCAGCCCCTGGACGCTGGCCACTTACATGATCGAGGGCGGCTCCTCCAAGGATTTCCGCGAAGCCAAGAAACTGATGTACGGCCAGCCGGAGGTGATGCACCGCCTGCTGGATCACCTGGCGGACTGCGTCATCGATTATCTGAACGGCCAGATCCGGGCCGGTGCCCAGGCAGTCCAGATCTTTGATACCTGGGGCGGGGTGCTAAGCAGCTGGGCGTATGAAGAGTTTTCGCTGCGTTATATGAGAAAAATCGTGGATGGCCTGATTCGCGAAAGCGAAGGTCGTCGCGTTCCGGTCATCCTGTTCACCAAGAACGGCGGCCAGTGGCTGGAATCCATCGCCGATTCCGGTGCTGACGCCGTCGGTCTGGACTGGACCACCGACATCGGAAACGCCCGCGCCCGCATCGGCGATCGGGTAGCTCTGCAGGGCAATATGGACCCGGCCATGCTGTATGCGCCACCTGAGCGGATTCGCCAGGAAGTGGCGGATATCCTGCGCCGCTTCGGTACCGGCCCGGGGCATATCTTCAACCTGGGGCACGGCATTACACCTGACGTGGATCCGGAGCACGCCAAGGCCTTCATTGAGGCGGTGGTAGAGCTGAGTCCAGAGTACCACCAATAGCATTTGTAGCCTGAGAATTCAGCGGGGGCGGTCGTCTGGAAGCGCTGCCCAAAAACCGCTACAAGCACATCCATGTGCGCTTCTCTCCGGCCATCCATGGCCTCCGAAATTTTTGGGCAGCGCTTCCAGACGACCTCTATCCAGCCGCGGCAATATCTCCGCTCGTGGGTCGGATCGGACTTGTAGGTCGGATTAGGCACGCAACGCGTGCCGTAATCCGACGCACTCTCTCCAGGCAGCACCCCCAAAAAACTCCTCTGGATGCATCCCCCTGTCGGGTCTATAGTCATATAAAACAAGACTGGTAAAACAGGAGTACCACTTGCCGACCCAACCCCCTGAAAAACGCAGATTTCACCGTATCGAATTTGACGCCCCATGCGAACTTCACTGCCAGGACAGCGTCTGGTTGACGGAAGTGTTGGATATTTCCCTGAAAGGCGTTCTGGTGAAAAGGCCAGACGAATGGAGCGTGCCGTTAAACCGGCCGTGTGAGGTAATCATTCATCTGGACGACAATGAAACGGCCATCGTCATGGCGGTGGAACTCCGGCATGTGGAGTCGCAGCGGTTAGGGTTCAAGTGTCAGTACATCGACCTGGAAAGTGCGACTCATTTGAAGCGGCTTGTTGAGCTTAATTTGGGGGATCAGGCGTTGCTGGAGAGGGAGTTTGCGCATTTGATTGATTAGGTTGTCTGGTTTTGTCGGATTACGGCTTTGCCTAATCCGACCTACGTCACCGCACCGATTCGTCCTGCTCAATCTACTTATTTCGTATTCAGACTTTGCACCGTTGGCGTTATCTCCTGAATTCGAGGGGAGGGGTTGGGACTCCTTTCCAAAAATTTCGAAGGCCAAGGATGGCCTGAGAGAAGCGCACATGGATGTGCTCGTAGCGGTTTTTGGAAAGGAGTCCCAACCCCTCCCTTGCAACAACACGGGAAGGCTAGGGGGCCAAAGTCAAACCTCCTCCAAAGCCAAAAGCGCCTCACTAAGCTTGGTCACCGGCATCACCGTCATCCCCTCGACAGGCTTGCGCGGCACGTTGGCCTTGGGCACCAGTGCCCGGGTAAACCCGTGCTTGGAGGCCTCGTAGATCCGCTCCTGACCGCTGGGCACCGGGCGGATCTCACCGGACAGGCCGACTTCCCCGAAAATCACCAGATCCTGGGGCAGGGCGCGGTCGCGGAAGGACGAGACGATCGCGGCCAACAGGGCCAGGTCAGCGCTGGTCTCGTTGACCTTCACGCCGCCGACCACATTCACGAACACATCCTGATCTGACACATGCATCCCGCCGTGGCGATGCAACACCGCCAGCAGCATCGCCAGTCGATTCTGATCCAGGCCGACGGCAACGCGCCGAGGATAGCCGCCCTGGGCCATGTCCACCAGCGCCTGGATCTCCACCAGCATGGGCCGGGTGCCTTCCCAGACCACCATAACCACACTGCCGGGTGCAGCTTCCTCGCCCCGGTTGAGGAAGATCGCGCTGGGGTTTTTCACTTCCTTCAGGCCCTGCTCCAGCATGGCAAAAACGCCCAGCTCGTTTACCGCGCCAAAACGGTTCTTGATGCCCCGCAGGGTGCGGTAGCGGCTGTCGCTGGAGCCTTCCAGCAGGATCGAGCAGTCAATCATGTGCTCCAGAACCTTCGGGCCGGCGAGGCTGCCGTCCTTGGTGACGTGGCCGACCAGGAACAAAATGGTGCCGGTCTGCTTGGCAAAGCGGGTCAGGTAGGCCGCGCTTTCGCGGACCTGGGAGACACTGCCCGGGGCGGATTCGGTTTCGGCGACGTGCATCACCTGGATACTATCGACCACCAGGATTCGCGGTTTCTCGGCTTCCGCCACCTGCATCACCCGCTCGACGCTGGTTTCCGATAGCATTTTCAGGTCTTTGGTGGGCAACCCCAGGCGCTTGGCGCGCATGGCCACCTGCTGCAGGGATTCCTCACCGGTGACGTACAGGGCAGGGACGCTTGCGGCCAGATGGCAGACGGCCTGAAGCAGCAGGGTGCTCTTGCCGGCACCCGGGTGACCGCCCATCAGGACTGCTGAACCTTCCACCAGACCACCGCCGAGAACCCGGTCAAACTCCTGCATACCGGAGCTGATGCGGGGCTGTTCGGCCAGGCTGACGTCGTCCAGGCTCTGGACTTCCGACAGGCTGCCGGCGAACCCTTCGAAGCGGGCGCCGCGAGCGCCTTTGGCATTGGTGCTGACGCCGCGGACTTCGCTGATGGTATTCCAGGCCTGGCAGGCAGTGCACTGGCCCTGCCATTTGGAATAGTCAGCGCCGCATTCGGTGCAGACAAAGGCGGTCTTGGCTTTTGCCATGATTGGTTGCTGCCTGGTAATTGGTTTGTCGGATGACGGCTTCGCCTAATCCGACCTACAGATTGTCTTACATCCCGCGTAGGTCGGATTAGTTGGTTGTCGGGTTACGGCTTTGCCTAATCCGACCTACGGTTCGGAGTGGCACCGTGTAGGTCGGATTAGGCCCGCAGGGCCGTAATCCGACAACACCCTCAAGCCAGCTTCTTGTACTTCATACGCTGGGGCTGCATGGCAGAATCGCCCTTACGCTTTTTGAAGTCTTCGTCGTACTCCGTGAAGTTACCCTCGAAGTAAACCACGTCGCCGTCATCCTCGAACGCCAGAATATGGCTGGCCACACGGTCCAGGAACCAGCGATCGTGCGAGATCACCAGGGCGGAACCCGGGAAGTTGAGCAGGGCTTCTTCCAGGGCGCGCAGGGTTTCCACGTCCAGGTCGTTGGTGGGTTCGTCCAGCAGCAGCACGTTGCCGCCTTCTTTAAGGAGCTTGGCCAGGTGCAGGCGGTTACGCTCACCACCGGACAGGTCGCCAACCCGTTTCTGCTGGTCGCTGCCTTTGAAGTTGAAGCGCCCCACGTACGCCCGGGACGGGGTCTCGTAGTTGCCTACCTTGATAATATCGTTGCCGTCGGAAAGCTCTTCCCACACGGTTTTGCTACCGTCCAGGTCGCGCATCTGGTCCACGTAGGCCAGTTCCACGGTTTCGCCCACGGTAATGTCGCCGGAATCGGGCTTGTCGTAGCCCGCAACCATCTTGAACAGTGTGGATTTGCCGGCACCGTTACCACCGATAATACCCACAATGGCTCCGGGCGGTACGCTGAGGGACACGTCTTCGTACAGCAGGCGGTCACCGAAGGACTTGCTGATGCCGTCTATTTCGATCACCTTGTTGCCCAGGCGTGGTCCCGGCGGAATGTACAGCTCGTTGGTTTCATTGCGCTTCTGGAATTCCTGCGAGCTCATCTCCTCAAAGCGGGCCAGACGGGCCTTGCTCTTGGACTGACGGCCTTTGGCGTTGCTGCGCACCCATTCCAGTTCCTGCTTGATGGCTTTCTGGTGAGAGGCTTCCTGCTTGGACTCCATCTCCAGGCGCTTTTCCTTGTTCTCCAGCCACTGGCTGTAGTTGCCTTCAAACGGAATGCCCTGGCCGCGGTCCAGTTCCAGGATCCAGCCGGCAACGTTGTCGAGGAAGTAGCGATCGTGGGTGATGGCAACCACAGTGCCTTCGTAATCGTGCAGGAAGCGCTCCAGCCACGCCACGGATTCTGCATCCAGGTGGTTGGTGGGCTCATCCAGCAGCAACATGTCCGGGCCGGAAAGCAGTAGGCGGCACAGGGCCACCCGGCGGCGCTCACCGCCGGACAGCACGCTTACCTTCTGATCCCACGGCGGGAGGCGCAACGCGTCGGCGGCAACTTCCATCTTGCGTTCAATGTCATGGCCGTCGGTGGCCTGGATGTAGGCTTCCAGTTCGCCCTGCTTCTTGGCGAGGGCATCGAAATCCGCATCCGGCTCGGCATAGGCAGCGTAAACCTGATCCAGTTCTGCCAATGCGTCATGCACGCCGGAGACCGACTCATCGACGATTTCCTTGACGGTTTTCTCTTCGTCCAGCTCCGGCTCCTGGGGCAGGTAGCCCACGTTGATGCCGGGCTGGGGGCGTGCCTCGCCGATGTAATCCTGGTCGATGCCCGCCATAATGCGGAGCAGGGTGGACTTACCGGAACCGTTAAGACCGAGTACGCCAATCTTGGCGCCCGGGAAGAAGCTCAGGGAAATGTCCTTGAGGATTTCACGCTTGGGCGGAACCACCTTGCCCACGCGGTTCATGGTGTATACGTACTGGGCCATAACTGGCTGTGTCCTCTGTTGTATTCGGAGGTAAATAAAGGAAACTCGCGGATAAGCCCCGTAAGGTAGCGAAACCCGCAGGCTATGGCAATTGCGGGAAAACGATGGCAGGAAGCGAAAAGGGGGCGAAAATTGCGGTGTGACGGTTTCTGCGGAGGGGCAGCAGGCGCTATAAAGGATGATTTTTTACCCATTTGTAAGATAGAATAGCCGCCCAAATTTTTCGGGCAGCTAAGCACACAGGGGCAGCGCATCCATGTTTAATCGTGATATGAAAATCGCCGGCTTTGACGACGAACTCTGGAACGCCATGCAGGCGGAAGAAAAGCGTCAGGAAGCTCACATCGAGCTGATTGCGTCAGAAAACTACACCAGCCCGCGGGTGATGGAAGCCCAGGGCAGCGTGCTCACCAACAAGTACGCCGAGGGCTACCCCGGTAAGCGCTACTACGGTGGCTGTGAGTTTGTCGACATTGCCGAAGACCTGGCGATTAACCGCGCCAAGGAACTGTTTGGCGCCCCCTATGCCAATGTGCAGCCGCATTCCGGCTCCCAGGCCAACTCGGCCGTGTTCATGGCGCTGCTGAAGCCGGGCGATACCGTGCTGGGCATGAGCCTGGCCCACGGTGGTCACCTGACCCACGGTGCCAGCGTGAACTTCTCCGGTAAGATCTACAACGCCGTTCAATACGGCCTGAACCCGGAAACCGGCCTCATTGATTACGACGATGTGGAAGCCCTGGCGGTTGAGCACAAGCCGAAGATGATCATTGCCGGCTTCTCCGCGTATTCCCAGGAGCTGGATTTTGCCCGCTTCCGCGAGATTGCGGATAAAGTGGGCGCTTACCTGTTTGTGGACATGGCCCACGTTGCCGGTCTGGTGGCTGCTGGCGTCTACCCGGACCCGGTTCCTCACGCCCATGTGGTTGCAACCACCACCCACAAGACTCTGCGGGGTCCACGCGGTGGCCTGATTCTGGCCTGTGACGATGCCGACCTGCAGAAGAAGCTGAATTCCGCCGTGTTCCCGGGCGGTCAGGGCGGCCCGCTGATGCACGTGATCGCTGGCAAGGCCGTGTGCTTCAAGGAAGCCATGAGCGACGAGTTCAAGGCTTACCAGCAGCAAGTCGTCAAAAACGCATCGGCCATGGCGCAGGTATTTGTTGAGCGGGGCTACGATGTGGTTTCCGGTGGCACTAAAAATCACCTGTTCCTGCTCAGCCTGATCAAGCAGGACATTACCGGTAAGGACGCGGACGCCGCACTGGGCCGTGCCCACATTACCGTCAACAAGAACGCAGTTCCCAACGATCCGCGCTCTCCGTTTGTGACTTCCGGTCTGCGTATCGGCACGCCGGCTGTGACCACCCGTGGTTTCGGTGAGACCGAGTGTTGCGACCTGGCTGGCTGGATGTGTGACATCCTCGACAACCTGGAAGACGACGCCGTGAATAGCCGTGTGCGTGAACAGGTTGAAGCCCTGTGTGCTCGCTTCCCGGTATACGCGGGCTAAACTTCAGGCAAGCTGGCCGGGTCGTCCTGTGGGCTGCCCGGCTACTCTCTGACCGGTGACTCTACCCGGCTATTTTCCGGAGCTCCCGATTATGCACTGTCCCTTCTGTGGTGAAGCAGATACCAAAGTGATCGACTCGCGGCTGGTGGCCGAGGGGGATCAGGTGCGTCGCCGCAGGGAGTGTCTGTCCTGCCGTGAGCGGTTCACAACCTTTGAATCCGCCGAGTTGGTGATGCCAAGGGTGGTCAAGCAGGATGGCACGCGCCAGCCGTTTGACGAGGAAAAGTTGCGTTCGGGCCTAATGAAAGCGCTGGAGAAGCGCCCGGTCAGTATTGAGGAAATCGACGCCGCGTTGAATCGCATCAAGTTCCGGTTGCGGGCCACC
Organism: Marinobacter alkalisoli; assembly: GCF_045449855.1. NCBI lineage: Bacteria > Pseudomonadati > Pseudomonadota > Gammaproteobacteria > Pseudomonadales > Marinobacteraceae > Marinobacter > Marinobacter alkalisoli. Next base: position 47,908 of record NZ_JBJJLC010000034.1, on the reverse strand, counting down.
GGTGAGCGTGAAGTTAAATCCATGCAGCTCGGTGAAGAAGTCATGACCGAACTTCGCCAACTGGACAAGGTGGCTTACGTCCGGTTTGCGTCGGTCTACAGGAGCTTCCAGGATATTAACGAATTCAAGGAAGAGATTGAGCGGCTGTCTGCCAATTCCGGCGAGGACCCGGTGGATGTGGCCAAGGTGCTGGCTGATAATCACTCCTCAAAGGGCAAGGCATGATAGACGCCCAGGATATTGCGTTCATGGCCCGGGCAGTGCAGTTGGCCTGGCGTGGTCGCTACTCGACCCACCCGAATCCACGGGTGGGTTGTGTTATTGCCCGGGGAAGCAAAATCCTGGGGGAAGGCTGGCATGAGCGCGCCGGCGAGGCCCACGCTGAAATTCGCGCGCTGAGTCAGGCGGGCCCGGCGGCGCGGGGCGCAACGGCCTATGTGACCCTGGAACCGTGCAGTCACTTCGGCCGAACGCCTCCCTGTGCCAAGGCGTTGATTGAGGCCGGTGTGGCCCACGTATTTGCGGCCACCAAGGATCCCAATCCTTCCGTGTCCGGCCGGGGGCTGGACATGCTTCGGGAAGCCGGTATCCGGGTCACCGAAGGGATGATGGCGGACGAAGCGGCCCGACTTAACCCCGGCTTTATGAAACGAATGAATTCCGGCCGGCCTTTTGTGCGGTTGAAGATGGCGGCCAGCCTGGATGGGCGTACGGCGATGGCTTCGGGTGAAAGCCAGTGGATTACCGGGCCGGACGCGCGCCGGGACGTACAGCGTTTGCGTGCCATCAGCGATGCAGTGCTGACCGGCGTTGGCACGGTGCTCGCCGACGATCCGTCCCTGACGGTCCGGCGCGAGGAATTGGGGGATATTGGCGATGCCACCGAACCATCCCGCATGCCGCTGCGGGTGATCGCGGATCGTGACGCAAGGACGCCATCGGGGGCAAAGATTCTCCACGGTGGCAACGTCCAGGTGTTCTGTGCGTCACCCACGCTGGCGACCGCACCGGCCCAGGATCTTGCTGCACTTGGAGTCAGCCTCACGGGGGTTGCCTGGAAGGACAAAGGCATTGATGTTGGCGAGTTGCTCGATTCCCTTGGTGAACTGGGTATCAACGAGCTACTGGTGGAAGCCGGGCCAACCCTGGCGGGAACTTTTATTAATGAGCGTCTGGTGGATGAGCTATGGCTTTACCAGGCGCCGGTGTTTTTAGGCAGCACGGGGCGACCGACAGCCCATCTGCCACTGGAATCCATGGCGGATAAAGTACAATGGAAGGTGCTGGATCGCCGTCAGGTGGGTGAGGATCAGCGTCTGATCCTGGCGCCACGGTAACTCATACAATTCACGGTTTGTTGGTTGGGGGCTCTTGTTGGTTGAGGACTCAGCTTCGGCAAACTGAAAGGGTGCAAAATACCTATGGCACTGAACAGTATAAAAGAGATCATTGAAGATATTCGTCAGGGCAAGATGGTGATCCTGATGGACGACGAGGACCGCGAGAATGAGGGCGACCTGGTGATGGCGGCTGAACATTGCACGCCGGAAGCCATTAACTTCATGGCCCGTTTCGGTCGCGGCCTCATCTGTATGCCGATGACCCGCACCCGCTGCGAGCAGCTCGGGCTTCCGTTGATGGTTCAGCGCAATGCTTCCGGGTTCGGAACCAAATTTACCCTGTCCATTGAGGCGACCGAGGGCGTGACTACCGGTATTTCCGCGGCGGACCGGGCGCGTACCGTGCAGGCTGCCGTGGCGAAGAATGCCAAGGCAAGTGACCTCGTTCAGCCTGGTCATATTTTCCCGTTGATGGCAGACCCAGCTGGCGTGCTGAGCCGCGCCGGCCATACCGAGGCCTCCTGTGACCTGGCATCGCTGGCCGGTTGCGAGCCGGCAGGTGTGATCTGCGAAATCATGAACGACGACGGCTCTATGGCTCGCCGTGAGGACCTTGAAAGGTTTGCGGAACAACACGACCTGAAAATTGGCACCATCGCTGACCTGATCCACTACCGCACGCTGAACGAGCGTACCATCGAGTGTGTCGAGAACTACGATCTGGATACGGAATACGGTGTATTCAATCTGAGAACCTATCGGGACAATATCCAGGGCGCCACGCACCTGGCGATGGTTATGGGCGAGATCAAGTCGGAAGAACCTGTGCTGGTGCGCGTGCACATTACCGATACGCTGCGAGACCTGTTGGGCGCCCGTCGTGCCGATTCCCGCAGTTGGCCTCTGCATCACGCTCTGGAAAAAGTGGCCGAGGAAGGCCAGGGTGTGGTGGTTCTGTTGAACAGCGCCGAGGACAGCTACAACCTGGAAGACCGGATTCATGAGTTTTTCGGCGAAGAGCAGGCCGCTGCCGCGAAAGGCAGTTCCGGCGTTTACCTGACCGTAGGTACTGGCTCCCAGATTCTGAAGGACATCGGTGTGGGTAAAATGCGCTTGCTGAGCCCTCCCATCAAGTTTTCCGCGATTTCCGGTTTCGACCTGGAAGTGGAAGAGTACGTACCCTATACCCCCGAATGATGAACCCGGCAACGCTGATGCTCAGCGTTGCCCGTTAAGGAGCCTTTCATGGCAGATATCAAAGTAATTGAAGGCGACTTCACCCACTGCAGCGGCCGGTATGCCCTGGTGGTTGGTCGCTTTAACGGATTCGTTGTGGAAAGCCTAGTGGAAGGCGCTGTTGATACCCTGCGTCGTCACGGCATCGCCGACACCGACATTACCATCGTCCGTGTCCCTGGCGCCTACGAAATGCCACTGGCCGTCAAGCGCGTGGCCGAAACCGGTGATCACGATGCCATTATTGCCCTTGGGGCGGTGATCCGTGGTGGCACCCCGCATTTTGACTATGTTGCTGGCGAAGCGTCCAGCGGTCTGGGTGCGGTCAGTCTGGAAACCGATGTACCGGTGGCCTTCGGTGTATTGACGGTGGATTCCATTGAACAGGCCATTGAGCGCTCCGGTACCAAAGCTGGAAACAAGGGCGCGGAAGCCGCTATTACGGCCCTGGAAATGGTGAGCCTGTTCAAGAAGCTGGGTGAGTGATGAGCGCAACTGAAGACACCACCCCGCAGCCGGGCGCATCGGGGCAACCGAAAGCCGGTGACCGTCGCCGTGCCCGTGCCCTGGCCATGCAGGGACTTTATCAGCGCCATTTCAGCAAGAGCGCGATATCGGATATCGAATCCGAGTTCCTGGTCGACAACGACATGACCAAGGTGGATACCCTCTATTTCCGGGACTTGTTGCGCGGGGTTCACCGTGAGCAGGCCGAACTTGACCGGTTACTGGAGCCGTACCTCGACCGTCCCCTCAACGAAGTTGATCCGGTGGAGTTGGCCATTGTCCGCCTTGGTGCCTATGAGCTGAAGCATCGCCTCGATGTGCCTTATAAGGTGGTCATCAACGAAGGCATTGAAATGGCTAAAAAATTCGGGGGTACGGAAGGGCACAAGTTTGTAAACAGTATCCTCGACAAACTCAGCCGTCGCCTGCGGCTGGCCGAGACACGCCCGCGGTAACGCATGGGCGAGTTCGAACTGATACGCCGCTATTTCAGTCCCCTCGCCGGGCAGAGCCGTGCTGCCTCGCTGGTGCTCGGTCCGGGGGATGACTGTGCCATCGAGCGCGTCGCCCCTGGTAACGAGCTCGTTTTTTCTGTGGACACTCTGGTTGAGGGGGGTCACTTTCCCGCCGGTTATAACCCCGAACATCTTGGTTGGCGATCATTGGCTGTGGCGGCCAGCGATCTGGCGGCCATGGGTGCCCAACCCGTTTGCTTTACCCTGGCACTGACGTTGCCGGAAGCCTCGCCGGAATGGCTGGAGCACTTTTCCCGCGGGCTTTCCCGGGCGTCCCGGGCTTTTGGCCTGGAGTTGGCCGGAGGCGATACCACCCGGGGACCGCTGACGCTCACCCTGCAGGTGCACGGTGAAGTGCCCGCCGGCGGCGCGATATTACGTTCCGGTGCCGCCGAGGATGACTATGTCTGTGTGTCGGGGACTCTTGGGGAAGCGGGCGCTGCGCTGGACTATCTCGATGCGGTGTCTCCTTCAGAGGATGAGCAGGCGGTTCTGGAGCGATACCACGCTCCGGTGCCGAGGCTGGATCTGGGGATGGCGTTGCAAGGGCTGGCCAGCGCCGCCATCGATATCTCGGATGGTCTGTTGGCAGACCTTGGCCACATCCTGGAGGCCTCCGGTGTCGGGGCGCAGTTGGATCCTCGGGCGGTGCCTGTGTCCTCTGCGGTGGCTCGCCTGAAAGGCGAGGAAGAAGCGCTCAGGCTCGCCCTGGAGGCCGGTGATGACTATGAGCTTTGCGTCGCTGTGCCCCGAGGCGCGTGGGACAGCCTGCCAGACACGGTACGGACGCAATTGACCATAATTGGTAAGGTAGTGTCAGGGAGTGGCATTACCGGTATTGAGGCTGCCCCGGTGGCTGGCGGATACGACCATTTCGGGAGTAAGTAATGAGTAGTGATGACGATCTGCAGGAGCCTGAGTTTGCCGGGGCGCTGCTACCTCCTGGTTTTCTGCGTGATCCGGTGCACCTGCTGGCTTTTGGTTTTGGTAGTGGGGCGGCGCCGCGGGCGCCCGGGACCTGGGGCAGCCTTGCGGCAATCCCGCTGTGGTTTGCCATTGCCTGGCTGCCGCTCACGGCATATTGGGTTGTGGTTGCGATCGCCTTTATTGTGGGTGTCTGGCTGTGTGGCAAGACAGCCCGTGACCTTAAAGTGCACGATCATGGCGGCATTGTCTGGGATGAATTTGTCGGCATGTGGATCGCCCTGGCGTTGATCCCTGACAATATATACGGGGTGTTGATGGCCTTTGCGTTGTTCCGGTTGTTTGATGTGGTCAAGCCCTGGCCCATTAGCTGGATTGACCAGCGAGCGCCTGGTGGGCTGGGTATCATGGTGGATGACGTGGTGGCGGGGTTTATGGCGCTGGGGTGCCTGTTTGCCATTGACCGGTGGTTGATGCCGATCATTATCTGAACCGCTCAGCGGATGAGCCCGGCAGCACGCTTTCTGTGAGTCAGTGTATCTGCTTCTGTTGTTCTTCAGGCAGCAAACGGACCACATGCAGGAAACGCTTCAGGCCGATCTCCGCGCGGTCGCGGGTGGCGAACGGGCCACTGTCGAAACCTTCCCTGGTAGTGAAGTACCATTTGCTTCCCACACAGAAAAAGCGGCTGCTGCGAAACGGTGCGGGCCCTTCTTCTCCGATCCGACGTTGAGTGTCCATGATGTCTCCTGCGCCCTGTCGTTTTTCTGGTTTTCGGGCTCCGTGTTCCATTGGCCGGTTTGTTTAAAATTAAATCAATTCTGGACGAATTCAACCGTTTTTTACGGGTTGTAGGTCCTGGGTCTCATTCCGGGAGTTCCGCTGCGGGATTGGGAGCAGGAAACCGGGCTTTACCGTCTTGCCCTTGTCAATTGCACTCGTCAGAATGCCAGCAGACTGAACTCTTACACTACAAGGACTTTACATGAGTATTCATCACGTTTTGCGAGTTTTCAAGATGGCCGTGTCCCCGGCATCCACCGGGCGCTTTGTTGCGTTCGTTATTGCGGCTGTATTCCTGACTGGGTGTAGCTCAACCATGACCAGCGTACAGACCTGGGACGGGGACGCTGCTGAGAGCGGCACGGCACTGTTGAAAGCGCCTGGTGACATCCGGGTGACCAAGGTCAACGGTCGTAACATGGGTAACTTCCTCATGGATGACCTGGCACTGAATTACGATCTCCTGCCCGGGGAAAATCAGGTGGTGTTCAGCTACAAAACCATCTGGGCCAAGGCCGGTGTCGTGCGAAATGGCGAGTCCAAGGTTCACGTCGTAGAAACAGAGCCCCACGCGGCCACTTTCACCGCCCAGGCTGGTGAAACCTACCGTTTCGATTTTGACAAGCCGGATTCCCGCCGGGATGCGGAGGTATTACGTGAAGATTTCTCCGGCGCCATCGTTAACGAGGCTGGTGAAGAAGTGGCGCGCTTTGAGCCGTGGGATGGCGAGCCCGTTGTTGCCGCTTCCCCGGCACGTACCCCTGTTTCCAGCGAGGCCTCTGCAACGACTGACGCAGTCGATGGCAATACTCTCGAGCAACTGAAAGCGCTTTGGCACAAGGCCAGTGAAGAAGAAAAACGTACCTTTCTGCGGTGGGCGTTTGAATAAGCCCTGAAACCAATCGCTTCCGTCAACGCCGGAAGCGGTTAAGTGTTCTTTTCAGTAATCCTTCCAGCAGGGTCAGGGCCTCATCGGTGAGGGTCTGGCCGTTCCCTGCCTGATCGTCCAGCTCCTCATCCGATTCGGTCAGCGTGGCCGCTGCGTTCTCGATGGCAGCCAGACTGTCCTCCAGTAACGGTTTCAGGGACTCACCGTCAGCGACCACATCCGGGCACAGGGTGAAGTTGATGGTCAGTCGTCCCTCATAGCTGACCGCGACAATCACCAGTCCCATACTGTCAAACAGGGGGGAGGTATTGTACTGCCGGACCAGGCGAGCCCCCTGAAGATACAGCGGCACCTGTGGTCCGGGCACGTTGGTGATGGGCAGGTTAAAGACCGGTTGATAGCGTTGCGCAATCTGTAACTCGGAATAGAGCCTGGCAGACAGGGCCAGCATGGTGGAGGGCAGTAACTCGGTGAGCCTGTCTGCGGCAATGGCCTCCCGGTATGGCTCCGATGCGACCGCGTTCCGGTGGATCTTGCGGATCCGGCGCGCGGGGTTGGGTTCGTTGGTGGCCAGGTCCAGCAGCATGGCTGACATCTGGTTGCCGGTTGCCATGCGCAAACTGTTCGAACGGACGGAGATCGGCGTCATGGCGACCAGGGATTTGTCCGGGTCGCCGTCATGGTTGACCTGGTAGCGCCGGAGTGCTTCCGCGCACAACCCCAGCACCACGTCGTTCAGAGTGACGTTACCCAGGCTGGCCTTGATAGCCTTGAGGCGTGACAGATCGAGATCGGCGGCCACGATCTGCCGGTTGGCTGTGATCTGGCGATTGAAGGCGCTGTGGGGTGCCGAAAACAGGGGAAATGGCAGTGGCAGTTTGCGCATCTGGTTGTGAATCAGCCCTCGCGCCGTAACTTCTGCCGCGCTGATGGCCAGTGACGTGACCTGCAGGGGCTTGCGCAGCAGGTTGGCGCCCGTCTGCACAATGATTCTTTCCTCAGAAGGCGCCGGTTTAGGGTGCCAGGGCCTGGGCTGGGGGATGGGCCTGGCCTGCGGCGTATATTCCAGTAGCTTGCCCATGATCTCCTCGCCACTGAAGGCGTCGATCGCCGCGTGATGGAGTTTGACAATCAGGGCGAACCCGTTGAGGCCATCGTCATCCTCAGCGGCTGGAAAGCCGTCCACGAAGGTGATGTGCCAAAGTGGACGATCCCGTTTCAGCGGTTCCTCAAGGATCTTGGAGGCCAGCTCCATCAGGCCATGAGCACGCCCGTGCTCACCCAGGTTTACGTAAGCGAGGTGACGCTCAATGCTGAAGTCGGGGTCATCAATCCAGTAGGGGCGGCCGAGACGAAACGGAATTTTCTTCAGGCGCTGGCGAAATACCGGGACGACATGGAGGCGGCTGCGGAGATAGGCAACAAAGGTGCTGAAGGCCAGTGGGGTGTCACAACCGCGGCCATCGAACAGATAGATGCCCCCGATGTGCATGGGCGCCGTTTCCGACTCCAGGTAAAGGAAAGAGGCATCCAGTTCCGACAGCTGCCGCATGTTTGAACTCCGTTCGGCGTTGGTTTGCCGGCAGTATAAACGAGTAGCGCGGGATTCCGTTGGCTGTTTTGCCTGTTCCGCCCACGCCTCGGCGGCCACGTTGAACTCCCGGCTAGGTTTCAAGCCAGGAGGTCAGTTCCTCTGATTGGCTCAGGTATTCCCAAAACCACATCAGGGCCTTGCCCTGATCTTCCGCGTGTCGTGCCAGGTGGAGCATGATGGGTTGGCGAATTTCGTGGACATCAAGAGCAATAAGCTGGCCTTCCCTTAGTTGCGAGCGAATCCTCGATTCAGGCAGCCAGCCGACCCCCAGGCCCGCCTGCTGCACAGCGATCTTCTGGTCAACGTTGGCCACTGTGATGGTCCGCTGTCGCCGAAAAATGCCTGCGTGCCCCGGTGGCAGCGAGCGGGAGGTGTCCGCCGCGACCGCAGCCGGGTAGTGGGCAATGTCCTCTTCGGTCAACGGCTGGGGGGCGGATGCGAGTGGGTGGTCGGGGGCAACGGCGTACACAAAGTTCATCTTGCCGAGTGCCTTGGTAGTAAAGGTGCCGGCTGGTTTGCTGAGCTGGTCGGCACCCACAATCAGATCGACGCGGCGACTTTGCAGTGCGTCCCAGGAGCCTGCAAAGACTTCCTCAATGATCTGCACTTCCACGGGAATGTCCAGATCGTTGAATGTCTTTATGGCTGGAAACAGGCATTCCGCCGGGAGCAGGGAGTTGAAACCGATGCGCAGCCGGGTCTCCCAACCCTGCGCCACCTGTTTGGTGGTGTGCGCCAGGTTCTCTGCCGCCTCCAGGAGGGTTCGGCCTTCCTCCAGCAGGTAGCGTCCCGCCGGCGTCAGGGTGGCGCGATGGCCGCTACGGTCGTAGATGGCAATGTTCAGGTCTTCCTCGAGCTTTTGCACCGTATAGCTGATAGCGGAGGGAACCCGGAACAGTTCCCCGGCGGCGCCAGCGAAACTGCCTTTGCGATCGATGGCGTCGAGGACCTTGAGTGCGTCTATGGTGATGGCTGTATGCATGTTCGAATTATCTGAGGTTGTTGGCCAGAAATGCTTGTTTGAGAGGGTAGCAGGCTGACCGTTATTCTTCTTCAAATATTATCGGGTTTTGGAGAGGTGGCTATTATGGGACTTTTAGTTGACGGCAAATGGCACGATCAGTGGTATGACACCGGTAAGACCGGTGGCAAGTTTGAGCGGGAGGCCGCCAGGTTTCGCAACTGGGTAACCGCGGACGGATCGCCCGGTCCGGAAGGTGAGGGTGGTTTCAGGGCTGAGTCGGGGCGATATCACCTGTACGTGTCCATGGCCTGTCCCTGGGCGCATCGCACCTTGATTTTCCGGAAGCTGAAGGGGCTGGAGAAGCATGTCTCTGTGTCAGTGGTTCATCCGGACATGGTAGAGAACGGGTGGGAGTTCCGGCCTGGTGATGAGCAGCACAGGGATCATGTGCACGATTTCGAATTCCTGCATCAGGTCTATACCCGTGCGGCGCCGGACTATTCCGGGCGGGTGACGGTGCCGACTTTGTGGGACAAGGAAAAGCAGACCATTGTCAGCAACGAATCGGCCGAGATCATCCGGATGTTCAATTCCGCGTTCGACGGGCTTGATGGCGTGCGTAAGGCGTTGGATTTCTACCCTGAATCTCTACAAGGGGAGATTCAAGAGGTGAATGCCCGGGTGTATGACACCGTCAACAACGGTGTCTACAAGGCCGGGTTTGCCACGGCCCAGGATAAGTACGAAGAGGCTTATGGCGCACTGTTTGAGTCACTCGACTGGCTGGAGGCGCGGTTGGCAAAACAGCGTTACCTGGTCGGGGCGCAACTGACCGAAGCGGACTGGCGTTTGTTCACGACGCTGATCCGGTTTGACGCGGTGTACTACAGCCACTTCAAGTGCAACCGGCAACGCATCGAGAACTTCCCGGCGCTGTCCGCGTATGTCCGTGACCTGTATCAGGTGCCAGGGGTGTCGGAGACGGTCGATATTGGCCAGATCAAACAGCACTACTACGTGAGCCAGCGGACCATCAACCCGACCCAGATCGTGCCTGTGGGGCCGCAACTGGATTTTGAGGCGCCCCACGGCAGAGAAGTCCTGGGGTAAGTTGCTGGATGTGAGTCTGGTAGCAGGGCAGAACTATGTCGGATTACGCGCCGCGAGGCGGCGCTAATCCGACCTACCTTGAGTTCGGCCCGGACGTAGGTCGGATTAGGCAAAGCCGTAATCCGACAGTCTTCTGATCAAGGGGCACTAGCTGACGCGGGCAACCGCAACTTCCGTCAGCAGCGCCAGGGCTTCTTTGTAGTCGGACTCGGGAAGGACATTGAGGCAGTCCGCCGCCAGGGCTGCCTGCTCCCTGGCTTTCGCCATGGTGTACTCCAGGGCGCCGGAGCTGTCGACAATCTGCAGGATGGCCGGAAGATCATCCAGTCCGCCCTTGCGGATGGCCTGACGAATCAGCTGGCGTTCATCCTCCACCCCTTTTTCCATGGCGTGGATCAGGGGCAGGGTGGTTTTGCCCTCGGCCAGGTCGTCGCCCACGTTCTTGCCCATGGCTTCGGCATCGCCACGGTAGTCGAGCACGTCGTCCACCAGCTGGAACGCCAGTCCCAGGTGTTTGCCGTAGTCCTTCAGGGCGTTTTCCTGGCGTTCATCGGCGCCGGCCAGCAAGGCGCCGGTGTGAGAAGCGGCCTCAAACAGCATGGCGGTTTTGTTGTGGATGACCTCCATATACTGCGCTTCACTGAGGTCCGGATTTTTCACGTTCATTAATTGCATCACCTCACCCTCGGCAATCACCGCCGTGGCGTGGGATAGCACGTCCATAATGCGCAGGCTTTGCAGCTCCACCATCATCTCGAATGCGCGGGCATAGAGGAAATCACCTACCAGCACGCTGGGGGCATTCCCCCACCGGGCGTTGGCGGTGCTGCGGCCCCGGCGCATGTCGGATGTGTCCACCACATCATCATGGAGCAGGGTTGCGGTGTGCAGAAATTCGATGACGGCGGCCAGTTTGAGGTGGTCGTCCTTGTCATAACCCACGGCCTGGCTGGATAGCAGGACCAGGAGTGGTCTCAGTCTTTTTCCGCCACTTTCAATAATATAGTGGGCTATTTTCTCCACCAGCGGGACGTCGGAAGAAAGCCGTTTGATGATCAGGTCGTTCACGCGGCTGAAATCATCCGCCACGGTGTCGTAGATGCGCTGGGCTGTCATGCGGCTTGTGGATCCCTTTCTGGTGTTGTCGTTGATGCTAATTTCTAATAAATAGGGGTAGGTCGCGGCAATGCTAGGTACTGGGGCTTTCAGTGTCAACTTGGCTTGTATTACGGGAGTGGTTTTCGTACAATCACGCGCCCAACTCATCCCAACCTGCGCTCCCTGCTATAGGGTTGCCGAAGCGCTTCCCTTAGAACCAGGTGGATAAGAGCAGGGATGGGTCAATCGCGGAGAACGTTAATGTACGCAGTTATTGTTAGCGGTGGTAAGCAGCACCGTGTAAAAGAAGGCGAAACTCTGAAGCTGGAAAAGCTGGAAGTGGAAACCGGCGGTAACGTCGAGTTTGACCGCGTTCTGCTGATCGCCGATGGTGACAAGGTTCAGGTTGGCGCGCCGGTTGTTGATGGTGCCAAGGTGACAGCCGAAGTGGTAAACCACGGCCGTCACGACAAGATCCAGATCATCAAGTTCCGTCGTCGTAAGCATTCCATGAAGCGTCAGGGCCACCGTCAGTGGTTCACTGAAGTCAAGATCACGGGTATCCAGGGCTAAGGTCCTCGAGTAACCCCTTAAATAAGGAGGCTTGTAATGGCTCATAAAAAGGCAGCAGGTAGTACCCGTAACGGTCGCGATTCCGAGTCGAAACGACTTGGTGTGAAGCGTTTCGGTGGTGAGACTGTTTCTGCAGGCAGCATCATCATTCGTCAGCGTGGCACCCGTTTCCACGCTGGTAACAACGTAGGCATTGGCAAGGACCACACCCTGTTTGCGAAAGCAGACGGTCAGGTGAAGTTCGAGGTCAAAGGCCCGCAGAGCCGCAAGTTCGTGAGCATCGTTTCGGCTGCGTAAGCAGCGGCGATCCGGTTCTGTCGAACCTTGGATTGCTCTGGTGGTATCATCAGGGTGATCCGGAGCCCCGCAAAGCTTCCTAGAGGCTGCGGGGCTTTTTAGTTTATGCGCACAGCGCAAAGGGTAGATCCATGAAATTCGTAGACGAAGCCACCATCATCGTGGAAGCCGGCAAAGGCGGTCACGGCTGCCTCAGTTTCCGGCGAGAAAAGTACGTTCCCAAAGGTGGTCCCGATGGGGGCGACGGCGGGGATGGTGGTTCCGTGTATCTGGAAGCGGATGACGCGCTCAATACGCTCATTGATTACCGTTTCCAGCGCAAACACAAGGCGCAGAACGGTGAGCCGGGGTCCGGCCGGAATTGCACCGGCACCAAGGGTGAGGATCTGGTCCTGCCAGTGCCGGTGGGCACCACGGTTGTCGATATGGATACCCATGAGGTGCTCGGGGATCTTACCCACGCCGGACAGCGCCTGAAGGTTGCCCAGTGCGGTTTTCACGGTCTTGGCAACACCCGCTTCAAGTCCTCGGTCAACCGCGCTCCGCGCCAGACCACCAAGGGCTCCGAGGGTGAGTTACGCAACCTGCGCCTGGAGCTCAAGGTGCTGGCGGACGTGGGCCTTCTGGGTATGCCCAACGCGGGCAAGTCCACCTTTATCCGTTCAGTGTCGGCTGCACGGCCCAAGGTGGCGGACTATCCGTTTACCACGCTGGTGCCGAACCTTGGTGTGGTCAGCGTGCAGGCGCATCAGAGCTTTGTGATCGCGGATATTCCCGGTCTGATTGAGGGTGCCGCTGAAGGTGCCGGGCTCGGAATCCGTTTTCTGAAGCATCTGGTGCGCACGCGCCTGCTATTGCACCTTGTAGACGTGGCCCCCTACGATGGCTCCTCTCCTGCCGAGTCAGCGCGCGCCATTGAGCATGAACTTGAAAAGTTCAGCGAGACCCTGGCTAACCGGGAGCGCTGGCTGGTTCTGAATAAAGTCGACATGGTGGCGGACGAGGATCGGGATGCCCATTGCCAGGCCATTATTGATGAACTGGAGTGGGAAGGGCCTGTATTCCGTATTTCCGCATTGAGTGGAGAGGGCACCAAGCCGTTGACTCAGGCGGTGATGCGCTGGATTGAGGAGCAGGCCGAAGAGGAGGCTCAGAACCCGGAGTTTGCCGAGCGCGAGGCAGAGCGCCGTCGCCAGATGGACGAAGAGGCGCGCGCCCGCATTGCGGCGGAGCGTCAGGCTCGCCGGGCTGCCCGTGAAGACGACGACGATGACGACTTCGACGACGATGATTACGATGTCGAAGTGGTGTACGCCCCCGAATAATTCGATAGACGCATCAGTGAGCACCCAGGCGAATCATGAGTGAACGCACCCAGTTACGCCAGGCTCGTCGCCTGGTTGTGAAAATAGGAAGCGCCCTGCTGACCAATGACGGTAAGGGTCTGGATGTTTCGGCCCTGGGTTTGTGGGTGGATCAGATTGCCGAGCTGATCGAAGACGGTGTAGAGGTGGTTATTGTTTCCTCGGGCTCTGTCGCCGAAGGGATGAGTCGCCTGGGCTGGACCTCCCGCCCGGAACAGCTCCATGAGTTGCAGGCTGCGGCTGCGGTTGGGCAGATGGGGTTGGTGCAGACCTGGGAGGCTCAGTTCAAGCGCCACGATATCCATACCGCCCAGATTCTGTTGACTCACGATGACCTGTCCGACCGCAAGCGATACCTGAACGGGCGCAGCACGCTGCGGGCGTTACTGGATTTTGGCGTGGTGCCGATCGTTAATGAGAACGACACCGTGGTCACCGATGAGATTCGCTTTGGCGATAACGATACCCTTGGTGCCCTGGTGGCCAACCTGATTGAGGCGGATGGTCTGATCATTCTTACCGATCAGCTTGGGCTGTTTGACAAGGATCCCCGCAAGCACGCTGATGCGCAACTGGTCACCGAGCGGAAGGCGGGTGATCATGAGCTGGATGCCATGGCGGGCGGCGGTGCTGGTGCGCTGGGGCGTGGCGGCATGCAGACCAAGGTGCGTGCGGCTCGCCTCGCGGCGCGCTCAGGTGCGTTCACCGTGATCGTGGGTGGCCGAATCGAGCATGCCATCGCGCGTCTGCGTGGCGGCGATGTGATTGGCACTTTGTTGCTCCCGGAGCAGGGGCGCATTGCCGCGCGCAAGCAGTGGCTGGCCAGTCATTTACAGACCCGGGGCAAGCTCATCCTGGACGATGGTGCGGTAAGGGTCTTGTGCTTAGGTGGTCGTAGTTTGCTGCCGGTGGGCGTCAAGGGTGTTTCTGGTCAGTTTCGCCGTGGCGAGATGGTGTCCTGTGTGGATCAGCATGGGAAAGAGGTAGCTCGCGGATTGGTCAATTATGATGCGGATGAGGCCAGGGCCATTGCCGGGCGCTCCAGTGACCGAATTGCAGAAGTGCTGGGGTTTATCTCGGACCAAGAAATGATTCACCGGGATAATATGGTGATTGTCTGAGGGGAAGGGCTCCCGGCCAAGCACAAAAAAACCGGCTCGAAAGCCGGTTTTTTCAGCTCTGAAGGAAAGTCGCTTATGCGCTCTTCAGGGCTTTGATCTTGGCGCTCAGGCGGCTCTTATGACGAGCAACCTTGTTCTTGGCGATGACGCCCTTGTTAACCATGCTGTCCATGATCGGCTGGAACTGCTTGAAGGCAGCCTGGGCTTCTTCGTAGTTGCCGGCTTCAATCTTGGATTGAACCTTTTTCATGTAAGTACGAGCCATGGAACGCAGGCTGGCGTTGTGCTTGCGGTTCTTCTCGTTCTGACGTGCGCGCTTCTTGGCTTGCGGGGAATTTGCCACCGTATAACTCCTGAAAATCTGTAATTGATTCGAAAAATTCGCGGGCGCGCCAAAACCAGCGCGTCGAAATAAATGACGCGGAACTATGCCGCCGATACCTCTAAATGTCAAGACTTAAACCCATTTCATCCCGTGGTGCAGAAGGGCTGTGCTAAACTCGCCGCTCAGCAGGCAGTGACGCTCGCGAGTATGCAGGTAATTACCGAAATTCCGGGTCGCTGCCGAGTTCCATGAGCCATTCCAGACACCAGGGCCCGAATGTCATCCCAAGCTGAAGATACGCCACAGAAAAAAGAACCACCGAAAGCGCCGGGCCTGCTTCGCTCGTCGGGATTGGTGGGCATGATGACGATGCTCTCCCGGGTGCTGGGGCTGGTGCGGGATATGGTTATTGCTCGCTATTTCGGTGCCGGGGCGGGGGCGGACGCCTTCTTTGTTGCCTTCAAGATCCCCAATTTCCTGCGCCGGCTGTTCGCGGAAGGTGCGTTTGCCCAGGCGTTTGTGCCGGTGTTGTCGTCCTACCGTGAAAAGCAGGATATTACCGAGGTCCGGCAGTTGGTCAATGCGGTTGCCGGCTCCCTGGGGCTGGTGCTGCTCGGGGTGACTATTGTTGCAATGCTGGGTGCGCCCTTGTTGACGGCGGTGTTTGCACCGGGTTTTCTGGATGATGACTACAAGTTTGGTCTGGCCAGCGATATGCTGCGGATCACCTTTCCTTATCTGCTGCTGATTTCGCTCACCGCATTCGCTGGCGGCATTCTCAATAGCTATGATCGGTTTGCGATACCGGCCTTTACGCCGGTGTTGCTGAACCTGGCGATGATCGGCGCCGCGATATTCCTCTCGCCACTGATGGAAACGCCGGTGATGGCCCTGGCTTGGGGTGTGTTTATTGCCGGTGCGCTGCAGCTGTTTTTCCAATTGCCGTTCCTGATGCGCCTGGGCCTGTTGCCAAGGCCCAGGGTGGATTACCGGCACGAAGGTGTAAACCGGATCCTGAGGCTGATGGCGCCGGCGTTGTTCGGTGTTTCGGTCAGCCAGATCAACCTGCTGCTGGATACGGTGCTGGCCTCATTCCTGCAGACCGGCAGCGTGTCCTGGCTGTATTATTCCGACCGGTTATCCGAGTTGCCCCTGGGGGTATTCGGTATCGCCATTGCAACCGTGATTCTGCCCAGCCTGTCCCGCAAACACGCGGCTGCATCGGCGGACCAGTTTGCGGCCACGCTGGATTGGGCTGTGCGCGCGGTTCTGCTGATTGGCGTGCCAGCCGCGCTGGCTCTGGCCCTGCTCGCGGAGCCTCTGATTGCCACCCTGTTCCATTATGGCGAGGTGACGGACCGCGATGTCACCATGTCAGCGATGAGTCTGCGGGCCTATTCCGCCGGGTTATTGGCCTTTATGCTGATCAAGGTGCTGGCCCCCGGTTTCTTCGCCCGGCAGGATACCAAGACGCCGGTCAAGATTGGCGTGATTGCCATGGTCGCGAACATGGTGCTCAACCTGGTGTTGGTCTTTCCGCTCGCTCACGCGGGTCTGGCTTTGGCCACCTCGTTGTCTGCCTGGCTGAATGGTTTCCTGTTGTGGCGAGGGTTGCGAAAGGAGGGCGCCTGGAAAAGTCAGCCGGGTTGGCTGCGGTTCCTGGCCCAGCTTGCGTTCGCCAATGCCGCGCTTGCGGCGGTTATCCTCTATTTGCAGGCGCCGGTGGATGACTGGCTGGCGGCGGGTGGCCTGCAGAGAGCAGCGGATATGGGGATTCTGGTGGCTGCCGGAGTGGCGGTTTACTTTGTTGCGCTGGCGGTTACCGGCGTCCGGGTAAGACATTTCCGCCACAGGTAGGTTATAATCGCGCGTTTTCTCACCAGCGGATTGCTGCCGGCAATCTGCTGAACGCACAGCTGGCAATTGAAGGTTCGCATTACATGCGTCTGATCCGGGGCCTGACCAACCTGAAAATTTTGTCCCAGCAGGAGCAATCGCCTCTGGCCGATGGTTGTGTCGCAACCATTGGTAACTTTGACGGTGTTCACCTGGGCCACAAGACCATTCTTGACCAGGTCAAGGAAAAGGCGCGGTCCTTCGGGCTGCCATCGGTGGTGATGATCTTTGAGCCGCAGCCCCGTGAATTTTTCCAGGGCAGCGAAGCGCCGCCCCGACTGATGGCGTTTCGCCAGAAACTCGAAGCCCTGTTGGCTGAACGCATCGATATCGTGCTTTGCCTGCGCTTTGACGAGACGTTCCGGAGTTACTCCAGTATGGGGTTTATCGAGGACGTTCTCATCGACGGACTGGCGGTACGACATCTGGTGGTTGGCGATGATTTCCGTTTCGGTTGTGATCGCGCCGGGGACTTTGCCCTGCTGGAGCAGGTTGGGGCGAAGCGTGGCTTCAGCGTTGAAAATACCAAAACGGTGACCGTTGGCGGTGAACGAGTGAGCAGCACCCGGGTCAGAAACGTGTTAAACGTGGATGGCCTGGATGAAGCCGGGAAACTGCTCGGACATCCATACCGGATCCGGGGGCGGGTTGTTTATGGTCGTCAACTTGGCCGTGAACTGGGCGCGCCGACCGCCAACGTCCTGCTGCGAAAAATGCCTGCGCTTCAGGGCGTGTATGTTGTCAGTGCAACCCTGGAAGACGGATCTGTCCACGATGGCGTAGCCAATATCGGGCTCAGGCCGACCGTGGACGGCAAGCAACCCTCGCTGGAAGTGCACCTGTTTGACTTTGCTGGCACACTTTATGGGCAGCATATTGATGTCGTGTTTCGCCACGGTTTGCGGGAAGAGATCAAATTCTCCTCCGTGGATGAGCTGAAAGCGCAAATCGCCCGTGACTTTGCCGACGCCCGGGCGTGGATTACCGACAATGGTTCTGCCGCTGATGACCGCTAAGGTCGATCGGTGTGATCTGCCCCCTGTTTATTGATGATAACTGACCGAAAGAGTACGCACACAGACCATGAGCGACTACAAGCACACTCTGAATCTGCCTGAAACCGCCTTTCCCATGCGCGGTAACCTGGCCAAGCGCGAGCCGGATATGCTCAAGCGTTGGCAGGATCTTGATGTTTACGGCAACCTGCGCAAGCAGCGTGAAGGTCGGGACAAATTCATTCTTCACGATGGCCCTCCCTACGCCAACGGCAGCATTCACATTGGTCACGCGGTGAACAAGATTCTCAAGGACATGATCGTCAAGTCCCGCAGCTTCATGGGCTATGATGCGCCCTATGTGCCGGGCTGGGACTGTCACGGTCTGCCTATCGAGCACAAGGTGGAGCAGGAGATTGGCAAGGCCGGTGTCAAGGTGGACTACAAAACGTTCCGCCAGGCCTGTCGTGACTACGCCACCAAGCAGATTGCCGGGCAGAAGGCCGACTTTATCCGCCTGGGTGTGTTGGGAGAGTGGGACAAACCCTACCTGACCATGGACCCGAAGGTTGAGGCCGGTATTGTTCGCGCCCTGGGTAAGATCGTTGCCAAAGGCCATCTGGTTCGCGGTTACAAGCCGGTTTACTGGAGTGTGGTGGGGCAGTCCGCTCTGGCGGAAGCCGAAGTGGAATACCAGGACAAGACCTCCACTCAGATCGATGTGCGTTTCACGGCGGTGGATCAGGCCAAAGCGCTGTCGCTGTTTGGCACTGATCAGGGCGAAGGGGACGTGTCCGTGGTGATCTGGACCACCACCCCCTGGACCATCCCCGCCAACCAGGCCGTGTCACTAAGTGCCGACCTGGACTACGCCCTGGTTCAGGTTGATACCGGGCAGGGTCCTGAGCGAATCATTGTCGCGGCTGACATGGTGGAAGGCATCATGGCGCGCTGGTCTGTAGAGTCCTTTGAAGTACTGGCGACCTGTTCAGGCTCAGCCCTTGAACACCTCGCGCTTCATCACCCGGTCTACGACAAGCAGGTTCCGGTGGTTCTTGGTGACCATGTGTCCACCGACGCAGGTACCGGTGCGGTCCATACCGCCCCCGATCACGGTATGGAAGACTTTGAAGTGGGCAAGGCCTACGGCATCGATACCATCAATCTGGTGCAGGCGGACGGTACCTACACCGGCGCCGCAGGCGAGTTCGCCGGTGTGCACGTCTACAAGGCGGATCAGCCGGTGTGTGCCGCGCTGGAGCGGGAAGGCAAACTGGTATTCTCCGAGAAATTCCGCCACAGCTATCCCCATTGCTGGCGCACCAAGACACCGTTGATCTACCGCGCCACACCGCAGTGGTTCATCAGCATGGAGAAAGAGAATCTGCGTGCCGATGCCCTGGAAGCCATCAAGGGCATCCGCTGGGTTCCGGCCTGGGGCCAGAATCGTATCGAGGCCATGTTCCAGCAGTCCCCGGACTGGTGTATCTCCCGTCAGCGTACCTGGGGGGTGCCGATCACCCTGTTTATCCACAAGGAAACCCAGGAGCTGCATCCGGATACCCAGAACCTGATTGAGGCCGTAGCGAAAGAGATCGAAACCGGTGGTATCGATGCCTGGTACGAGATCGATACCAACGCCCTGCTGGGTGATGACGCCGACCAGTACGAGAAGGTCACGGACACCCTGGATGTCTGGTTCGACTCCGGTGTGACCCACGATTCGGTGCTGCGCCCGCGCACCGAGCTGGGCCAGTTCCCGGCCGACATGTACCTGGAAGGCTCCGATCAGCACCGTGGCTGGTTCCAGTCGTCCCTGAAAACCTCCATTGCGATGAACGGTGTTGCGCCCTACAAGCAGGTGCTGACTCACGGTTTCACGGTGGATGGCAAGGGCCACAAAATGTCCAAGTCCATGGGCAACGTGATCGCGCCCCAGGAAGTGATGAATGAGCTGGGTGCGGACATTCTGCGTCTGTGGGTGGCTGCCACGGATTACAGTGGCGAGATGACAGTCTCCAAGGACATCCTCCGCCAGACTGCGGACGGTTACCGCCGCATCCGTAACACCGCGCGCTTCCTGCTCAGCAACCTCACCGGGTTCGAGCCGGACCAGCATATGGTAGCGCCGGAGGACATGATTGCCCTGGATCGCTGGATGGTGGATCGTGCCCTGCAGTTGCAGAACGAGCTCGACGAGGATTACCAGAACTACGCCTTCCTGCGTATTTACCAGAAGGTGTACAACTTCTGTGAGGCGACACTGGGCGGGTTTTACCTGGATATCATCAAGGACCGCCAGTACACCACCCAGGCCGATAGCCGGGAGCGTCGTTCCTGTCAGACCGCTCTGTATCATGTGGCCGAAGCCCTGGTGCGCTGGATTGCGCCCATCCTGAGCTTCACCGCTGACGAGATCTGGCAGACCCTGCCGGGCAAGCGTGGCGACACCGTGTTCTACGAGACCTGGTACGAGGGCTTGACGGCACTTCCCGAGAGTGCCGAGTTGGGGCGTGACTACTGGCGTGAAATCTACAGCGTCAAGGAAGCGGTGAACAAGTGCCTGGAAGAAGCGCGCGGTCGAGGTGAAATCAAAGGCTCCCTGAGTGCGGAAGTCACCCTGTACTGCGAAGGCGACCTGGCGGCGGATCTCAAACATCTGGGGGAAGAGCTGCGCTTTGTGCTGATTACCTCGGAAGCCACCGTCAAGCCGGTGTCCGAAGCGGAGGATGCCGAGCCCACCACCCATGAAGGTCTGCTGGTGAAGGTGTCGCCAGCCGCCCATGCCAAGTGTGAGCGCTGCTGGCATCACCGTGAGGATGTGGGCCAGCACGCGACCTACACAGATCTCTGTGGCCGTTGCGTCACCAACGTGGAAGGGGCGGGTGAAGCCCGTTCGTTTGCCTGATGGATGCGGTTATGACCGATGAGCGCCCTGGCGCCAAACTGAAGTGGCTGTGGTTGGCCGTACTGGTGATTGCGCTGGATCTGGGGACCAAGGCGATGGCGACGGCCATGCTGACCTACGGCAACCCGGTGCCTGTGATCCCTAGCTTCAACCTGACGTTGTTGCACAATACCGGCGCCGCCTTCAGCTTTCTGGCAGGCGCCGATGGCTGGCAGCGCTGGTTCTTTGTGGTGCTGGCCATCGGCGTCAGCGTGGCGCTGGTGTTCTGGCTCAAGTCGCTCAAGCGGCATGAGACCTGGACTGCTATTGCGATCGCGCTGATCCTCGGTGGTGCGCTGGGCAACGTCTATGACCGCGTGGTGCACGGTTATGTGGTGGACTTCCTGCATTTCTACTGGCAGAACTGGCATTTCCCCGCTTTCAACCTGGCCGACACCGCGATCACCATCGGTGCCGGCATGATGATTCTCGACATGTTCCGCAAGCCCCCCGAAGAGGCCGCGGACGGGAGTGATAAACACTGATGAAAGAACTACCTGTAGACAAGGGAACCCGCGTTAAACTGCATTTCGCCCTGAAATTCCAGGACGGTGAAGTGGTGGACTCCACCTTCGAGAAAGAACCCGCCACCCTGGAGATTGGTGACGAGAACCTGCCCGAGAATTTTGAAGCCTATTTGCTGGGCATGACCGCCGGCGAAAGCAAAACCGTGCAGGTACCGCCGGAGAAAGCCTTCGGGCAGCATAATCCAAGCAACGTGCAGACGTTCAAACGCCATGAGTTCAGCGCTGATATGGTGCTCGAGCCGGGCGTGATGATCTCCTTCGCCGATGCGCGCCAGCAGGAGTTGCCGGGCGTGGTCAGCCGAGTGGAGGGTGATGAGGTGGAGGTGGACTTCAACCATCCCCTGGCAGGGCGTACACTGACATTCGAAGTGGAAATCATTGATGTGGAGCCGGTCGGACCGGCCCACTAACCAGAGCAGCAGGCGCAGATATGCAGATCCGACTCGCGAACCCCCGTGGCTTTTGTGCCGGTGTCGACCGTGCCATCGAAATCGTTAATCGGGCCCTGGATGTGTTCGGTGCGCCGATCTACGTTCGGCACGAGGTCGTTCACAACAAGTTCGTAGTCGACAACCTGCGGGAACGTGGCGCGATCTTCGTGGACGAACTGCATGAAGTGCCGGACGATACCCTGGTCATCTTCAGCGCCCATGGCGTCTCCCAGGCCGTGCAGAATGAAGCGGCACGTCGTGGGCTGAAAGTGTTTGATGCCACCTGCCCACTGGTCACCAAGGTGCACATGGAAGTCATGCGATACAGCCGTGAAGGCCGTGAGTGCATCCTGATCGGTCACCATGGCCATCCGGAAGTGGAAGGCACCATGGGGCAGTACGATCACAGCAACGGCGGCGACATCTACCTGGTTGAAGACGAGGAGGACGTTGCAAAGCTGGAAGTGAAGGACGCCTCCAGGCTGTCTTACGTCACCCAGACCACACTGTCGATGGATGACACCGCCCGTGTCATTGATGCGTTGCGCGCCAGGTTCCCCGAAATTCAGGGGCCGCGCAAAGACGACATCTGTTACGCCACCCAGAATCGCCAGGACGCCGTCAAACAGCTCGCGGGCGACTGCGACCTGATGCTGGTGGTCGGCTCCCCCAACAGCTCTAACTCCAACCGACTGCGGGAACTCGCCGAGCGCATGGGCACCCCCGCCTACCTGATCGACGAAGCCGCCCAGATTGACCCGCAATGGCTGGACGGCAAACAGTCCGTCGGCGTCACCGCCGGCGCCTCCGCCCCGGAAGTGCTGGTGAATGATGTTATATCCCGTCTCCGCGAACTTGGCGGCGACCTGCCTGAGGAGATTGCCGGCAGGGAGGAGAACATTGTGTTTTCCATGCCGAAAGAGTTGCGGATTGATGTTGTGGACGTAACCCCCATTTCCGGGTAAGTGAAGCACTTCTCAAATTAGGGTTGTTGCTGACCTTTTATCGCCAAAAGAGCACCGCTAGTCGTGTCAGCTCTGGCATCAAAGATGTCATGTTATTAATCTCTGGGTATGTGGTTGCCCAAGGGATGCAGTATATCCATGACAGACAAAGCTCACGGTTTCACACTTCTGGAATTGCTCGTCACGATAATTATCCTCGGAATCGTGGCGAGTTTTGCTGTGCCATCCTTCCGTCAAATGATTCTGAATAACCAATTGACCTCCCAGGCCAATGAAGTGTCCGGCTTGGTAGCGTTCGCCCGCAGCGAAGCCTCCAAAATGCAGGATGGTGTTGTCACCGTGTGTAGCTCAGCGGATGGCGCATCCTGTAGTGGTGCTAATACATGGGAGCAGGGATGGATCGTATTCAGTGATATTGATGCAGACCGGGTAGTGGATTCCGGTACCGATGAGTTGCATCGGGTGGCGAGTGCCCTGGGCGGTGGAAACAGTCTGCGGGTTTCGGGGCTAAGCAGCAGTGATGGATCGTTTATCCAGTTTTCCCCGAAAGGTTTCCCGTTGCCTGAAAGTCTTGGGGCCTCTCCGGCCGGTACCCTGACCGTTTGTGACTCCCGTGGTGCGTCTGAAGCCAGGGCAGTCGTAGTGGGCGTAGCGGGGCAGGCCAGGATAGCCAGAGACAACGATGATGATGGAATTGTCGAGGGCCACGACGGTAATGGTGTGACATGTCCCTGATAAAAAGCAGAGCAGGCAGAACGGTGATGTCGAAAAATGTTGCGCATCCGGTGAAACGACAATCCGGTTTCACCCTGATTGAGATTCTGGTGACCATGTTCATTCTGGCAATCGGGTTGCTGGGGCTGGCAGGGTTGACGGTCGATGGTATGAGAAATAATCAGGGCGCTTATCTGCGAACCCAGGCCAGTATTCTGGCCTATGACATGGCGGACAGGATACGGGCTAACCGTCAGCACGCAGAGGATGGCAGTTCCTACAAGGATTTTTCAACAGTTGATGCTTCCACCAACCTTCCGGGATGCGCTACCGAGGACACAGGCTGCTCGCCGACCCAGCAGGCAACGCTGGATCTTGTCCAATGGACGCGCCTGATTCAGGGGGTCGGCAGCGGCGTTACCCTGTTGCCGGCTGGCGAGGGCACGATTGCTTATGACGACGCCAACGGGATATTTACGGTTACCGTACAGTGGGAAGAAGTCGCGAAGGACGGCGAGTCCGAGGGTAACGTGCGCGAGGATTCGTTTGCAGTGAGGTTCGCACTATGAACAGAGGTCAGTTGCCACGGGTGAAGATGATAAAGAATCAGTATCCGGTGGGCCAGAGTCAGGCGGGGCTCTCGCTTGTCGAACTGATGGTTGCGCTGGCGCTGAGTACAACGCTCATTCTCGGGATCTTTACGGTGTATTTTGATTCCAGCCAAACCTCACGGGTGAGTAGTGCGCTGGCCCGAATCCAGGAGTCCGGCCGGATTGCCATTGATATCATGGCGCGGGACATGCGCATGGTGGGTTACCAGGGCTGTGCCGACCCCAATAGCATCACCATGAACATCATTGCGGACAATGCGCCCACCGGTGACTTCTTCTCCACCACGCTGCGTGGCTGGGAGGTGGAAAACGGTAATTGGGCGAACGGGACGGAATTCGATGACACCACGATTGAGGCGGACGCTGTCGTCGGCAGTGACGTTATCGCTATCCAGCGTGGTGAGACCGTTAATGTTCAACTGACCGGCAACATGGATAATACCAACGCAAACATCCAGGTTGGCGGCCCGGAAGTCAGTACGTTTGAGCAGAACGATATAGTGCTGCTGTCGGACTGCGAAAACGCCGATCTTTTCCGCATCTCCAGCAACCCCGACAGCGAAACCTGGGCTCACGCTGAGGGAGTCAATTCCGACAATCGTTTGGGGCAGGCCTACAGCGATTCCGCCAGCGTTATGCGGTTCTCCTCGACAGTCTACTACGTAGCGGACACAGGCCGGACCGATTCCCGGGGTAACCCGATTCGGGCGCTCTATCGGGGCACTAACAATCTGATAAACGACTCTTCACCGGATTTCCAGGTGGAGGAGTTGGTGGAAGGCGTGGAAAGCCTTCAGATTGAGTACGGGGAGCAGGTCGGAACCAACAGTTTCCGTTATCGCCCAGCGGATGACGTCGATCAAATGACCAGAGTCGTCGCCCTCCGCATGGGCCTGTTGATCAGTGACGCGGAGCCGGTCCGGGATACCCCGGATACTGGCACTTACGCCTTGCCCTCCGAGACCGTCAACTCGGTCAGCGGCGGTGGGACTGTCACCCATCCGGAAGATCAGCGTTTAAGGCGGGTCTTCTCCAATACCGTGGCGCTTCGTAACCGCGACTGACCCGAGACGTTTTGGAAAAGGGATTGAATTGATATGAAACATTCCATTGATAACCAGCGGGGAGCGGTGCTGATTGTCAGCCTGGTGATTCTGCTGGTACTGACGCTGATTGGTGTGGCGGGTATGAACTCCTCGGTCATGCAGGAGCGCATGGCGTCAAATGCCCAGAATAGCAATCGCACGTTCCAGGGGGCGGAAAGCAGTGCAACGGCACTGACCGAGATTTTGATGTCAGGCAACTTGAATCTGCTGCAGGAGGCGATGGAGGCTGCCGATGATCTGAGCAGCACCGGCAGCGTTACGCTGGACGCGGCCAACGGTGTTCAGACTGAATACCAGGCGCGTTATCTCGGTGAGGTCATTATCAGCAGCGGCAGCTCCATGGACGCAGATGAGAGTACAACGCTGCTCAAGGGGTATCGCTATGAGTTGCGGGGAAGCGCAGAAATGGATAATACCGGCGCCGCCAGCACGGTTTATAAAGGCATTGAATACTACTGAACGGCAGTGTCGCTGCTGTGGGAGGAAGTAAATGAAACCCGTAATCATGTTGTGCGGAACCCTGATGGTGTTGTACGCCCATGCGGCACTCGCACAGGATATTCTGAGCGAACCGAGGGAGCCCGCTCCAATAGAGTTGATCGAGCGGGCTATTGAATCAGGTTGGGTGGAATTGACGGTCTCCGGCTCCGATGTGCTGGCTGTTGATTTTCGCCCCTGTCACGGCTGTGAGATGGTCCGCCACCTGCCGTCAAGGGACATCGAACTCTATGTGGGCAGGCAGGTCATTACGGCTGACACGGCAGACACCCTTCCGGATGGCCCGGGCACCGTCTTTGTAAACTCCGATTCCAATATGGTGACCAAGGTCAGACTCAGCAACATAAAAAGAGGTGAAGACCAATGAAACTGAAATTTGGCGTTCCAGTCTTCGCTGCATTCTTCTCCATGGCGTTGCATTCCGGGGTGACCTTCGCCGATGACACGGAGATCTTTTTCAATCGGTCCGAGACTTCCATCCGGCCCAACCTGATGTTTGTCCTGGATAACTCGGGCAGCATGGATGCCACTGTGCGAACAGTGTCCACCTACGATCCGGATTTTGATTACAGCGGCGAGGCTTCGGATGCCTATTTCTACTACTATGATTATCAGGTAGGTTTTGTTCCCTTGCTTTGGGAGGCCAACCGTTGTGCCGATCTGGAGAGCCGGCTGGCGTCCTCTGGCCGCGTGCTGGATTACCGCATAGCAACATGGCGTGGTCGATATGCCGGTAGCACTTCCGAACGGTGGCGGAACCTGTCGACTGATTGGAGACTGCGGCAATCGGATAATGTTCTGGAGTGCTATTCCGATCGCGGCACCCATGGCGCTACGGAGGGCAGTGGTCAGACCTACGCCAACGATAAGAACCAGTGGACTAATAACGAGAGACATGAGATTGACTGGTCGGATATTAGCCGACAGCACCTGTACTCCGCTAACTATGTGAACTGGTATCGTGAGCATCGGGAGGAGACTGAACAGACGCGCCTGGAAATCGTAAAAAGCGTTGCCAAGAATCTGATCGACAGCCTGACGGGGGTGAATGTCGGGTTGATGGCCTTTAACCCGGATGATAATTTCCCGACTCAGGGTGGCCGCGTCTATGTACCGGTGGGCAAGGTGGAAGATGTCCGTGATGATTTCAAGGCGGCCGTGGATGGTCTTGGATACGACACCAACACGCCTTTGTCCGAGACTTTGTTTGGCTCGATGCGCTACTTCGCAGGCGAGGAGCCGTATCTGGATGACAACCCTGTTGCCGGCACTGTCGCTGATGGAAAATACGTCAGTCCCGTGGAGTATGAGTGCCAATCCAATAACGTGATATTCCTGACCGATGGCGAGCCCACCTACGACGGGGAACCGACCAACGACGGTTACCATGAGCAGGAGATGGAAAGTCGAGCTGCCATGGAGTCCCGTGTTGGAAATTGCTCAGGAAACTGCATGGATGAAGTCGCGGACTATATGAACAACAGCGACATCACCTCCGGCGATGATATGGATGTCAATGTGTCGACCTACACGGTCGGATTCGATCTGGACCTGGATCTTTTGGATGATGCGGCCCGTAAAGGCGGTGGAGAATTTTTCCTGGTCAATGACGCCGAATCCCTGGAAACAGCCTTTACCGATGTAGTGAGTTCGGTGCTGGCGGTCAGCACAACCTATGTGGCGCCTGGCGTCGCAGTAAATACCTTTAACCGTCTGAATCACCTGGATTCCCTGTATTTCTCGGTATTCCAGCCGGAACTCTCCCAGAACTGGGATGGTAACCTGAAACGCTATCGTCTTGGCAGTGACGGTGTTATCTATGATGTCAACGGTGATCCCGCGACAGACCCGGACACAGGCTTCTTCCGGAACGGTTCCCGTAGCTGGTGGAGCGATGAGGATGATGGTCCGGATGTGTCCAAAGGTGGCGCGGCGTCGGTTCACCCCGCAACCAACAGCTTGCGTGACGTTTACACCTATCTGTCCGCTGCAGGCAATACAGATCTGACAGTATCAGCCAACAGTGTCGATGCATCGAATACGAACCTCACCAAGGCCTTGCTGGGGGACGAGAGTATGTCCGATGACGATCGCGACCAGATCATTAACTGGGCGCGAGGCGCTGATGTGTTCGATGAAAATCGGGACGGGCAGACAGCAGACAGTCGAGAGTACATTGCGGACCCGCTGCATTCAGTGCCTCACCTGGTCATCTACGGTGGCTCCTCTGAATCGCCGGATACTACGATCTTCTTCGGGGACAACCAGGGCTATATCCATGCAATTGATGGGGATTCCGGAGATACCTATTTCTCCTTCATTCCAGAAGAGTTATTGGATAACCAGCGTGACCTGATGGACGACAGCACCATCGAATCTGGCAAGATCTATGGCATGGACAGCTCTGTCATCAGTTGGCAACACGATGATGATCGTGACGGTCAGATTGATGGTACAGATGGAGACCACGTTTATATCTACGCAGGAATGCGCCGTGGAGGGCATAATTACTATGCCCTGGATGTGACTAACAGGGATGTCCCGAAAATGCTCTGGACCATTGAAGGCGGCACCGGAGACTTCGCGGAACTCGGGCAATCGTGGTCAGTGCCGGTAAAAACCAAGATTCGGATTGGCAAAAACCTGGAGGATGTGTTGATCTTCGCGGGTGGCTATGACACCCAGCAGGATACGGTCACCGAGCGAACCGAGGATTCGGTTGGTCGGGCGCTCTATATCGTGGATGCGGAGACCGGGGCGCGGCTGTGGTGGGCCGGCCCCGTGGATAGCGGCGCCAATCTGGAGCTGGAAGAACTGAAATACTCGATCCCATCCGCCGTGAAGGCCATTGATGCCACCGGTGATGGCGGTACAGACCAGATTTATGTCGGCGATATGGGCGGGCAGGTATGGCGCTTCGATATCATGGATGGCGAGAAAGCCAGCGACATTGCAACCGGTGGTGTGATCGCCGATCTGGCAGGAGATGATTCCGCGAGCAATCGCCGGTTCTACCACGCTCCGGATCTGTTTGGTGAGAAAATCGGCGGTGTTCGTCACCTGGGGCTTGTGATCGGTTCGGGGTGGCAGGCACATCCGCTGGATAACGTTGTGGAAGACAGGATCTACAAGCTGCAAATCAGCGACGTTGTGGATCCCCCTGCGCATCCCCCGGAGCCGAACGAGACAGAGGGCGAAATCGACTATTCGTTGGCTAAAGTAACCGAAGCGGACTTGTATGACACCACCGGCAACCTGATCGGGCAGGGGGATGAAGACGAGCAGGCGCAGGCGCAAACCGAGCTGGCTGCCGCTGATGGCTGGTATATCCGGATGGTCAGGGCAGGTGAGAAAGTTCTCTCAACCAGCCAGACGGTCAATGGAGAGCTGTTCTTTACAACGTTCGAACCGAAGCCCAACGCCAATCCGTGTATTCCGTCATCGGGAACGTCACGTCTGTATCACATCTATGTCGCGGACGGCCAGCCGGTAGTGAATTACGATGGCCTGGGCTCCGATACCGAACTGACCGTGCCGGACCGTGAAGTGACTCTCAATACGCTTGGGCTCCCGCCAGATCCACAGAGGATGCGGGTCGATGGCAAGGATGTGGTTTGTGTCGGTGCAGAGTGCTTCCCGGTAGACAGTCTGACCGGTGTTGTAGAAACCTATTGGTACGAGGATTAACTGTTGAAACCGATTATATCGACATCCAGAGGGGTTACCCTGATTGAGTTGATGATCGTGGTGGCGATCGTCGGAATCATTGCGGCTATTGCCTACCCCAGCTATCAGGAGTACGGGGACAGAACCCGTCGTGCCGATGCCCAGGGCGCGTTGATGGGGCTGGCGAGCGCCATGGAGAGGCACTATTCGGTGAACAACACCTATGAGGGAGCCGCTGCCGGTGGTAGCGACACCGGCTCTCCCGCGATCTATGCCACCGAAGCGCCGCTGGATGGTAATACCAAGTTCTATGATCTGACGATACAGAGCGCAGATGCCAACTCGTTCACGGTCAGAGCTACTCCCAAAGGCGGCCAGGCCGGAGACGGGATGCTGGAGCTGGATTCAACCGGCGCGCGCCGCTGGGACAGCAACAATGCCGGTGGATTTGAGACCGGTGAAAATACCTGGGACAAATAAGCTAACGCGGCCGCCGGATATGGCGGCCCTTCCTAACAGGTTATGGTGGCTCCCCAGTTCAGGCGAATCTTATTGTCGCCGTCTTCGTCGTACTGAACTCTGAATCTCCCGCCCTTGTTGAGCGCCATATAGACCATTGTGGCTGTGGTCCGACGGCCTGGGCATAACACCAGGCTGCCGGTCGCGCCGTGAATCATCCCCTCGCTGTTAAACTGGAAGTAACCGCGCCCACCCGTTCTTGACCGGATGTCGAATGATCCCGAGCCGGGTGTGAGCTGTCGGAGTATTCTGTTGTCATCGGGTTGCTTGTCGTTATTATGGTCGATGAAAATGGAGATCGGCCGCTGCCAGTCATCGGTGCATTGATTATCAGCTGAGAGAGGGCAAACGGTCACCAGTTGTCTGTGGCTCGCTGCAGCCCAGCGCGCGTAGGCAAAAAGGGAATGATAGTTCTCAAGGCTGGCGCGCAACCTTCCCCTGTCAGCCCACGTGTTCCAGCTGTAATTGGCGAAGCCAAGAAGCACTGAAAGTATGGTGATCGTTACAAGCAGTTCCAGCAGGGTAAACCCCGCCGAAGTGGTGGCAGTACGCATAGAAACATTCCCTGTTATCGTGCATTGTCGAGGGCTCTGGCATCCTGCATGAGCCCGGAGAGCAGTTTAAGGAAGACTGCTCTGAGTTATGTGATCTGTATCCTGTCTCTGTGCTTTGGTTTCACTCCATCCCCAACTTCTTCAACCGATACCGCAACGCCCTGAAACTGATCCCCAGTCGCTTGGCCGCGGCGGTCTTGTTCCAGCGGGTCGCCTCCAGCGCCTTCTCGATCGCCTGGCGCTCAATGGTTTCGAGGTAACCTTCCAGGTCTATCTCACCATCGGGCACATCGGCCTGCTCGACATTGCGGGTGATTTCCCTTGTTGCCACGCCACCCAGGCCCGGCGGCGTGGGGGCGTTGCCCAGATGAAGATCGGAGGCGCCGATCCGGTCGTTGTCGCAGAGGGTGAATGCCCGTTCCAGGATGTTCTCAAGTTCGCGGACGTTCCCGGGAAAGTCATAATCCTTGAGGCGTTCGATGGCATCGGGTGTCAGGGTTGCGGGCTCGCACTCATATTCCCGGGCAATGCGTTCCAGGATGTGGTTGGCGAGCAACGCAATGTCATCGGGGCGTTCCCGCAAGGGGGGAACGGCAAGCTCAATAACATTGATCCGGTAGAACAGATCCTGACGGAAGGTGCCTTCCTGCACCAGTTCCGGCAGGTTTTTGTGGGTAGCGCTTAGCACGCGGATGTCCACGGGGATTTCCCTGGTGTCTCCCACTGGCCGTACGGCCTTTTCCTGGATGGCCCTGAGCAGTTTGACCTGCATGGCGATGGGCAGGTCTGCGACTTCGTCGAGGAACAGAGTGCCGCCATCGGCGGTGCGGAACAGGCCGTCCTTGTTATCCACCGCACCGGTGAAGCTTCCTTTTTTGTGGCCGAAGAACTCGCTTTCCATTAACTCGGAAGGAATGGCGCCACAGTTAACGGCGATGAAAGGGCCCTCCCGTCTTGGGCCCTGCAAATGAATCATCCGCGCAACCAGTTCCTTACCGCTGCCGGATTCGCCACTGATGAACACCGGCGCCTGGCTTCTGGCCAGTTTTCGGACCTGAGTGCGCAGTCGTTTGATTTCTGCTGACTTGCCCAGCAGCAGGCCGGGTTCATCCGGCGCAGCGTCGTCGGACTCCGGTTTCGGTTCGGAGAGTTTGAGCGCACTGTTAACCAGTTCCCGCAGGCGCGGCAGTTCCACAGGCTTGGAAACAAAATCGAAGGCGCCGGCTTTCAGGGATTCAATCGCCGTGTCCATATTGCCGTAGGCGGTAATGACGGCTACCGGGGTGCAGGGCGTATGTTGTTGAATCCAGTGCACCAGATCGATGCCATTGCCGTCCGGCAGGTTCATGTCGGTCAGGCAGAGGTGAGGTCGATGCTCTTCCAGGAGCTGCCTGGCGCTGGTGATGTCCGGCGCGGTCAGGGTTTTGATGCCCATGCGGGTCAGAGTAATTTCCAGAAGGTCCCGGATGTCCGGTTCGTCGTCTACGATCAGCGCAGTGTGAGTGGTCATTGTCAGGTATTGGTTCTCTATCGTTATACTTTGATCCGCTGGCGTTAAATCATTCGCCCCGGGTGAGCGAAGGTAATGCGAAAACAGCAGCCGGATTTATCGTCTTCCACCAGGGAAAGATGGGCCTGGTTAGCCTCGCACAGTTCCCGGGCCAGATAAAGTCCGAGACCCGTGCCGCTTTTATCGGTTGTGAAGAATGGCTCAAAAACCGATGCTCGCTGATCCGGTGCGATACCGGCACCAATATCACGAACGTCCAGGTAGGTCCGTTCACCATCTGCCGTGGGGCCGGCATGCAGTTCGATGTATCGCTTGCCGGTGTGTTGCTCACTATACCGCAACCCGTTGTCGCAAAGGTTCACCAGCACCTGTTCGATCTGGCTCTTATCAAACCGGGCCGGGGGAATGGCTGAGTCCAGCATCAGTTTGATCTCGGTGGATGGTTGCCGTTCATTGTCCTGTGTTTGC
Source organism: Marinobacter alkalisoli (assembly GCF_045449855.1). Taxonomy (NCBI): domain Bacteria; kingdom Pseudomonadati; phylum Pseudomonadota; class Gammaproteobacteria; order Pseudomonadales; family Marinobacteraceae; genus Marinobacter; species Marinobacter alkalisoli. Next base: position 15,861 of record NZ_JBJJLC010000034.1, on the reverse strand, counting down.
AGGTACTCATCCCTGAACTCGCGAAGCCACACAGTCACATCGAACAGTTCACTGTTGGCCGCTCGCCGACGGGAAAGATCCAGCACGTTTTCGATGATACCGTTTACCCGCCTGGAATGGCGCTGGATGATGTCGAGCATCTGTTGATCGCCCTTGTCCAGATGGGGGGATTCTTCCATCAGTTGCGCGGCGTGGCTGATCGCCCCCAGAGGGTTGCGGATCTCATGGGCAATCCCCGCGGTCAGCCGGCCCAGAGACGCCAGCTTCATTTGTTGCGCCTGCTGGGTGACTTTGCTCATGTCCTCAATAAACACGAGGATGTGATCACCACGTTCCTGGTCAAGCCGGGTGAAGTTTACCTGCAGCAGCGGTGACGTCGGTGATGCCTGGAAGGGCTCCGTCTTGCGGGAGGGATCCTTGAGCCAGGCTTCCAGGCCGAGGCCAAGTGGCTGGGGCAGGTGGCGTCCCCGGTTGTCATTGTTGGATTTTTCGGTCTGGGCGCCGAACAACAGTTCCTCGGCTGCGGCGTTGGCCAGGCGGATCTGGCCGAACCGGTCAAGCACCAGTATACCGGTGCGCATGCGCTGGATGATCTGGCGGTTGATTTGTTCCAGTTCCGCTATGCTGCGGGCCCTGGAGGTGGCCAGGGCCTCGCTGCGTACCATGCGCCTGGAGATGTTCTGAAGGATGAAGGCTGCCGCGAAATAGAGGATCCCCAGGGAGCCCGCACGAACAATGTCATCTGCGGAATGGTCCAGCGCCAGCGCGGCCCAACTGGAAATGCCCAGCGAGCAAATGGCCGCCAGGGCCGCGTAGAAAGTTCCCATGCGACTGGGCGTCAGGATGTTGCCCGCCGCTACCGACACAATCACCAGGTTCGCCAGGCCGCTGGTAATACCCGTGCTGGTCAGCAGCAGGCCGTGGATGATCAGAATGTCCAGAAGAACCGAGAGCGTTATGTGCCGCTGGCTGGGCTGGAAGCCCGGCAACATGATGAGGGCAATGAAGCAGTTCAGGGCGAAGTAACTGACCACCCCGGCCTGATAGTAATCCTGCATGCGGAAGCGGGTATCGAAGTTCACTGGATCCACAAACAGCAAGGCAACCAGCACCAGGCTGATGACCACGCGGTAGTGATTGTAGATGCGGAACAGCTTGACCCGTTGCGTCACTGGGGGGCTGTCTGGCCAGCTTTGTTCGGGGCTGGTTGCCGTTTTTACCATAATTGGTTGGGGTTCCCGGGAGAATTCCGTTGCCTTGAAGGGGTATAATAGCCTTTTCATGGCAATAAGTTACAGGAGCTGTCTCTATGTCCGTTTCACAGCAACCGTCCTCCGCTGGCACGGAACCCCGAAAACTGCGTGTGGTGATGGCGCAACTGGATTTCCTGGTGGGGGATATTCCGGGCAACACCCGGGCTGTGATCGAGGCAACAAAGAAGGCCCATGAAGAACACCAGGCCGATATTGTGGTGTTCCCGGAGCTGTGCCTGACGGGCTACCCGCCAGAAGACCTGCTGCTGAGGCCCAGCCTGGAAGTGCGGGTGGGTGAGGCTCTGGACACACTCTGTCAGGCAAATCTCGAGCCCGCCATTGTGATCGGGGCGCCGATGCGCCAGGGCGGTCTGCTCTACAACTCGGCGGTCGTCATTGAAAGGGGGGATGTCTCGGGGCGCTATTTCAAACGGTTCCCGCCGAATTACCAGGTCTTCGACGAGAAGCGGTATTTTGCCGAAGGACAGGAAACACTGGTCGTACCCATCCATGGCATACAGGTGGGGATCACCGTCTGCGAGGATCTCTGGAGTGACGGGCCGGTGGAAGACGCTGCCGCTGCCGGAGCGCAGTTGATCCTGAACCTGAATGCGTCTCCCTACGATATCGACAAACAGGTGCGCCGCAAAGCGTTGCTGGAGCGCAAGTCCCGGGAAAACCGGGTGAGCATTGTATACGTGAACCTGGTCGGCGGGCAGGATGAGCTGGTGTTCGATGGCGGCTCCATGGTGTTTGATCATTCCGGCCGTTTGGATGTGGAAGCGCCGCAGTTTGTAGAGGGCCTGTTCCCGGTGGATTTCCTGTGTGAACATCCGTGCCAGCCAGTCTCCCAACCCCTCCCTGAGGAGCCGTCGCTGGAGGCGAATGTGTACAACGCTCTCGTGCTTGGGGTGCGGGATTACGTCAACAAGAATGGCTTTAAATCCGTTGTCCTCGGGTTATCCGGTGGGATCGATTCCGCGGTGACGCTGGCGGTTGCGGCCGATGCCCTGGGGGCCGAGCGGGTCCGGGCGGTGATGATGCCGTTCCGCTACACGTCGGGTATGAGCCTGGAAGACGCCGAAGCGGAAGCGGTTGCCCTTGGAGTTCAGTATGACGTGTTCTCCATCGAGCCCATGTACGACGCGTTCATGGCGACTCTGGAGAAGCCGTTCGAAGGCACAAGGCCGGATACCACCGAAGAGAACCTTCAGGCTCGGTTGAGGGGCGTGTTGCTAATGTCCCTGTCCAACAAATTCGGGTCATTGGTGCTAACGACCGGTAACAAGAGCGAGATGGCGGTTGGCTACTCCACTCTTTACGGCGATATGGCGGGTGGTTTTGACGTGCTGAAGGATGTACCCAAAACCCTGGTGTTCAGGCTTGCCAGGTACCGCAATACCGTGTCATCCGTCATCCCGGAACGCGTGATCACGCGCCCGCCGTCGGCGGAGCTGGCGCCGGACCAGAAGGACGAGGACAGCCTGCCGGGCTACGATGTGCTGGATCAGATCCTGAACCTGTATGTGGAGCGGGACTTCAGCGCGGACGCGATTGTCGCAGAGAGCTTTGACCGCACCGATGTGGAGCGGGTCATCCGCTTGGTGGACATCAACGAATACAAGCGGCGTCAGGCACCCATCGGGGTTCGCATTACCGAGCGGGGATTTGGCAAGGATCGTCGTTATCCGATCACCAACGGGTGGCGCAGCGGGAAATAGGGGCAGAGTCCCCATTTCCCGCCAGGGACTACTCGTCTCCCATCAGGCCGAAGGTCACAACGCTTGAGAGAGAGCGGTCCTCTCGCTTCAGCAGGCTGGGTACAAATTCACCGTTGTCGTCAAACGCATTGCTGTCCGGGTAATTCTGCGAAAGCAGGGCGATGGCATCGTCGGCGGCCTTATTCAGATCCATGAAGCGGAAGGTCTCTGCCAGGATAACCAGTGCCTCCTCAACGGACGGCGATGTGGAATAGTTTTCCACCACGTAGCGGGCGCGGTTGTTGGCGGCAATGTAGGCCTCCCGCTTGATGTAGTACCGGGCCGCGTGGATTTCCAGTTCAGCCATGCGGTTGCGGATGGCGATCATGCGCTGACGCGCATCCGGTGCGTATTCGCTGTTCGGGTAACGGTTCAGCAGATCAGAAAAATCACGGAAGGCCTGGCGTTGCTCGCCCGGATCACGTGCGGCAACATCGATCGGGAAGTAGCGTGCGGCCAGGCCGATATCCAGGTTGTAGGAGGCCAGGCCTCGCATGTACATGGCATAGTCCGCGTGTTCGCTCTGCGGGTTCAGGCGCAGAAACCGGTCAGCTGCGGCTCGCGCACCCTCAAGATCCAGATTCTGGTAGCGTGCATAGATCAGGTCCATCTGGGCCTGTTCGGCATAGCGGCCGAATGGGTAGTAGGTTTCCAGAAAATCGAGATTCCGTTCCGCCTCGTTGAAATTGCCGGAGTTCATGGCCTGGCGGGCGTTCTCGTAATAGGTTTCTTCCGGCAGCACTTCTTCCTGTTTGTTGGAAGCGCAGGCGCTGATCAACAGCGCTGTGGTGGTCAGTAGCAATAATCGAACAACTGATCTCATGCCGGAATCCCGTATAATGACTGAAAGCGAATGATCGGCCATTGTAACGGGGAACCTTTGACTTGTGCAGTGGCTGGCCAATCTGATTGAAAATTTCTGACTGAAACGTAACACAACACCAATGGCCCCGGGGGCTTAATGTCTGCTGAAAACCGTATTACCGCTGCTTTTTCCGTTCCGCCGGAGTTGAGTGACCGCCGCCTGGACCAGGCCGCGGCGGAGTTGATGCCGGAGCATTCCCGCTCGCGTCTCCAGGGCTGGATCAAAAGCGGCGCCTTGACCGTCAATGGTGAAAATCGCAAGCCACGGGACAAGGTGATGCTTGATGACCGCCTGGAACTGGACGCCGAGCCGGAGGCGCAGGTGAGCTGGCAGGCGGAATCGATTACCCTCGATGTGGTCTACGAAGACGAGCATCTGCTGGTCATCAACAAACCGGCCGGGCTGGTGGTGCATCCTGCCGCGGGGCATGCGGACGGAACACTGGTCAACGCGTTGCTCAATTATGCGCCGGAAGTGGAAAACCTGCCCCGGGCGGGCATTGTTCACCGTCTTGACAAGGACACCTCCGGCATCATGGTGGTGGCTCGCAGCCTGATTGCCCACACATCCCTGGTAGGCCAGCTGCAGAGCCGCACCATGGGACGGGAATACGAGGCCGTGGTGGTGGGTACATTGACTGGCGGCGCCACCGTGGATGCCCCTATTGGCCGTCATCCCCGCGAGCGTAAGAAGATGGCCGTAGTGCCGACGGGCAAACCGGCGGTTACTCACTACCGGCTGGTTGAGCGATTTGCTGCCCACACCCATGTTCGCTGCAAGCTGGAGAGTGGTCGTACCCACCAGATTCGTGTCCACATGGCCCATGTGAAGCATCCGCTGATCGGTGATCCGCTCTACGGCGGCCGGCTACGACTGCCAAAAGGCACCACGGAAGAATTGCGGGAGGTGCTGGCGGCATTTCAGCGTCAGGCGCTGCATGCGCGCCAGTTGACCCTGGAGCATCCGGAAACCGGAGAGATTCTGACCTGGGAAGTGCCTTTGCCAGAGGATATGGAGCATCTGCTGGCGGCGCTGCGCCAGCACGTTAAGGACCTGGAGCGCAATGAATTCTGAAATACCTCTGATCAAGCCTGATTGGCCCGCGCCCGGGCGAGTCCGGGCGGTGTGTTCCACGCGCCTCGGGGGAGTGAGTGAGGCGCCCTGGGACTCCCTGAATCTTGGTTCTCATGTGGGTGACGACCCTGCCCGGGTCCAGGAAAACCGACAGCGTCTGGCGACCATGGCGGGGATCGGCCCCGGTGGCATTGGTTGGCTTGAGCAGGTTCACGGCACAGAGGTGGCTTCCCTGCCGGCTCACGGCGTTCCCCGGGCTGATGCCAGTTATACAGTTCAGACTGGCCATGCCTGTGTGATCATGACGGCGGATTGCCTGCCGGTATTGCTGTGCGATGAATCCGGCACGCGGGTGGCTGCTGCCCACGCCGGTTGGCGAAGCTTGTGTGGCGGCGTGCTTGAGGCCCTGGTGAATGACATGGGCGGCAAGCCGGCTGAATTGATGGCCTGGCTTGGCCCCGCCATCGGCCCGAAACAGTTTGAGGTAGGCCCCGAAGTGCGGGAAGCCTTCCTGCGCCATGATCCGGCAGCGGCCAGCGCATTCTCGGAGGAAGGCGCACGGGCGGGGCATTTTATGGCGGATATCTATCTTCTGGCCCGGCAGCGTCTCGCTGAATGTGGGGTTCGTCAGGTCTACGGCGGAGATTTTTGCACCGTGTCAGAGCCACAACATTTCTTTTCCTATCGTCGTGATGGACAGACCGGACGCATGGCCAGCCTGATCTGGATAACCGATAACTCCTGACGTCCGTCAATTTTCTGACAGTTTCTGACTGTTGCCGCTTGAAGTCCCCCCGGTTGCCCCTACATTTAATGTCAAAGCAAACAGGATGTCGGCAAAACGCCCGGACATCCGGCCACCGAATCGGGGAAAACAGATTATGCGAATCGACAAACTCACCAGCCGGCTGCAGACCGCTCTTGCGGATGCGCAGTCACTTGCGGTCGGCAAGGATCACAATTTTATCGAGCCCGTTCACCTGATGCAGGCGCTGCTGGATCAGGACGCCAGCTCCATCAAGCCGCTGTTGAAGCAGATTGGCGTGGAGCCGGGCCGGGTTCGCCAGGCCATCGCCCGGGAGATTGAGCACCTGCCGGAGGTTCAGGGTTCTGCGGGTGACGTGTCCATGTCCAATGACATGGGGCGACTGTTCAATATCGCCGACAAGCTGGCGCAAAAGCGCAAGGACCAGTTCATTTCCAGCGAATTGATGTTGCTGGCTGCCCTGGAAGACCGCGGCACCCTCGGGCGGATTCTGCGGGAGCAGGGCGTGGACAAGGCCGTCCTGGAAAAGGCCATTGATGAGGTGCGCGGTGGCGAGCCGGTGAACGACGCGGCTGCCGAGGAAAGCCGGCAGGCGCTGTCCAAGTACACCATTGACCTTACCGAGCGCGCCGAGGCGGGCAAACTGGACCCGGTGATAGGGCGCGACGACGAGATTCGACGCACCATTCAGGTCCTGCAGCGTCGTCGCAAGAACAACCCGGTGCTGATTGGTGAACCTGGCGTAGGTAAGACTGCCATTGTCGAGGGCCTGGCACAGCGAATCGTGAATGGCGAAGTTCCGGATGGCCTGAAAGACAAGAAGGTACTGTCCCTGGATATGGGCTCACTGATTGCCGGCGCCAAGTTCCGGGGTGAGTTCGAGGAACGCCTGAAGGCGGTGCTGAATGAATTGTCCAAACAGGAAGGCCAGATCATTCTGTTCATTGACGAAATCCATACCGTGGTGGGTGCCGGCAAGGCGGAAGGTTCCATGGACGCGGGCAATATGCTCAAGCCGGCGCTGGCGCGGGGCGAGCTGCACTGCGTGGGCGCCACAACCCTGGACGAGTATCGCGAGAATATCGAGAAAGATGCAGCCCTGGAGCGCCGTTTCCAGAAAGTACTGGTCAGCGAGCCGAACGAAGAAGACACCATCGCCATCCTGCGGGGTCTGAAGGAGCGGTATGAGGTGCACCACGGCGTGGAGGTGACCGATGGCGCGATCATTGCGGCTGCCAAGCTGTCCCACCGTTATATCGCTGACCGTCAGTTGCCGGACAAGGCGATTGATCTGGTGGACGAGGCGGCGAGCCAGATCCGTATGGAGATGGACTCCAAACCGGAAGCGCTGGACCGCCTGGAACGCCGCCTGATTCAGCTCAAGATCGAGCGGGAGGCGCTGAAAAAAGAAACCGATGCCGCCTCGAAAAAACGTCTGGAAGAATTGTCGGACGTGATTTCTAAGGTAGAGCGTGAATACGCGGATCTGGAAGAGGTGTGGAACACCGAAAAGGCTGCGTTGCACGGCTCCCAGAAGATCAAGAGCCAGCTGGAACAGGCCAGGATTGATCTGGAAAACGCCCGCCGCAGCGGTGATCTGGGCCGCATGTCCGAACTGCAATACGGCAGGATCCCGGAGCTGGAACGCCAGCTGGATATGGCCAGTCAGGCCGAGATGATGGAGATGAAACTGCTGCGCAATCGGGTGACGGACGAGGAAATTGCCGAGATTGTTTCCAAGTGGACGGGCATTCCTGTCTCCAAGATGCTGGAAGGCGAGCGCGACAAGCTGATGCGCATGGAAGAGGCGCTCCACGGCCGGGTGATTGGTCAGGAAGAGGCCGTAGAAGCGGTATCCAACGCGGTACGCCGTTCCCGCGCGGGGCTGTCGGATCCTAACCGGCCCAATGGTTCGTTTCTGTTCCTTGGTCCGACCGGTGTAGGTAAGACGGAGCTGTGCAAGGCATTAGCCTCGTTCCTGTTCGATACCGAAGAGGCGATGGTGCGCATCGACATGTCGGAATTCATGGAAAAGCACTCCGTGGCCCGGCTGATTGGCGCGCCTCCGGGCTATGTGGGCTATGAGGAGGGCGGTTACCTGACCGAAGCGGTCCGTCGTCGTCCCTATTCGGTGCTGCTGCTCGATGAGGTTGAGAAAGCTCATCCGGATGTGTTCAACATTCTGTTGCAGGTGCTGGAAGACGGTCGCCTGACCGATGGCCAGGGCAGAACGGTGGATTTCCGCAACACCGTTATCGTGATGACGTCGAACCTGGGGGCCGACATCATCCAGCAGAAAGCCGGCGAGGAGAACTACGAGGCCATGAAGAGCGCGGTGATGGACGTGGTGGGCACGCATTTCCGCCCCGAGTTCATCAACCGCGTGGACGAAGTCGTGGTCTTCCATCCGCTGGCGGAGAGCCAGATTCAGGGGATCGCCAGGATCCAGGTCGAATCGCTCAGCCAGCGCTTGAAGGATCAGGATATGAAGCTGGAGCTGGACGATGCCGCCATGGAGCTGCTGGCGGAAGTGGGCTACGACCCGGTCTACGGGGCGCGGCCACTGAAGCGGGCGATTCAGCGGATGATCGAGAATCCGTTGGCGCAGCGCCTGCTGCAGGGAGAGTTTTTGCCCGGGGATACCATCAGGGGAACCGTGCAGGAGCACAAACTGGTTTTTGCCAAAGCCTGATCGTTGTGCAGTCCTGAAATCAGAAAGGGGCGGTCAGTTTGATCGCCCCTTTTTTATTCTCTTTGCTTAACGTTCGCCTTGGTCTTCGCCCTCGGCTCCGCAATTTTCGTCCGCGATTTCCTGGAAATTCTCGCGCTGCTCCTCTATTTCTTCCGGAGACAGGTAGCGTTGCTCTCCGTCCTCTTCAATGCGAATCCGGCTGTTGCGATCAAGGATGTTCAGGTTGCTGCGGGCTGTCGAGCAATTGGCTTCCCGTTGTTTGCGGCGGGCTTCCTCCACGGCGGATTCTTCACGCTTACCGGCTTCATCCGCTTCACGTGCTTCAAGCTCATCCAGTTGTTCCTGGGGGCTCTGGCGTTGTTGGCCGCCCGAGGATTTCCCGGTGCGAACGCTGACCCGCTCTGACTGCTTGCCGGTTGGTTGCCGGTCGCCGAAGTGGGTTACGCCATTTTCGTCGGTCCACTTGTAGACGGAGGCGCCAGTGGCGGTAAGTGGGGCAACGGCCAGAATGATGGCCAGTGTCAGGGTTCTTTTGTTCATTGCTATACTCATCTCGCGTTAGCCGTTTCGGGGCAACACCGGGGCTGCTCCGTTGTATTTCGGTGGTTTTATCATGCCATCCGCTGGCCGTTTTTTCTCTAGCCTGGTTCAAATACTCGGACAAAGTATGGCAGACCTTTCGCCAGTATGGGGATAGAATCCATGCGCTACTATTGACAGGGAGTTTCCCGCTGTCAAAATTACCGATTGCCTGAAGACAGGGGTCAATACGGCAGGCAATCCCGAGCGAGTATCCCCCGTTAATCACCACACTGAACGCGCCGCGCACAGGTCGCGGGATGGTTGTTGCTCATTTGCAACCCGTCGATTGGCCGTTCTCCGCAACCCTCAGGAGGGCGGCTGGCCAGGAGACAACCTCTTAAAGGTAGTGTGGAGGAGCAGCCGGTGCCGCTTTCACAAGAAGCAGGCAGGCCGGGTATCCAGGCAACCGGGATTTTTCCCGGCTCATTCACTCGTAGAAGAGGGTAGAAAATCGTGGAGTTATTGTCTGGCGCCGATATGCTGATCCGGTCCCTTCAAGATGAGGGTATCGAATACATATACGGCTATCCGGGTGGTGCAGCCCTTCATATTTATGATGCGCTGTTCAGGCAGGACAAAGTCAAGCATATTCTGGTTCGGCACGAACAGGCCGCGGTCCATATGGCCGACGGTTATGCTCGCGCAACCGGAAAACCAGGTACCGTACTGGTGACCTCGGGTCCTGGAGCCACCAACACTATTACCGGCATTGCCACTGCGTTCATGGATTCCATCCCCATGGTGGTTCTGTGCGGTCAGGTTGCATCCACCCTGATAGGTGAGGATGCATTCCAGGAAACCGATATGATCGGTGTCTCCCGTCCTGTGGTAAAACACAACCTGAGCGTACGTCACCCCGAGGAAATTCCCGAGGTGATTCGCAAGGCCTACTACATCGCTTCGACTGGCCGTCCCGGTCCGGTTGTGGTGGATATCCCCAAGGATATGACCACGCCGAACGAGCGTTACGAGTACGTTTTCCCCAAGAAGGTCAAGCTGCGTTCCTACAATCCTGCGATCCGTGGCCATGCCGGGCAGATCAAGAAGGCTGTGGACATGCTGCTGGCGGCCAAGCGCCCGATCATCTATGCGGGTGGCGGCGTTATTCTGGGCAAGGCCTCTGGTCAGTTGACCGAACTGGTGCGCATGCTGGGTCATCCCATCACCAACACCCTGATGGGTATCGGGTGTTACCCGGCCTCTGACAAGCAGCACCTGGGCTGGTTGGGTATGCATGGCACCTATGAGTCCAATATGGCCATGCACCATTCGGATCTGATCCTCTGTGTGGGTGCGCGCTTCGATGACCGTGTGACCAACGCCACCGAGAAATTCTGTCCCGGGGCGCGGATTGTCCACATCGACATTGATCCGGCTTCCATCTCCAAGACCATTGATGCAGATGTGCCTATCGTGGGGCCGGTCGATGCGGTGCTCAAAGAGATGATCTCGCTGGTCAAGGAAAGCAAGGAAAAGCCTGATGCGGATGCCCTTGCGTCCTGGTGGAAACAGATCGAAGAGTGGCGCGCCTTCCATGGCATGCGCTATGAAACCAGTCCGGATGTGATCAAGCCGCAGGAAGTGATTGAAACGTTGTGCCGGCTGACCAAGGGTGAAGCGTTTGTCACCTCCGACGTGGGGCAGCACCAGATGTTCGCGGCCCAGTACTACAAGTTTGACAAGCCCAACCGCTGGATCAACTCCGGTGGCCTGGGGACCATGGGCTTTGGCCTGCCGGCGGCCATGGGGGTCAAGCTGACTCATCCGGACGACGAGGTGCTCTGTATCACCGGTGAAGGCAGTATCCAGATGAACATTCAGGAGCTGTCCACCTGTAATCAGTACAATCTGCCGGTGAAGATCATTAACCTCAACAACCAGGCCCTGGGCATGGTCAAGCAGTGGCAGGACATGAACTACGAGTCCCGCCATTCCCAGTCCTACATGGAATCCCTGCCGGACTTCGTCAAGCTGGCGGAAGCCTATGGCCACGTGGGAGTCCGGATCGACCGTAAGGAAGACCTGGAAACCAAGCTGAAAGAAGTGTTGGCCATGAAGGACAAGCTGGTATTCGTGGATATTTACGTGGACCGGTTTGAGCACGTGTATCCGATGCAGGTGGCCCGTGGTTCCATGAAAGACATGTGGCTCAGCAAGACGGAGAGGGTGTGATCATGCGTCGAATCATTTCTGTTTTGCTTGAGAACGAGCCAGGTGCACTGTCGCGGGTTGTGGGTCTGTTTTCCCAGCGCAACTACAACATCGAGACCCTTACGGTGGCTCCGACCGAGGACGAGACCCTGTCTCGTCTGACCGTCACCACCACGGGGTCGGACAAGGTTATCGAGCAGATCACCAAACAGTTGAACAAGCTGATCGAGGTGGTAAAGCTGGTGGACCTGACTGAAGGCTCTCACATTGAGCGCGAGTTGATGTTGGTCAAGCTCAAGGCCACGGGATCCCAGCGTGCTGAGATCAAACGCACCGTTGATATTTTTCGTGGTCAGATCGTGGACGTGACCAGTTCGGTCTATACGGTTCAACTGGCGGGTGACAGCGAGAAGCTGGATGGTTTCATTCAGGCGGTGGGCACGTCAGGCGTGCTTGAGGTTGTCCGTACTGGTGTATCCGGTATCGCCCGCGGCGAAAAGGTGCTGAGTCTCTGACCGGTGCCCATTCATTTTTAAATCATGACCCCGGAAGCGGGGTCGTTACAATACAGAGGTTATCCCATGCAGGTTTATTACGATAAGGATTGCGATCTTTCTCTCATCCAGGGCAAGAAAGTGGCCATCATCGGTTTCGGTTCCCAGGGCCATGCCCACGCGTGCAACCTGAAAGAGTCCGGCGTTGATGTCACCGTTGGTCTGCGCCCCGGTTCTTCTTCCATTGCCAAGGCGGAAGCCTACGGCCTGAAGACCAGCGACGTACCGTCTGCCGTTGCCGCCGCTGACGTGGTGATGGTCCTGACTCCGGACGAGTTCCAGGCTCAGCTGTACGCCGCGGAAATCGAGCCGAACCTGAAGCAGGGCGCTACCCTGGCATTCGCTCACGGCTTCGCTATCCACTACAACCAGATCGTTCCGCGCAAGGATCTGGATGTCATCATGGTCGCTCCTAAAGCGCCGGGCCACACCGTTCGCACCGAGTTCACCCGTGGCGGCGGTATCCCTGACCTGATCGCGATCTTCCAGGACGCTTCCGGTAACGCCAAGAACCTGGCCCTGTCCTACGCCAGCGGAATCGGCGGTGGTCGTACCGGCATCATCGAAACCACTTTCAAGGACGAGACTGAAACCGACCTGTTCGGTGAACAGGCGGTTCTGTGTGGTGGTGCGGTTGAGCTGGTCAAGGCCGGTTTCGAAACCCTCACCGAAGCTGGTTATGCTCCGGAAATGGCCTACTTCGAGTGTCTGCACGAGCTCAAGCTGATTGTTGACCTGATGTACGAAGGCGGCATCGCCAACATGAACTACTCCATCTCCAACAACGCGGAGTATGGTGAGTACGTGACCGGACCAGAGGTAATCAACGAGCAGTCCCGCGAAGCCATGCGCAACGCACTGAAGCGCATCCAGAGTGGTGAGTACGCGAAGATGTTCATCTCCGAAGGGGCTCTGAACTACCCGTCCATGACGGCGCGTCGTCGCCAGAATGCGGCTCACGACATTGAAACCGTGGGTGAGAAGCTGCGTGACATGATGCCGTGGATCTCCGCGAACAAGATCGTGGACAAGGACAAGAACTAAATCGGGTTTCCGGTAAGTTCTGAAAACGCGGCCCGGGTGGCCGCGTTTTTCGTATATACTCCGCATAAATGCTTTCCGGAGTGAGTGGAATGACTGAAGACAGGAAAATCCCGGAATCGAAAGAATCCGAAAAGGCCGGCAAACCTTCCAATGCCTCCTCGGTGAATGAGTTCGAGCCGGGTGAGGTTGTAGAGGAAGAGCTTGTGGAGGGCGCACCGGTGAGGCGCAAAGGCATTTATCTATTGCCGAATGCGTTGACGACTGCGTCATTGTTTTCGGGTTTTTATGCGATTGTGTCCGCTGCCAATGGCGTGTTCGATAATGCCGCGATTGCGATTTTCGTCTCCATGATACTGGACGGTCTTGACGGCCGGGTTGCCAGAATGACCAATACCCAGAGCAAATTTGGTGAGGAGTACGACAGCCTGGCTGATATGGTGGCCTTTGGCGTGGCGCCGGGACTGGTGGCGTTCTTTTGGTCGCTCAATGAGTTGGGTCAGGTAGGTTGGGCGATAACCTTTATCTACGTGGCCGGGGCTGCTCTGCGCCTGGCGCGGTTCAATACCCAGATTGGTTCCGTAGACAAGAAGTTCTTTGTCGGGCTGCCGAGTCCGGCTGCTGCGGCGTGTTTGGCCGGGCTGGTGTGGTGCTTCCATGATGTAGATCCGGCGACGTGGCTGACGCTCATGACCATTGTCGTAGTCGGCGGCAGTGGTGTGTTGATGGTCAGCAATATTCTGTATCGCAGCTTCAAGGATCTGGACCTGCGGGGCCGGGTGCCTTTCGCGGCGATCTTGCTGGTGGTGCTGATCTTCGTGGTGGTCGCTCTGGATCCTGCCACCGTACTCTTTACCGGGTTCCTGGTTTATGGGTTGTCCGGTCCCTTCCTGGCGCTGACGCGCAAAGCCCGCCGAAAACCAGGCAGTGCCGCCTGAGCGGGAATCTTCCGGCCCGCGTGATCGGGCCGGAAATCCCGGGGATACGGCCTGTTCTGTTGGTTAATTGATCGGTTTGGGCGTATTCTGAGCAAGCGGGTAGGGGGAAACCGAAATATCTCCGAAATAGTTTGAAAAGCTCGTTGACACCTCGCCTGAGCTCTGTAGAATGCGCATCTCTTTCGAGGGGTAAGCCACTGAGGCGGCTCCGGATTCGAAAGGCAACTGTTTGAAAGTATTGAAGAAAACGAGTTTCAAATTTCTTCAGAAAGCGGTTGACAAGGTGGCGGTTCAGTGTAGAATGCGCGCCTCGATACAGCAGTAAGCCGGTGAGTTTTTCGGCGGTTTCCGGAGACGGAAACAGCGAGAAATAAACGGTTGACAAGGCGGCGGAGCGATGTAGAATACGCCACCTTGATCGGGCAAGCCCCGAACGCTCTTTAAAAAGTTAACCAAGTAATTCGTGTGGGCGCTGGCCGAGGTGTTTCGGATACGAAATATCAGGACAGTGACTCGTCGAAATTGAGTTTTGTCTTGAGCAAGAATAGGGAATCTTCGGATTCTTGTATGATTTAAACTGAAGAGTTTGATCATGGCTCAGATTGAACGCTGGCGGCAGGCTTAACACATGCAAGTCGAGCGGTAACAGGGGGAGCTTGCTCCCCGCTGACGAGCGGCGGACGGGTGAGTAATGCTTAGGAAACTGCCCAGTAGTGGGGGATAGCCCGGGGAAACCCGGATTAATACCGCGTACGCCCTTCGGGGGAAAGCAGGGGATCTTCGGACCTTGCGCTATTGGATGTGCCTAAGTCGGATTAGCTAGTTGGTGGGGTAAGAGCCTACCAAGGCGACGATCCGTAGCTGGTCTGAGAGGATGATCAGCCACATCGGGACTGAGACACGGCCCGAACTCCTACGGGAGGCAGCAGTGGGGAATATTGGACAATGGGGGCAACCCTGATCCAGCCATGCCGCGTGTGTGAAGAAGGCTTTCGGGTTGTAAAGCACTTTCAGTGAGGAGGAAAACCTTATGGCTAATACCCATGAGGCTTGACGTTACTCACAGAAGAAGCACCGGCTAACTCCGTGCCAGCAGCCGCGGTAATACGGAGGGTGCAAGCGTTAATCGGAATTACTGGGCGTAAAGCGCGCGTAGGTGGTTTGATAAGCGAGATGTGAAAGCCCCGGGCTTAACCTGGGAACGGCATTTCGAACTGTCAGGCTCGAGTGTGGTAGAGGGTAGTGGAATTTCCTGTGTAGCGGTGAAATGCGTAGATATAGGAAGGAACACCAGTGGCGAAGGCGGCTACCTGGACCAACACTGACACTGAGGTGCGAAAGCGTGGGGAGCAAACAGGATTAGATACCCTGGTAGTCCACGCCGTAAACGATGTCTACTAGCCGTTGGGACTCTTGAAGTCTTAGTGGCGCAGCTAACGCACTAAGTAGACCGCCTGGGGAGTACGGCCGCAAGGTTAAAACTCAAATGAATTGACGGGGGCCCGCACAAGCGGTGGAGCATGTGGTTTAATTCGACGCAACGCGAAGAACCTTACCTGGCCTTGACATGCAGAGAACTTTCCAGAGATGGATTGGTGCCTTCGGGAACTCTGACACAGGTGCTGCATGGCCGTCGTCAGCTCGTGTCGTGAGATGTTGGGTTAAGTCCCGTAACGAGCGCAACCCCTATCCCTAGTTGCTAGCAGTTCGGCTGAGAACTCTAGGGAGACTGCCGGTGACAAACCGGAGGAAGGTGGGGATGACGTCAGGTCATCATGGCCCTTACGGCCAGGGCTACACACGTGCTACAATGGCGCGCACAGAGGGCTGCAAACCCGCGAGGGGGAGCTAATCTCACAAAACGCGTCGTAGTCCGGATCGGAGTCTGCAACTCGACTCCGTGAAGTCGGAATCGCTAGTAATCGTGAATCAGAATGTCACGGTGAATACGTTCCCGGGCCTTGTACACACCGCCCGTCACACCATGGGAGTGGATTGCACCAGAAGTGGTTAGTCTAACCTTCGGGAGGACGATCACCACGGTGTGGTTCATGACTGGGGTGAAGTCGTAACAAGGTAGCCGTAGGGGAACCTGCGGCTGGATCACCTCCTTAAACGAAGCCGAATGCTTCGGTCAGAGTCCACACGAATTACTTGGTTGGCTAATAAAGAGAGCAAAAGGGTC
>NZ_JBJJLC010000033.1:0-20108 GCF_045449855.1 Marinobacter alkalisoli | reverse complement strand
CGTGCCCTTGCTGGTGGTCATCTTGGCGCTTTCGTTATCGGTTATATTGCTCTTCACTTCCTTGCTCCGCTTCCCCCGGCCCATCCTTGGGCGGTTCGTCTTTAGGAAGCAGTTCACTTTCTTCAGGGATTCGTCCAGGGAGAGGACCGTCTTTGCCCGGCGGATATCCCGGTCCAGTTCGGCCTCGGTGGCCGCCTCATCCCGTTCATGGTGTTCCTTCAGGTGAAGGCGGATCAGTCGTCGCAGCTTTTTCCGTTTCTCTTCCAGTTCCTTGAAGGTGCCGGACCATTCCTTGGCGGCGTTGGAGGGCATCTTGCAGCCATCGATGGCGAAGAGTTCGTTACCCAGTAACCCCTGTTCGTGGCACACCAACAACACCTGCTCGAACAGTTCTTCAATCTCATCCGAGTGGCGGCTGACGAACTTCGCCAGGGTGGTGAAGTGGGGAACGGTATCGCAGGACAACGCCTTGAAGGTGATGTTGGTCTCGCAGCACCACTGTATTTCCCGGCTGGAGGTGATGCCCCTGGAATAAGCAAACAGGATGATCTTCAGCAGGATGGCCGGATCGTAGGCCAGCCGGCCGGTGTCTTCGTTGCGGTACTTGGGATGGAACACCGACAGGTCCAGCTTGTGCTCGATGAGGTAGTGCACCGCATGTTCGAAGGTGCCGGGTTGAAGCTGGTCCTGGTAGTTGATCACGACCATGGCGTTCTGGTCGGGGTTGTAGGGCCTGAAACGGGGTTTGGCTTTGGGCATCTGACGACTCCTTGTCCGTTTGCCTGATCCTATCAAACCGCTGCGGGATTTTTGAGTTTTTCTACAGCCTCAACGCTTACAGCATGCGCGCCCATGGGATGGAGCCGTAGGCGCAATGTAATGGGCGTCGCCGTGCCTGCACTGGTTAAATTCTCTATGAACGAAGTACGAGATACTCATTAAGAATCTCAATTTCCCTTATTTTATATTCTAGCTACTTAAGAAGCCCATTAAGCTCAAACTCTTCGAGTTTTTTTAACAAAAACCTTGAGAAATCTGACTCATACTGACTATGAGCGCGACAATATTCCCTTATCGCCTCATATGCGTTTGTACCCCAATCAGAGAACATATTTAGGAGGGTCGATTTCTCAGTAAAGTCACTGTGTCCATTAAGTAATTTAATTAAAGTGTCGTCGATACAATCATCGTCACAATGGGGGCAAATAGACAAAAATATACTAACGTTTTCATAATCGTTCCTGTTGATAACGTCCTCTAGCGCATCACTAAAAAAACTATATTCCTTAAATCTCAGATAGAGAGATTGGTACCTATTAAGTCTTTCTTTAGCTATATTTACTGCCTTAATTAATTGATCAATATCAACACTCCTGACTTGGCCTATTTCAAAGTCAACATAAGAATCAATTAATTTATAACGCCCCTCAGAATGAGGAGTTAGCTTTTCCATCATATAGAAATGGATTCGTTCTTCACTACCCTCAAAGGGGAACACATCTCCTTCGAAAAGGACCCCCATCGCATTATGTTGAAACCCTGTCTTAATTTTCAAGCCTTGCTCATAATGTACAAATTCCACCCATTATCTCCTTAACTAAATACCGGCTGTCGATCCTTGGCTTGTGAAAAATCCGTTCAATTTATTTTTGGGGAAAGAAAAATTAGCCAATCAATCCAGATCCCTAAATGTAGTTACCGAAGCATGCCCACTACGCTGGGGTAGGTCGAAGATTTAATGCTTGCAGCAGGGGCGCGACGCCAGGAGCGTCCCTTGCCTGCATTTGTTAGGAGTTATTCTCATCGAGCCTTTTACGGATCGCATTGGCCTTGCGCTTTACGCCGATTTTCGGGTTTATTTCTAGAGCGGCATCGAATGCTGCAAGCGCTTCTTCGTCGTTGCCGAGCCGCTCATGCGCTAAACCCTTAACTTTCAGAGCCATAGCTTTCCAGTTAGCGTTTTCCTCAGCCCCGGCTGTGAGTGCTTTTGAGCTAGCCCTCAGAGCTTCCTCTACTAATTCTTGGCTGGAATTATCCGATTTGACGATTTCCTCGGAAGCAAATAAAGAAACTTCGTATCTATTGCTACGCAAGCGCGCTAAATCGAAATTTTGTGGCTCTAACAGAACACCATCTGAACTGTAGAAGAATGTTCCAACCCCTCTCAGAACTACGCCAAATCGAGAATTTTCTTCATCAAATTTATATGCCTCAGCCCAACCAGTAGGAGGATTTATAGAGAAGGCTTCATATCTACTCTTTACATTGAAGCCAACCAACAGATTACCATCACCTCCAGATGGGGCATTCGCTGTTTGGCAAACAGCGAATAGACCATTATTTGAAACTGCGCTGTTCAGAATATTTGCTGAAAGCTTCTTCTTAACGAGTTCATCGCCTGAACATGAAAAAACATAAAATGTGCCAGACAACTCACTACCAAAATGCCAATCCTCGATTGAAAAGCTGCCATTATTTGCTATGTCTGCAGAGTTTGGTCGCTCTAACCGGCCTTGGAGAACTAGCTTCTTTTCGGCGGTATTATAAAGGATATATTTTCCGTGACCGCTATCACGATGTCCCCCAATGCGCCCTCCTGGGTCACTATCACTCCAGCCTACAATCCACTCGCCTGAAGGAGACTCTTTGAACTGGCCAAAGAAATCTATGGACGAAATTCTGCTGAAGTTGCCCGAGAATGAAACGTCCATTCCTGACCTGTGGCTACGAGGACGACCCTTTTTCGCCTTTTTCTTTGAACCGAAAATCAGATCCAGTAATCCCACTCAAAACTCCTAACACCTAAGCATTTAATGGTCGTGCGCAGCATGACCTTTAAATGTCTGTTGGACTAAGCCGCCAACAACAGTCTGACAGCTTCGTTATTCCACTTTCGTTTGTAATCTAACCACCAAAATAGCCTAAAAATCAGGGCCCTGCAAAGCTGGCAGTCAGCATACCCGTAATATCACCACGCAATAACGACGCACGCTTCCTGATTACGGGGTTCCTGGATGCGTATAAGGCTGGAGCAGAAAGAAAAAACCCCGACAAATAGCCGGGGTCTGAAGGTAGGAACAGAGCAGGGAAATCGGTTACTTCTTCAACCTCATCTCCTCAATAGAAATCTCCCGCATCTTGAACTTCTGAATCTTCCCGGTGACCGTCATCGGGAATGCATCCACGAACTTGTAGTTCCTGGGGATCTTGAAGTGGGCGATCTTTCCTGCGCGGAATTTCCTCAGTTCGTCGCCGGTAACCGGTGCGACTGTCCGGAGAAGTCCCTGCAATAGGGCGATGGTGATCTGGCTTTGGTTCGTCTTGGCCAAGACTTGGCGTGAGGCAGATAATTCAGTAAATTGAGAGCAACTTTAGGCATGGAACTGCCGATCACCAGACATTTGTGAGAACACGGACGTGACTAAAATTGTTAGCCCGCATTCGCTTGCGCTCCATGAAGCGTTGATGATTGAAGGCCAATGGGATCAGTACCCTGAAAAAGAGTTGGCCAGTTTGCTTCCCAGCGGCGTCAGCCGCCACCAGGTTAAAGACCAGTTAGCGAGTGGCGAGCTGGTATTACTGTCAGATACTCCAAGCGCTCCCGTATTTAAATTGTCTGAGGGAAAGATCGTACCGGCAGACAGTAACCAGATCGCGATTTCCGGAAGTTCTGTAGATAACCTGGAAAGGCGGTTCAGTTCAGGATCGCTCTCGTCGCTGAGTCCTGGTCGTGCCGGTTCTGATAGTCTACCGCCTCCATCAGAGCCGGTTTATTCGCCGGAGCCACCGGTTACCGATAAGCCAGCGGAACCGCAGGTTCCGCCAGTTACAATATCGGAGAATTTTGCTCTTCCCCCATTAGGGCCGAAAGTGTTTGCGAAGTCATGCACAAGGCCCTACGGCGATTCCGACAGCAATGAGGGTGAAGAGAAGGCCAGCAACTTTGGCACCCTGGCCGTACTGGCGCCGGCCACCGTTGCCGGTAACACCGCAGAGGGTCTTCGGCCAATAAACCTTGTTGGCGGGTCTGCCTCAAGATTTTCAGTAAATTGGGGCGTTGCCGTAAGGCAAGGGGCCTCTGTTCTGGGAACTGCCGTCAGTGGTGTGATGCTCGCCCTATGGCCGGCCAAACTTGGTGACGGCACCCTCTATACCGAAGAAGAACTTGCTGAGATGGCGGAAGCAGCCATCAGAGTACGCTTTCAGCTTCATGTGGATTCCCAGGGCGACCTCAGAGTATCCGGCTATCACGTTAACGGAAACGCCCAATATGGAGATCGGGTCTCCGTTGTTCATGCTGAGCGTGTTGGCGAACGTTTCGAGGTGGCGGTTGACGAAGATCTCACGCTTGTCTGGTATCCGGACGAAAGCGGTAATCGGCCAGTAACCAGCACTGACTATCCCGCAGATTCCGGAGTTGATCCCTACAGTATCCTGGTCACGCCAATTCACGAGGATGGCCAGGAGTTAGCTTCTGCCGGATACCCACATCCTTCTGAAGAACAGATAGAACTTATCGTCAGTTTTCCCGCAGACAGCGGGATTGAGCCTCTGTATCTGGTTTTCCGTAAGACAGCGCGTGATGAGCGTGGTGTTGTGACTGGGCAGGGAGAGGATATTGTTGGTACTTGGCTTGAGAATGCCGCTACAGATCTCGGCGCTTCCATACCCTCTCAGATTGCAGACCGGCTACGGGGGCGGGAGTTTTCAAATTTTGATAGTTTTCGGGAGGCATTTTGGCTGGAAGTAGCGAATGATGAAGAACTACTGGCTCAGTTTGGGAGCCGGAATCAAAAAACTATAAAAGCTGGCAGAGCCCCGTTTACGCGTATTGACGACCAAGTGGGTAAAAGGAATCGGTTTGAGATTCATCATGTTGAGGAAATAAGAAATGGTGGATCTGTTTACGACGTCAACAACATGAGAGTTTTAACTCCATCAAGGCATATAGAAATTCACAGGAAGCCCTTATGAAACTGGAGAAGAATCGTTTAAATGACTACTCGGAGCAAGAGTTTCTGGAAATCCTAAAAGAATTCTGGGATGGCGATATCTCAGAAGCTGAGGAAGATGAGTTCGTGCAACGCTTCAACGAGCTCGTTGAACACCCTGACAAAAGTGACTTGATTTTCTACCCGTCAGGAAACCGCGATGACTCACCTGAGGGTGTGGTCGACGAACTAAAAAGGTGGTATCGAGAACAGGGCAAAGCCTGTTTCAGGACTTAGATCCAATATGAGTAGCGTACGAATCGGAGACATGACCCGAGAGGAATTCCTCAGCCTGCTGAAGAAAATTTTTGATGTGACAGATTGCGAGGAGGCTCACGATGAACTCATCGACCAATTCGAGGAATTGTCACAGCATCCGGATGGATCTGACCTGATTTTCTACCCTGAAGATCCTGATGCTTCAACGCCAGAGCGTATTGTAGAGATTGTTGAGGAATGGCGTGCCCGTAACGGATTGCCCGGTTTCAAAGATCAGGCTGCCCGGCTATGCCCGATACCTGAGTGATGGGTTAAATGCCATATTCACGTTCGACCTTGGCAATCCGAACACGAAAACTGGAATACCATTACTGATGGCCAAGCCGATGGGCTTCTTGGTGTTCAGCGTTCTTCTTCCAGTTGCGGATGACCTCAAGGCTTTCCCAGTAGGATACCGTAATCCCTAGATTCTCCCTGGCGGCTCCCATGCTTAGAAAGACTAGCTGCTCGGCTGCTAAATGCGCCATTCGCTCGGCCATTTCAGCGTAGCCGTGGTCGTCGTCTGTGCGATGGCTACTGGAAATGACGGCGTAACAGGGGGGGGGGCTTGGGGGTGTTGGTGATATCAGACATGGATTACTCTGGATAATGAAGGTCCATTGCAAGGATTGTCTAAAATAGAGGACAGAAAATATATCTGTCCCGATTTTCGTAGGCGTTTCTGTGTTGGTTTGATCAAGCTTCATTATTGCAGGTGAAAGTTCTTTGCGAACGCGGAAGCAGGGAATTGTGATACTATACCTCTGGCTTCCCAGTTAGGGCCTGCAAGATCATGACGCATTAGTTGTAGTGTTCAAGGTTAAACCTTACCACATACGCACAGGGAGAAACCTCACTGCTTGAGTATAGATCTTTGGCCGTCATTGCTAATAGGTCGCACGGTTCTCCGTCTTTATCATATCGGACCAAGTAAAAGTAATACTCATGGCGGTTCTCATTTGAATTAGAAACAGAGAGTTCGTTTTCGGACAGAAAAAACCTGAAACCTTCTCCTCTCCTGTCTTTGCCAAGTGATTTCACTTCCACATACCTCTCTCGACCAGGTGCGCTAAAAGAGAGGAAATCATAACCATATGATGGAATATCACGACGGTCTTCAATTTTTTCAGCAAGCTCTGGATACCCCAGGCCGATCAGTCGATTCTTCTCCCATTCAAAGGCGAAATCTTCACTTAACTTACCTATGGCATCTCGATTAGATAAAATATCCTCGAATTTAACCTTATGTCTTGCTATTTTGCGAGGCTTTTTTACTATATTTATAGGCGCCTCGTTAAAATCATCGCGGATATATTTGGAGTAAAGAAATGACATGAATTTCGGATTGCTCCAATCTTTGGTAATTTTGTTTTCCAATTTCTTTCCAGTCAATAAATGCTGGTACTCGCTCACATATTTATTTTCAGGAATACCAAGTTCTTGAGCAAGTTGTTCGATATGCCCTGAGCTGCAGATATTCAGGTAAAGGTCAGGGAAGTAAAGGCTCAGGATTTTGGCTTTGAACATTTGAGACAGGCGGTTGTTGTCGATTTCTCTGAAATTTTTCGACTGTCCTGCAGTAATAAGGTTTATTAGCTCATCTTTGACTGTATGAAATACCTCAGTTTTGTTTTCCCCAAATTTCGTAGCAAAACGGTATTGTTTTTTAGGGTCTGACCTGGTTTTTCCGAAATAGATTCCGAACTTTATTGAAGTTGCGCCTTGAATACTTGCCCAAGCCTTGGTTTTTGCTTCAACATGTGCGCAGAATGATGCCGTACCTTTGCCAATTACATACTCATCAAGAGACATATTCTTGATTCGGCTGAGTGGAAAAGAACGTAGGAATTGGCCTCGCGCACTTACCGCCTTATCTTCACGCCGCGTGTCGAATTTTTTCGAGAATGCGAGGAGCTCACTGTTTAGATCTTCATTGTGCTGCATTGAGTATGCCTTTTTTTTCTTATCCACTCTACATTGGCTGCTGGTGCTACCTACGAAAAATGAATTCTCGGTTATGCGATTTAGCGCTCACAATCTACGAGGCTAAGTTTGTAAAAAATCAAAGTTTAAGTTGCCCACGCTCATTCCGTTTCGCTATAGCTGTCTCTGAACAGGAACTTATTGCTTGGAATATATTCTTTCCGCTGCATTAAGTTGATAATTTTCACGCTCTCGCCGTGTTTGAGGTACTTATAGGTAAAGTATCTGCTCACCTTGTCTTCGTGTGTGGAGAGGATGATTTGCTTGTCACTGAAGTCGTTACGCAATACCTCGACCAGCGATGACATATTGATGTCGTCCATGGTCTGAACGGGATCGTCGATGAAGATGCTGGAGAACCTAGTGGAGTAGACCTTATGCAATGCCAAGGTTAGGGCGATGACGACGGCAGATATCTGCCCCGAACTCATAGTGTTGAGAATGTCGTGGTCACTCTCCCAGTTGGAAACCAGACGCACGTTCTTCAGCTCATCATCGCCTGTAGGGTCTTTGATGAATATCCCATAGCCAAGCCCAGTTTGGTGAGTTTGAAGGATTTTTCCTGAGTAGATGTAGAAAGGTATCTCGATTTCAGTTATTAGCTTTTTTCTGTACTGTTTTATCTTGGTCCGAACAATTGTAATGATTTCAGCTACATCATCCAAGGCGCGTTGCAATAGCACACTCCGCTGTTCAAGTTTGACCAACTCCTCGGATATATTTTTCAGAGAGCTGAAATAGAGATTCTTAATATAGCTTTCCTTATTATCGAGCAGGTTGGTACTGACCTGCGTTAGCTTGTCCGCTTCGTTGTTGAAGTAATCCCTATAAATTCTGTCGAATATGTTGGTGCCATTGGCTTCATAATATCCATCTGGGGCCTGGCCTATTACGGAGCGTATACGCTCACTTAGGCTGTCCGTCGCAGCGGTAATGTAGTTATTACCACTGTGGACGGGAAAGGTGGTTGCGAGTAGGTCATCATGCTCAATGCGTTCGGACCTTAGCCATTTCCGAAGCTTTTCGAAACGCTCTTTCGTGTTCAGCGCCTTAGAAAGAGCGAGCAGATCATCTTGGGACGGAGCCGGCATTTGCTCTAAATAGGTGGCACAGGCCTGGAGTAATGGAGAAAGGTGTGTCGTGTTGAAGGTATCTCTGGCCGCCACTAAAAGTTTATCCTGTCCCGAGAGTTCGGATCGGAGCAGATGACCATACTGAGCTATAGCATGAGACAAAGCATCGTGGGTCTGATAGTCGTGCCCGCAAAGCACGCATGCAGACTGATTTGAAACTTTTTTAAGCCCGGCGAACATGGCGTCGTGGTGCTTGATGAGTTCGGAGTATATAGAACTTAGACCACTTGCTTTTTTCTCCGCTTGCACAAGGGATTGTAGCGAAACTTCAAAATCGGTGCTGCTTCCAAGGCTCAGTGTCTGGAAAATTGTATTAAAATTCGTGACGGTGCGGATTTGTTTCACATCTCCACTTTTAAGCAAAGTGTAGGCGTTCTTGACTAGCCGGTGTTCTTGACTCTGCCGGACAAGCAAATCATAGTTTTTGATGGAGTTGAAGTAGCCAATATAAAGCTCAAGAACTTCTCGCTGTTGAATGGCGTTCTCAAAGCGACGATTCCTTAAGAAAAAGCTCTGATTTACAAGAAGGTTCCTGATGTTGGTAATTTCTGTAAGGGAGCTGTTGAGCTTTTCTTGGTCTAGCTTTTCGATTGACTTCCCATCCCAGAACGGCGTCGTATTGGAATCGACCAACCATGGGAGAACGTAAAAATGTGGCTCCGTTGTGCCGGTCGCGATGCTAGCGCTAGCGTTGTCATCGATTTTGTATAGATCCCTAATTTCTTTGATCCGATTGCTAACTGCTTTTTTCGATACTCCCATCTTTTTGAAAGTGGCGACGAGTTTGCTGAGTTTCTTATCAGCTTCGCGAGTATTGCCAAATAATTGTGCGAGCTCATCAGCTCTTTGCGCCTCGTTTTTCGTTTTCAGAAATCGGGACGTTTCTTCTTGCTGGACGTAATGGAATAGCAGGAAGTCTCTTGAGAAGTCCTTGCTGTCGAAGTATTGATCTAGTGCATCCTGACCTACAGGAATGGGTTCTTCATTCACAATCTCATTGAGCTCCCAGAGCTCGGCGAACTTGCTGATTTTTTTGAAGCTA
Source organism: Marinobacter alkalisoli (assembly GCF_045449855.1). Lineage (NCBI taxonomy): Bacteria > Pseudomonadati > Pseudomonadota > Gammaproteobacteria > Pseudomonadales > Marinobacteraceae > Marinobacter > Marinobacter alkalisoli. Next base: position 10,701 of record NZ_JBJJLC010000033.1, on the reverse strand, counting down.
TTAGGGATCGAGTGCTTTAGCTTTCGTTGGAATGTCTTTACTTTCGAATGTTTGTCCTTGAATTCTAGGATAACTTCAACATTTTCCGCGCCCTCGTGTGCAACGACGATGTCAGACGGGTTTTGGCGACTTTCTAAGGAAATAAAGCGAGAGATGTTGCCTGTCAGGCCCAATTCAATGGCGTCAAAAATGGATGTTTTTCCATATCCATTCGGCCCGTCAAGCAAAATGAGGTCATTATCCTCAAAACTGATAGTGTATGGTTCACCACCAAATATCTTGAAATTTTTAAGCGTGATTTTATTTAGATTGATCATCCCAAGTCGCTCCAAATCCGCTCAATTTGCTGATGGATGTTCTCGTCAGTCAACTCTAATTCGGAATCCAGCAACTGGCTGAAGATCGAATTTTGGTCTTGGGATAGGGACTTTCTGATCTCAAGGCTCAAATTGGAAAGTTTTTGCTCTTGTGGGTGATAGGTGATAAAAGGAAGCTTGAGTGTAGTCCTTAATACCAGCGAATAGAGGCCTTTGCTGGATTTATGACTGTCTTTGAATTCTAAGAAGCCTCTCCCTCCCTCGGAATTTATTATGTTATTTATTGCGGCATTGGTTATGCTTTCAATCTTGTTCTCGGCTAGGTAAGCTAGCAGGGCTTCGAGCTCCGGTTGGGTGTAGGTAATAACATTCTTCTTGAAGTTGTATGGGTCTTCCTCGAGGGCAAGTATTGTTTGCCTATTGATCTTGTCTTCCTCATGACATATGAACATGGTGCAGTTCTTCTCGAAGGGACGGCTCACTTGTCCTGAGTTACTAATTTCCTCGAACAATATCTGCGCTTTTTCCAAGAGTATGGTTTTTGCCGCCTCGTCGGACTGTGCGTGCAGTTGTAGAGTGACAAAGTACTCCTCCCTGTTGATTGCCTCGGATGGACAGTAAAGATAGATGTCGTAGTCATTATAAGGAGGCTCGATATCGACCTGTTTATAACCACTGCTGGAAAGGATGTTGTTGATGATTTCGATCATTGGGATAATGCATCCTTGGCAGTTGATATGGGAACAAGAGTTATACGCTTTAAAACCTCCTCTCTTTTAGAGCGAGGATCTGCGTCTACTGCCGCTGGCGCTTCAGTATGTGTTATCGCAGTCGGTGAGAACGAGTGGGGTTCCGAACCGCTATAAATAAGGTTTTCGACCTCAAACAGAACTTCACTCATATTCAGATTTTCTTTGATTTGCTTTTCAATCTGAGTAGGTCGGGCGACATGAGTAATGGTTGTGGGTAGGTAGTACTGATAAGGCAGTGTAGTTGTACGGTATATCAATTGATTGTTTGATGCGTTGTGCGACGCTCGCTCAAAGTTTATCGTGTGGAGGATTTTTAACAGTACGTGTCGAATGCCTTCCATGTTCGTTCCAAAAGCATTTTCCGTATTGCAGTCATGTTGAAGGTATGTCTGAGGAGAGAAGCTACGGTAATGTGCCCAGAGGTCTTGTGGACTTAGGCTTAGGAGGCGTTTTTTTGCTTCCTTTAAATTACAGTATGCGTCCTCCTCTGGCTCCTCGTAGTCTTCAGGATCGCGTATATACTGATCTATCAGTTGAGCGAATTGCGCCTTGAACTTACAGGCTAGGTATTCTCGTCCGATGTCTTCGTGGTCAACCTCGAGAGCATCAACAATTTCACTGAAGGATAATGGTATGCTATCCCCTTCCTTATTCTTGTGACGGTAGATAACGTGCTGATCTATAATTCCTAAGAAAACCTGAAAGGTTTTTTCGAGGTTCCCGTCGGTAATTACGATTCCTCGCTTTTGCAACGCAGTTGATATTTCTGCTTTGATTTTGTCGTTGATAGCATCTAGATCACAGAATCTATTGTTGTCCTCGTACTGATGGGAGTCTAGTCGACTAAGAGTATTGTTCTGGCCTGTCCGAATAGACTCTAAGAGGTCATACAGGAGGTCTGCGGTGTACCCTGGAAATGCGGCTCTCAATATGGCCGCCTGTTTGGGAATTTTTTCTGCTGTAGATGCAGCTTTTTCAAGGATCGTACTTCCGTCTTTGGGAGTTTTTTCCCTATATTCGCTTAGTACATGATCTAAGTCATGCTGTATGGAGCTTCTGAGGTCAACAAATCCCGGCTTAGGATTGATCTGCATCCACGTATGTATTCGTCCAAATGCATTCGGGTGATTGTAAAGCGCCAGCGTAATTCCGAGCAGGGCATTTGAGTACTTGCTGTATGTACTAGTGTTATATGCTTTTACTTGATGGTACGAGAGTGCAATCCCGTCGCACAGAATCTCGAAGTCTTCGGTGGCCTCAAGCATCAAGCTGTAATTCGACAGATCTTTACCATTTGGCTCTCCGTTTATCAGCCGTAGAGCATAGTAGAGCGCAACTTTGCCCTGATAATTGAATCCGCTCCACGACGGAGATGCATCAAAAGCCATTGGAAAATTCCCGCGTCAAGAACAGTACTATTAATCCGTTAGTTTTCAAAAAATACGTCCCAGATTCGCAAACATAAAGTGGTTGAGAGGAGACCAAACACTTCCGTCTACCCGATTAGCTCCCCCTTTGTACCGGTTCAGTATAAGGCTATAGACCATGACGATAAGCGCTGAAATAAGTTTAATAGTCGTCTCGTTGCCAATTTCCAAAGGTCACTTCCATCGAGCACTAATTTCTACCAATAGTCGGGTAGCCTTCACGCTAATCACACAACATTGACTATGACATTAGTTCTTTTTCTGCAAGTTAACGACAAAAATAGTCTAAAAATCAGGGCCATGCAAAGCTGGTACCTAGGATTTCCGTAATATCATCGCGCAACAACGAAGCACGCTTAATGATTGCGGGGCTCCTGGATGCGTATAAGGCTGGACCAGAAAGAAAAAACCCCGACAAATAGCCGGGGTCTGTAGGTGGGAACGGAGCAGGGGAGTCGATTACTTCTTCAACCCCATCTCCTCAATAGAAATCTCCCGCATCTTGAACTTCTGGATCTTACCGGTCACCGTCATCGGGAATTCATCCACGAACTTGTAGTTCCTGGGGATCTTGAAGTGGGCGATCTTGCCCTTGCAGAATTCCCGCAGTTCGTCGCCAGTCACCGGGTGTGCATCCGGGTTCAGTTTTACCCAGGCGATGAGTTCTTCGCCGTATTTGTCATCTGGGATGCCGGTGACCTGCACTTCCTCGATGGCGGGGTGGGAGTAAAGGAATTCTTCAATCTCTTTCGGGTAGATGTTCTCCCCGCCGCGGATGACCATGTCCTTGATGCGGCCGACGATCTGGATGTAGCCGTCTTCATCCATGGTGGCCAGGTCGCCGGTGTGCATCCAACCGGCGTCGTCGATGGATTCGCGAGTTTTTTCTTCGTTGTTCCAGTATTTCAGCATCACACTGTAACCACGGGTGCACAGTTCGCCGATTTCGCCACGGGGGAGCACGTTGCCGGTACCCGGGTCGACGATCTTGGTTTCCAGGTGCGGCTGGGTGCGGCCCACGGTGGTGACCTGTTTCTCGAACGGGTCGAGGGCGCTGGTCTGGGTGGATACCGGGCTGGTTTCGGTCATGCCGTAGGCAATCTGCACTTCCTTCATGTGCATCTTGCCGTTGACCTTTTTCATCACTTCCGCCGGGCAGATGGAGCCGGCCATGATGCCGGTACGCAGGGTGGAGAGGTCGTAGGTTTCAAACTCCGGCTCGGCCAGTTCGGCAATGAACATGGTGGGCACGCCGTACAGGGCGGTGGCTTTTTCCTGGTGTACGGCCTGCAGCACGGATTTGGGCTCGAAGCCTTCACCCGGGTAGATCATGGTGGAGCCGTGGGTAATGCAGCCCAGGTTGCCCATCACCATGCCGAAGCAGTGGTACAGGGGCACGGGAATGACCAGGCGGTCTTTCTCGGTGAAGCGCTGGCTCTCCGCCACAAAGTATCCGTTGTTGAGGATGTTGTGGTGGGTGAGGGTGGCGCCCTTGGGGTTACCGGTGGTGCCGGAGGTGAACTGGATGTTGATGGGATCATCGAACTGGAGCTGGGCCTGTACCTTGTCCAGCTCTTCCTGGCTGACGTCGTCGGCAAAGCCCACGAACTCGTCCCAGGTCCACATGCCGTCGTGTTTGTCTTTGTCCAGGTTGACCACGGCGCGCAACTCGGGCACCTGCTGGGCCTTGAGTTGGCCCGGGGTGCTGGCCTTCAGTTCCGGCGCCAGGTCGTAGACCATTTTGCGGTAGTCGGACGCCTTGAAGCTGTCCGCCGTCACCAGCACGGAGATGCCGGCCAGGTTCAGGGCGTAGTCCAGTTCGTGCACACCGTAGGCCGGGTTGATGTTGACCAGGATGGCGCCGACTTTGGCGGTGGCGAACTGGGTCACGGTCCACTCGTAACGGTTGGGGGACCAGATGCCGACGCGGTCGCCACGCTTGACGCCGATGGCCATGAAGGCGCGGGCGGCTTCGTTGACCTTTTCAACAAACTCTTTGTAGGTCCAACGGATGTCCTGGTGCAGGGCGATCAGGGCTTCGGTATCGGGGTACTTGTCGGCGGTGCGGTCGAGCATTTCGCCGATGGTCATGCCCAGTAGCGGCGTCTCTGAGGTGCCGCTGGTATAACTTGGGAGAGTGTTGCTCATATCTCTGCCTCCATTGTTGTTGTAGTCGAGGGCGAGCAGTGTCTATCTGCTAGCGACTCTGGCTGTGATACTCGGGATTGGGTTGCATATCGCTGGCGATGGCCACGCGATTGGACATGTTGTAGAAGCCGATCAGGTTGCTCAGATCCCAGATGGCGCTATCGCTGAGGCCGGCATCCCGCAGGGCCTGGATGTGTTCTTCGGTGACGGTGGCCGGTGAACAGGTGAGGTGGGATGCAAAATCCAGCATGGCCCGCTGGCGCTTGTCGAGCTTGGCGCTGCGGTAGTTCATCACCATGTGTTCACCCAGCTGGGGATCGCCGCTCAGTACCCGCACGGCGGCGCCGTGGGCCACCAGGCAGTAGTAACACTTGTTCTCGGAGGAGACCACCACGGCCACCATTTCCCGCTCCAGCTTGCTCAGCTCGCCTTCGCCCAGCATCAGTTCGTTGTACAGGCGGGTGAAGCCTTCGAGCTGTTTCAGGTTCTGGCTGTAGGCGGTCAGCACATTCGGGATCATGCCGAGTTTTTCCTGGCAGATCTGGAAGTACTTCTGGGTGTCTTCCGGCATGTCGCGGATCTCTGGGATCGGCAGGTCCAGGGCGACCACGTTCTTGTTCTGGTTCATGTGCAATTCCCTCCAAGGGCCTGACCGACTTTGGAGCCGTTATGGCGCTTAATCTGGCGGCATACCCAGTCGCCGGTGGCAACCAGTTTGTCCAGGTCTACGCCGGTTTCGATGCCAAGACCGTTCAGAAGGTATAGCACGTCCTCGGTGGCAACGTTGCCGGAGGCGCCTTTGGCGTAGGGGCAACCGCCGAGGCCGGCGACAGAGGCGTCGATGACGGCCACGCCTTCTTCCAGAACGGCGTAAAGATTCGCCAGAGCCTGGCCGTAGGTGTCGTGGAAGTGGGCGGCCAGCTTTTCAATCGGCACCTGGGCGGCGACGGCTTCGAGCATGCGTTTGGCTTTCTGGGGCGTGCCCACGCCGATGGTGTCGCCCAGGGAGATTTCGTAGCAGCCCATGTCCGCCAGGGCTTTGGCGACTTTGGCCACCTGTTCGGGGGCGATGTCGCCCTCGTAGGGGCAGCCGAGCACGGTGGATACATAGCCCCGTACCGGGATGCCAGCTTTATTGGCGGCTTCCATCACAGGCAGGAAGCGGTCGAGGCTTTCGGCGATGGAGCAGTTGATGTTTTTCTGGCTGAAGGACTCGGACGCGGCGCCGAACACCGCCACTTCGTCCACCCCGGCCGCCAGGGCATTCTCGAAGCCCTTGAGGTTGGGGGTGAGCACCGAGTAGCGAACGCCCGGCTTGCGGTTGATGCCGGCCATGACTTCGGCAGCATCGCCCATTTGCGGCACCCATTTCGGGGACACAAAGCTGGCGGATTCGATATGGTTCAGGCCGCAGTCGGCCAGCCGGTCGATCAGCCCGGTCTTGATGCGGGTTTTGATCACCGGGCCGGGTTCATTCTGCAGGCCGTCCCGGGGGCTCATTTCCACCAGCCGTACCTGTTTCGGAAAGGCCATGTTACGCCACCTCCTCGTCACTGGTTTCGATGGCGATCAGGTCCGCACCTTCGGACACCTGATCCCCTTCAGCGAAGAAAATGTCGGTCACGACGCCATCGGTGGGAGCCTTGATGGCGTGTTCCATTTTCATGGCTTCCATGATCACCAGGGTCTGGCCGGCGGTGACCTTGTCACCTACCTTGGCCTGGATGGCGACGACGGCGCCGTTCATTGGTGCTGACAGACTGCCTTCACCGGCCATTTCCTCGAGGCCGTAGGTCTCCCGGTAAAGGGTGCACTGGAAGGTGTCGCCTTCGTAGAACAACACCAGTTTGTCGTTGTGCAGGTTGCCATGAATGCTGATGCGATGGCCGTTGATCACCGCCTGCAGGTAGTCGTCGTCCAGACGGGCGGTAAGGTTGTAAACGCTGCCGCCGACGTGGACCTGGTAGCGGTCGTCCCGTTCCAGCACCTTGAGTTCGTGGATGTCTTCGCCCACCTGCAGTTTCAGCGGCTGGGCGTATTCGGAGTTCATGCGCCAGCTGTTCTGGCGGCCAAACGGCGACCAGGGATCGGTGCTGACCACTTCCCGGGACTTGCGCTGTTCCAGCACGAAGCCGGCGGCCAGTACCAGGGCCTTGTGGGTATCCAGTTTGGATTTCGGGAACAGTAGATCCCGGTGGTCGTCGATAAACCCGGTGGTCAGGTCCGCTTCCCGGAACGGCTGGGCATCGGCCAGGGCATGCAGGAAGCGGATGTTGGTCTTCACGCCGGCAATGCGGTAGTGCTCCAGGGCCTGCACCATGCGGTTGATGGCCTGATCCCGGGTTTCATCCCAGACGATCAGCTTGGCGATCATCGGATCGTAGTGGATGCTGATCTCGTCGCCTTCAGTCACGCCGGTGTCCACACGCACATGGACGCTTTCATCCGGAGTACTCAGGTAGCGCAGGGTGCCGGTGGCGGGCAGGAAGTCCTGGTCCGGGTCTTCGGCGTAGATGCGCGCTTCCAGGGCGTGGCCCCGGGTTTTTACCTGGGATTGTTCCAGCGGCAGGGGCTCGCCCCAGGCGACCTTCAGCTGCCATTCCACCAGGTCCTGGCCGGTGACCATTTCGGTGACCGGGTGCTCCACCTGCAGGCGGGTGTTCATTTCCATGAAGAAGAAGGAGCCGTCCACGTCGTAGAGGAATTCCACGGTGCCGGCGCCGACGTAATTGATGGCCTGGGCGGCTTTGACGGCGGCTTCACCCATGGCCTTGCGGGTCTCTTCCGACAGGCCCGGGGCTGGCGCTTCTTCCAGCACTTTCTGATGGCGGCGCTGCACGGAGCAGTCCCGCTCGGCCAGGTACACGCCGTGGCCGTCCTGGTCACAGAACACCTGGATTTCCACGTGCCGTGGCTGGGTCAGGTAGCGCTCGATCAGCATGTCCGGATTGCCGAAGGCGTTCTTGGATTCCCGTTTGGCTGCAGCCAGGGCATCGTCAAACTCTTCCAGGCGCTCGACCACGCGCATGCCCTTGCCGCCACCACCGGCAACGGCTTTAAGTAGCAGAGGGAAGCCGCATTTTTCGGCTTCGGCGCGCAGGGTTTCCGGTGACTGGTCGTCGCCGTGGTAACCCGGAACTAGCGGTACCCCGGCTTTTTCCATAATCGCCTTGGCGGCGGACTTGGAGCCCATGGCGGCAATGGCCGAGGAGGGCGGGCCGATGAACACGATGTCGTTGGCTTCGCAGGCCTCGGCAAACTGGGTGTTTTCCGACAGGAAGCCGTAGCCCGGGTGAATGGCCTGGGCACCGCTTTCCTTGGCGATTTCGATGATCTTGTCGGCCCGCAGGTAGCTTTCGGAGCTGGGGGCAGGGCCAATGTTGAAGGCTTCGTCGGCCATGGCCACGTGCCGCGCGTCGGCATCGGCGTCGGAATACACGGCGACAACACGAATGCCCATGCGGTGGGCGGTCTGGATGATCCGGCAGGCGATTTCGCCCCGGTTGGCTATGAGTATCTTGCTGAACATTGTTGTTAGTCCTCCGGAGCCCAGTTGGCCTTGCGTTTGTTCAGGAAGGCGCTGAGTCCTTCCTGGCCTTCGGCACCCACCCGGATATCCGCGATGCGTTGTGCGGTGTCTTCAATGACGTCGTTGCCGATCTGCTTGTGGCTGACGGCGAACACCAGATCCTTGGCCGCCTGCATGGCTTCCGGGCCGTTGAGGGCGAGCTGCAGCAGCAGTTCGTCGCAGCGGCGCTCCATGGCGGCTACGTCGTCACACACTTCGTGCACCAGGCCGAAGTGTTCGGCTTGTTGGGCAGTGAATATCTCAGCGGAGATGAAATAGCGCCTGGCCTGGCGTTCGCCTATGGCCCGTACCACGTAGGGGCTGATCACCGCGGGAATCAGGCCGAGTTTTACTTCGCTCAGGCAGAAACTGGCTTTCTCCGTGGCGAGAACGATATCGCAGCAGGCGGCCAGGCCGACGGCGCCGCCGAAAGCCGCACCCTGCACCAGGCCAATCACCGGCTTGCCGAGGTGGTTCAGGGTGTCCATCAGCCGCGCGAGCTCTCGTGAGTCGTCCAGGTTTTCCTGGCGGGTGTTGTCCGCCATGCGACGCATCCAGCCCAGGTCCGCGCCGGCGGAGAAGTGCTTGCCTTCGGAGCGCAGGATGACGATGTTGGTGTTGTCGTCGGCATTCACTTTTTCCAGCGCGTTGATCAGTTGCTGGATGATGACGTCGTCGAACGCGTTACGTTTGTCCGGGCGGTTGAGCACCACTTCGGTGACACCCTTGGCGCGTTGGTTGAGCATTACTGCTGATTCCTGATCGGTCATGGCGCTGTCCTCCGTTACATGCGGAACACGCCGAAGCGTGTTGGCTTGGCCGGGCGGTTCAGGGTGGCGGACAGGCTCAGGGCCACGACCTCGCGGGTCTGGGCGGGGTCGATGACACCGTCGTCCCACAGCCGTGCGCTGGCATAGTAGGGGTGGCCCTGTTCCTCGTACTTGTCGATGACCGGCTGCTTGAACTCGGCCTCTTCCTCGGCGCTCCATTCCTGGCCTTTGCGTTCCATGCCTTCGCGACGGACTTGGGCCAGTACGCCGGCGGCCTGTTCGCCGCCCATCACGGAGATGCGGGCGTTGGGCCACATCCACAGGAAGTCCGGGCTGTAGGCGCGGCCGCACATGCCGTAGTTGCCGGCGCCGAAGCTGCCGCCGATCAGTACGGTGATCTTGGGCACGTTGGCGCAGGCCACGGCCATGACCATTTTGGCGCCGTGCTTGGCGATGCCTTCGGCTTCGTATTTCTGGCCGACCATGAATCCGGTGATGTTCTGCAGGAACAGCAGCGGGATGTTGCGCTGGCAGCACAGTTCGATGAAATGGGCGCCTTTCTGGGCCGCTTCGCTGAACAGGATGCCGTTGTTGGCGATGATGCCTACCGGGTAGCCGTGGATGTGAGCGAAGCCGGTGACGAGGGTCTGGCCGTAGTAGCGTTTGAATTCGTCAAACTCGGAGCCGTCGACGATGCGGGCGATGACGTCCCGTACATCGAACTGTTTGCGCAGGTCGGTGCCGACGATGCCGTAGATTTCTTCGGGGTCGTAAACCGGTGCCTTGGGCTTGCGGATTTCCACGTCCGCCGGTTTGCGGCGGTTGAGGTTGGAGACGCAGCGGCGGGCGATTTCCAGGGCGTGGGCGTCGTTTTCGGCGTAGTGGTCGGCCACGCCGGAGATTTTGCAGTGTACGTCGGCACCGCCCAGGTCTTCGGCGCTGACGACTTCACCGGTGGCGGCTTTTACCAGCGGCGGGCCGGCCAGGAAGATGGTGCCCTGGTTGCGGACGATGATGGATTCGTCCGCCATGGCGGGTACGTAGGCGCCGCCGGCGGTACACAGGCCCATGACCACGGCGATCTGCGGGATGTCGTCGGCAGACATGCGGGCCTGGTTGTAGAAGATGCGGCCGAAGTGGTCGCGGTCCGGGAAGACTTCGTCCTGTCTGGGCAGGTTGGCGCCGCCGGAGTCTACGAGGTAGATGCAGGGCAGGCGGTTCTGCAGGGCGATTTCCTGGGCGCGCAGGTGTTTTTTAACTGACAGCGGGTAGTAGCTGCCGCCCTTTACCGTGGCGTCGTTGGCGATGATCATGCATTCGGTGCCGGAGACGCGGCCGATGCCGGCAATGACGCCAGCGGCGGGGACTTCTTCGCCGTAGACGTTGTAGGCGGCGAACTGGCCGATTTCCAGGAAGGGGGAGCCGTCATCAAGTAGTTGGTTGATGCGCTCACGGGGCAGCAGTTTGCCACGTGCCAGGTGGCGTTCCTGGTAGGTGGGGCCACCGCCTTGCTGGATGGTGGATACTTTATCCCGCAGGTCGGCCACGGCCTGGGCCATGGATTCCTGGTTAGCCTGGAATTCATCGGACCTTGGATTGATTTTGCTTTGGAGCATGGTCATGGCTTTTTGATCCCTCAAGATTTGGGGGCGCGGGGCTGGTGGGCTGTCCTTCCGGAAACCGCTACGAGCACATCCATGTGCGCTTCTCTCAGGCCAT
>NZ_JBJJLC010000032.1:0-6220 GCF_045449855.1 Marinobacter alkalisoli | reverse complement strand
GCCCACCAGCCCCTTGTCATACATTGGGTGCAGGCATCTGCACCACACAAACGAAAGAGCTCGTCGCTTACTTGTTCAGGAACAGTTCTCTGCCGATCAGCATGCGGCGGATTTCAGACGTGCCAGCACCGATTTCATAGAGCTTGGCGTCGCGCAGTAAACGGCCTGTCGGGTATTCGTTGATGTAACCGTTGCCGCCGAGCAGCTGGATGGCGTCCAGGGCCATTTTGGTGGCCATTTCGGCGGAGTAAAGGATTGCGCCGGCGGCGTCTTTGCGGGTGGTTTCGCCGCGGTCGGCGGACATGGCCACCATGTAGACGTAGGACTTGGCGGTGTTCATCCAGGTGTACATATCCGCCACTTTGCCCTGGACCAGTTCGAATTCGCCGATGGCCTGGCCGAACTGTTTGCGCTCGCGGATGTAGGGAACGGTGACGTCCAGTGCTGCCTGCATGATGCCCAGCGGGCCGCCGGAGAGGACGAGGCGTTCGTAGTCGAGGCCGCTCATGAGGACTTTGGCGCCGTTGCCTTCGCCGCCGAGGATGTTTTCACGGGGTACCTTGCAGTCTTCGAACACCAGTTCGCAGGTGTTGGAGCCGCGCATGCCGAGTTTGTCGAGTTTCTGGTGGCGGCTGAAGCCCGGGTAATCGCGTTCGACGATGAAGGCGGTGACGCCCCGGGAACCGGCCTGGGTGTCGGTTTTGGCGTAGATGACGTAGGTGTGGGCGTCCGGGCCGTTGGTGATCCACATCTTGGTGCCGTTGAGGACGAAGTGATCGCCTTCGTCACGGGCGGTGAGTTTCATGGAGATCACGTCGGAGCCGGCGTTGGGCTCGGACATGGCCAATGCGCCCACGTGTTCGCCGCTGATCAGTTTCGGCAGGTATGTCTGCTTTTGCTCTTCGGTGCCGTTGCGATGAATCTGGTTTACACAGAGGTTGGAGTGGGCGCCGTAGGAGAGGCCAACGGAGGCCGAAGCACGGCTGATTTCTTCCATGGCGATGACGTGCGCCAGGTAGCCCATGTCGGAGCCGCCGTATTCTTCTTTTACGGTAATCCCCAGCAGGCCCATGTCGCCCATTTTACGCCACAGGTCCATGGGGAATTCGTTGTTACGGTCGATCTCTTCTGCGCGGGGAGCGATTTCCGCGGCGGCGAAGCCGTTGATCTGCTCGCGGAGCATGTCGAGGGTTTCGCCGAGGCCGAAGTTGAACTCTGTGTATTGTGATTTCATTGTTGGCTACCTATGTCGTTCGCGTTATTTCTGTTCTACCGGGTCAGGTTCTTCCTGTTCAGCCGTTGCCTGCTGGCGTTTTCTCTTCTGCAGGTCCGCCAGTGCTTCGCGGCAACGGGCTTCTGCCGTGTCCATTTCCATTTCCGCCTGGGCAATGTCGTTTTTCTGTTGTTCCAGTTGTGCCCGCCGGGCTTCCAGAATTTCCAGCATTTTCAGCAGCTGCTTTTCGTTGCCGCTGAGGGTTTCATCCCACAAATCGAACAGCTCTTTGGTCTCCGCCAGGGAGAAGCCCATGCGTTTGCCCCGCAGGATGAGTTTCAGGCGCACCCGATCCTTTGAACTGAATATCCGTGTCTGCCCCCTGCGAGAGGGCTTCAGCAAGCCCTGATCCTCATAAAAGCGGACGCTTCGTGTTGTGACGTCGAACTCCTTGGCGAGTTCACTGATGCTGTAGGTGCTTTTGTCTGCCATGGCGATTTCCTTTTTAGACTAAGGTTAGATAAAGTTTACGTAAACGTAAAGTAAATTTTGGGCGTAAAAGGGACGATTTTCAGAATTGAATTTTTTAACAAATATTGTGGCGGAATATGTCATGGCATAGGTGCCGGGCCTGGAACACACTTTACATTAACCAGTATCGAGTTTCTGACAACAAGGAGAACGCTATGGAATTTCAGAACGTACCGGCGATTGTTACCGGTGGTGCATCCGGTTTGGGCGAAGGGGCCGCGCGTGCCCTGGCGGCAGCGGGCTGCAAGGTTGCCATTTTCGATGTGCAGAAAGAGCAGGGTGAAGCCGTGGCCCGGGATATTGGCGGGCTGTTTGTTCACTGCGACGTCACCTCATCCGACAGCGCCGAGGCCGCCCTGGCCAAGGCCCGCGAAGCTCATGGTCCCTGTGGTGTGGCCGTGAATTGTGCCGGCATCGCGCCGGCGGCGAAGATTCTGGGCCGTGACGGGGTGATGCCGCTGGAGAACTTTAGCAAGGTCATTCAGGTCAACCTGATAGGTACCTTTAACATCCTGCGTCTGGCCGCGGCGGATATGGCTCAGCGTGAACCCAACGCCGATGGTGAGCGCGGTGTGATTATTTCCACGGCGTCTGTTGCTGCCTATGAAGGGCAGATCGGTCAGGCGGCTTACAGTGCATCGAAAGGCGGTGTAGTGGCGCTGACGTTGCAGGCCGCCCGGGAGCTGGCCCGCGAGGGTATCCGTGTGAACACCATTGCACCGGGTCTGTTCATGACGCCGATGATGGCCGGCATGCCCGAGGAAGTGCAGGACAGCCTGGCTGCCACCTTGCCGTTCCCCAAGCGCCTCGGCAAGCCGGAAGAGTTTGGCATGATGGTGGATCAGATGGTTCGCAATCCCATCCTCAACGGTGAAGTGGTTCGTCTGGATTGCGCGCTGCGCATGGCGCCCAAGTGAGTCCAACCAATCGGGAGAACGTTATGAGCAGTCCGATCGATAAAGAAGAGCTCGAGATGTTCCGGGAGTCCGTTATCAAGGCCCTGGAAACCGAAGTGAAGCCTCACTACGAGGCCTGGGAAAAATCCGGGATTGTGCCCCGTGAACTCTGGAACACCCTGGGCAATGCCGGCATGTTGTGTGTGGATGTGCCGGAAGAGTGCGGCGGTTGCGGCGCGCCTTTCCAGTATTCCGTGGTGGTTGGCGAAGAGCTGGCACGGCTGGGCTTTGGTGCCCTGTCCACCAACGTGATGGTGCACTCGGACATTGTTGCCCCGTACCTGAGCCATATCGGTAACGAGGAACAAAAGCAGCAGTGGTTGCCGAAAATGGTCTCCGGTGAGGCGGTCGGTGCGATTGCCATGACCGAACCCGGTGCCGGCAGTGACCTGCAGGCGATCCGCACCAGCGCCGTCAAGGATGGGGATGACTACATCCTCAATGGCTCCAAGACCTTTATTACCAACGGCCAGCATGCGGACATGGTGATTGTCGCGGCCAAGACCGACCCCAACGCCGGTGCCCGGGGCATCAGCCTGTTCCTGGTGGATACCTCGTTGCCGGGTTACAGCAAGGGGCGGAACCTGGACAAGATCGGCCAGCATTCCGGTGACACCTCGGAGCTGTTTTTCTCCGACATGCGCATTCCCGCCTCCGCGTTGCTCGGTGAGGAAGGGCAGGGCTTTATGTACCTGATGCGGGAACTGCCTCGCGAACGCCTGGTGATTGGCGCTCTCGGCGTTGCCGCTGCTCGCGGTTCGCTGGATCTGACGATCGCCTACGCCCAGGAACGTGAGCTGTTCGGCCAGAAACTGGCCCAGTTACAGAACACCCGATTCGAAATCGCGCGAATGGAAACCGATTACCGGGTCAACAGAGCCTTCGTGGACCAGTGCATCGACCAGTACGACCGTGGCGAACTGGATGCCCCGACGGCGTCCATGGCCAAGTACAGCGCCACGGAAATGCAGTGCCGGGTAGCGGATGGTTGCCTGCAGCTGTTCGGTGGCTATGGATACACCACCGAGTACCCGATATCCCGGAATTTTATTGATGCACGGGTACAAAGAATTTATGGCGGAACATCTGAGGTGATGAAAGAAATCATTGCCCGTTCGGTACTGGGCAAGTCCTGATTAATTGAGTGAGGAAAGAGTATGAGTGACAACAGTGTGGTAATTGCCGGTTCTGCCCGCACCCCCATGGGCGGCATGATGGGCGCCCTGAGTTCGGTCCGCTCCCCGGAGCTGGGTGCGGTGTCCATCAAGGCTGCCATTGAGCGTTCCGGTCTGCAGCCGGCGGACATCCAGGAAGTGATTATGGGCTGCGTATTGCCGGCCGGGCTGGGTCAGGCGCCGGCGCGCCAGGCTTCACGCGCTTCTGGCATACCGGACAGCTCCGGTTGCACCACCATCAACAAGATGTGCGGCTCCGGCATGCAGGCGGTCATCATGGCCCACGACCAGATCAAGGCCGGAACCAACAACTTCATGATTGCCGGTGGCATGGAAAACATGAGCCAGGCACCGTACCTGCTGCCCAAGGCCCGTGGCGGCATGCGCATGGGCCACGGCCAGGTGATGGACAGCATGTTCCTGGACGGTCTGGAAGACGCCTACGAAGGCGGCCTGATGGGCGTGTTTGCCCAGCGTACGGCAGACAAGTTCAACATCACCCGGGAAGCCATGGACGAGTTTGCCATCGGTTCCCTGAACAAATCCCTGGCGGCCATCGAGAGCGGCTGGTTCAAACCGGAAATCGTGCCGGTGAGTGTGCCTGGCCGTGGTGGTGAGACAGTGGTGGACACCGACGAGCAGCCGGGCAACGCCCGTCCGGAAAAGATTCCGACGCTCAAGCCGGCGTTCGCCAAGGACGGATCTGTAACGGCCGCCAACTCCAGCTCCATCAGTGATGGTGCCTCAGCGCTGGTTCTGGCGTCCGCGGCAGAAGCCGAAGCCCGGGGCCTGACACCCCAGGCGCGCATCGTGGCCCACGCGACCCATGCCCGGCTGCCTTCAGAATTCACCCTGGCGCCCATCGGCTCCATCGAGAAGGTATTGAAGAAAGCCGGCTGGTCGGTGGACGACGTGGATCTGTTCGAGATCAACGAAGCCTTCGCCGTGGTGACCCTGGCGGCCATCAACGAGCTGAACCTGCCCGCCGAAAAGGTCAACGTGTATGGCGGTGCCTGCGCCCTCGGTCACCCGATCGGGTCGTCCGGTTCGCGCATCCTCATCACCCTGATGAATGCCCTGAAACAGCGTGGCCTCAAGCGCGGTGTTGCTTCACTGTGCATCGGTGGTGGCGAAGGTACAGCGGTTGCCATTGAGCTGCTGTAAGCGGGTCTAATAGTCCTGTTTGCGGTAGGCCAGGGGGCTGAGCCCGGTCCAGTGCTTGAATGCACGGGAGAATGCGCCGGGCTCGGTAAACCCCAGCCGGGACGAAATCTCGGTAATGGTCAGGTTAGGTCGCAGCAACAGCGTGACCGCCTGATCCCGCCGCAGGTTGTCCTTGATCTTCTGATAGGCACTGCCTTCGGATTTGAGCCTGCGGCTCAGGGTGTTGCTGGTCATGTTAAGGTGATCCGCCATCGTCTCCAGGGTCGGTAAGCGATCCTGCTCCATCCCTTCCAATAGTCTTCGTACCTGCGTTGTCAGGCTGTCGTCATCGTCGGTCCAGACCAGCAGATTACGAGGCGAACTCAGGATAAATTCGTCCAGTTCCGCCGGCGTCCGTGTGACCGGCATGGTCAGGTACGCCTTGCTGAAGAACAGACTGTTGCGCTGCTGATCGAAGTGACACTGGCACGGGAAGACAAAGCGGTATTCATCGAAATGGCCGGGCAGACCGTGCTCAAAGGTGGCGTGACTGAGCACGATCTTGCGCCCGATCAGCCATCCCACCAGCCGGTGCCATACCATCAACAGCCATTCCACCAGGAACTGATCCGGGTCCAGCTCCGGATGGCGATGGGTCATGGTCAGTTCCGCTTCTTCCCCCTCGGTGTTCAGCTCGATTTCGATGTCGTGGTTGAACAGCCGGTAGCAGCGAATGCTCTGACGGATCACGTCTTCCAGGGTGGCGCTGTGCACCACTAATGATCCCATCAGATGGAAATGTCCGACCCTGCACGGGTGGGTGGTGCGCCCCATGAATTCATCGTCCAGCACTTTCCAGGTCATGCGGAACAGGCGAATGAACTGCTCGGTGGGCAGCCGCGCCCGTGGCGGGTAGATGAAGTCCGGATCAATGCCGTTTTTGTGCAACAGTTCGGCTATAGGCAGCCCCCGTTCTTCCAGCCCGTGCAGGACCGCTCGTGCGTAGTGGGAGGAGAACGTCAGGTTTTGCATTAAAGGCTGTCCTTGTTGGCAAGTATCGGGGACCATTTGATTTATGGCATTTTAACAGTGTTCATACTAATGCTGCGTCCTGCCTCTAAGCCAAAAACCGGGAGTCACAGGGAATTGATGAAGTTCGCCTGCGTGTAGCCTGAGGGTGGTGGGGCGGGCTTGCGGGGTGG